>DASRGI010000056.1:0-3232 GCA_035651095.1 Acidimicrobiales bacterium | reverse complement strand
GATCGCCCGGGCGGGCCACCACGCCCGCCTCGCCCACGGGCACCACCACCGCCCGCCGCCCGGCCGGCACCAGGGCGGCCACGCCCTGCACGTCGAGACCCGACAGGCGCCGGGCCACGACCACCTCGCCCACGACGAGGTCGACCAGGGCGGTGCGCCCGACCGCACTCGCCGCAGCACCGGCCCGCAGCCCGCCCACCGGCACGAACCGGGCCGGCACCCGCCCACGGCCAACATCGTCACGGCCGACCACCGCCCCCGCCGGCACGGGCCGGCGGACGACCAGGACCGGCACCACCGGGTCGAACCGGTGCCCGCGGGCCGTGGCCCGGGACACGGACGAGAACGCCAGCACGGCCAGAAGGCCGGCGGCCAACCAGAACACCGCCGGATGGCGGCGGAAACGCCGTCGCATGGGCGCGCTCCCTCACAGTCGCAAAGACGCAAGGGGGAAGCAGCGGTGCGGCGAGGAGAACTTAGGCGCCGAGCGGCCCGCTGGAAAGGGCCTGGCCACACGAGCACGACGGTGTGGCCGAGATCTTGGGGATGGCGGCGAAGAGCAGCCGCCGGCTGCGCTCGACGTTGCGGTCGAGCACCTCGAACACCTGCTCCATGCTGACGGGAGCGATGCCCTCGACACCCTCGAGCCCGGTGTCGTAATCGGTGACGAGTGCCAGCCCGGCGTAGCAGATGCCCAACTCCCGGGCGAGGAAGGCCTCGGGGTACTGCGTCATGTTGATGACGTCCCAGCCCGCCGAGCGGTACCAGTTGGACTCGGCCCGGGTGGAGAAGCGAGGCCCTTGGACGACCACCACCGTGCCCGTCGTCTGGGCGGCCACGTCCATGGCGCCGGCCGCGGACGCCAGCACCGACCGCAGCTCCGGGCAGTACGGGTCGGCGAAGCTCACGTGCCCGACCACGCCGCCGTCGAAGTACGTGTCCGGCCGTCCCCACGTGCGGTCGACCAGTTGGTCGAGGATCACGAAGTCGCCCGGGTGGATCAGCGGCTGCAGCGACCCCGCCGCGCACGGACCCACGATCCGGCGCACGCCCAGCTCCCGCATGGCCCACAGGTTGGCCCGGTAGTTGACCTTGTGGGGCGGGTGCTCGTGCGACTTGCCGTGGCGGGGCAGGAAGGCCACCGATCGGCCCTCGACGGTGCCGAGGGCGACGGGAGCGGACGGCGCTCCGTACGGCGTGTGGAAGTGGACCTCGTGGACGTCGTCGAGGAAGGCGTAGAAGCCGGACCCCCCGAACACGCCGATCTCAGCCGACGGCCGGGTCACGAGGCGGCGGTGCTGGACCCGCTCGAGGAAGAAGACGAGGACGACGAAGGCGACGAAGACGGCGAGGACGGCGGCGAAGACGAAGCATCGCTCTTCTTCTCGGACCCGTTGGCCTTGGACGACGAGGAGCGGTTGTCGGTCTTGTAGAACCCGCTCCCCTTGAAGGCGATGCCGATGGACCCGAAGACCTTGCGCAACGGGCCGCCACAGGACGGGCACGTGGTCAAGGGTTCGTCCTTGAACGACTGCACGACCTCCAGATGGTCGCCGCAGTCCTTGCACGTGTATTCGTAGGTGGGCATGGCCGTCGACAGCCTCCGGTTAGCACTCTGCCGTGACGAGTGCCAAGTGTACCGCTCCCGATCGGCTGGTCACCACGGGCCTTACCATGGGCTGATGGCGCCCCCCGCCACCCTTCTCTTCGCCCTCGGCGGCTACCTGGTCGGGAACTTCCCGACGGCCGTGCTGGTGGCGCGCTCGCGCGGTCACGACGTGGCCCACGAGGGATCGGGCAACCCGGGCGCCACCAACGTGTACCGCATCGCCGGCCGGAAGGCCGGCGCCGTCGTGTTCGGCGGTGACCTCGCCAAGGGTGCGCTGGTCACCGGCATCGCCCTGGCTCTCTCGGGGCGGGACGCGGCTCTGGCCGGTGGCGCTGCCAGCGTGGTGGGCCACTGCTTCCCCGTCACCCGCCGGTTCCGGGGCGGCAAGGGCGTGGCCACCGCGGCCGGATTCAGCATGGTCATCGAACCGATCCTGGTGCTGGCCGCGGCCGTGGTGTGGGCGGTCACGGTCAAGGCCGTGGGCCGGGCGTCGGTGGGGTCGCTCGTCGTGGCCATCGGCTTCCCTGTCGCCGTGCTGTTGTGGCGGGGCCCACACGCCGAGACCGCGGTGGTGGCCGGCGTGGCCGCCCTGGTCGTCGCCCGGCACGCCCAGAACATCTCCCGGCTGTTGCGCGGCGAAGAGTCGACGCTGCGGGGTAGTAGTAAGGAGCAATGACACACGTTCGCAAGGCGGTCATCCCGGCCGCCGGCCTGGGTACGCGCTTCCTCCCTGCGACGAAGGCACAGCCCAAGGAGATGCTCCCGCTGGTGGACAAGCCCGCCATCCAATGGGTGGTGGAAGAGGCAGTGCGGGCAGGCATCCGCGACATCCTGATCATCACCGGCCGCGGCAAGCGCTCGATCGAGGACCATTTCGACCGCACCTTCGAGTTGGAGTACTACCTGGAGGCCGGCCACAAGGTCGACCAGCTGAAGGAGATGCAGGAGATCGCCGAGATGGCGGACATCCACTACGTCCGCCAGGGCGAGCCCAAGGGGCTGGGACATGCCGTGTCGGCCGCCCGCCAGCACGTGGGCAACGAACCCTTCGCCGTGCTGCTCGGCGACGACATCATGCACGAGCGCTCGCGGGTACTCGAAGAGATGCTGCTGGCCCACGAGCGGTTCGGGCGCAGCGTCATCGCCCTCAAGCCGGTCGAGCCCGCGGAGATCAGCTTCTACGGCTGCGCCAAGGCCCACGACGTCGACGGCTCGGTGGTGCGGGTGGAGGAGATCGTGGAGAAGCCGGCGCCCGAGGAGGCCCCGTCCAACCTGGCGGTCATGGGCCGGTATGTCTTCACGCCCGAGATCTTCGACGCCCTCGAGCAGGTGACGCCGGGCAAGGGTGGCGAGCTCCAACTCACCGACGCCATCAGCATCCTGCTCGACCGCCAAGAGGTCTACGGCTGGTGCTTCGAGTCGGGCCGGTACGACATCGGCAACAAGCTCGACTACCTCAAGGCCACCGTCGAGCTGGCGTTGGAACGGGAGGACCTCGGTCCCGCGTTCGCCGCCTTCCTCGACGACGTCGTGCATCGACACCAGCAGTGATCAGCCTGGAGGACGCCCGCGCCGTGGTGCTGGCCGGGTGCCGGCAGCTGCCCGTGGTCCGAGTCCCCTTGG
>DASRGI010000055.1:0-3146 GCA_035651095.1 Acidimicrobiales bacterium | reverse complement strand
GCGGCCGCTGGCGGCGGAGGGCGTCGAGGGCAAGGTTCGTGGCCACCCGCAGGATCCAGGCGTCGCGATACTCCAGGCCCTGGATCCTCGGCCAGTGCGCGAACGCCCTGGCCAACGCCTCGGCCGCAACGTCCTCGGCGCGTTCCGCGTGGCCCAGCAGCCGATAGGCCAGCCGGTAGGCGCGATCGAACAGATCATCGAACGACGCCTCGAATGTTCTTGCCCCCAGCGAATCATCCATCGCTACCTAAACGCACCAACCGGCGAGATCGTTGACACTGGTCGGCAAGAGATTCGACGGGAGGACGCGTCCCGCCCGTTCACCGGAAATCGTCATGCCCCAAGTGCGCAGAACGCGAAGGAGGAGAACCGCCCAAAGCGGCAAAACGCCCTCTCGCGCCCTCTTGGGCTAGCTCCGGGCCATCGCCGCGGAAGGAGCATTACTCGCAACGTGTAGATACTCCGCCCATCCTTCACGGTCTTCGCGATCCGGCCGATCGGCTCGACCGCGTGCCTGCCGGCCGACATGCTGTGAACGTGGGCGACGACGACCTCGAATGCGTGCGGTGCCGACGTCCGGTGCGTCGAAATCGCTCGAACTACGAGACATTCGAGCGCATGCATTGGGCGTGCTTCCACTATGAGTTTGAGCACTTCGCTGGAGAAGGCGATCCGGACGAGGCGTGCGGTGACCCCTCATGCCCGGCACGAGCGTTCGACCCGCGGTCCAGCGAGCGGATCGAGACGGCCACGGGCCGCATCGTCTGCCAGAAGTGTTCAGACGACATCACCACCGCCAGCGCAGCCGTGATCGTGGGCGGTCGGGCCGGCGAGCTTGGCCGGCCGCGTCCTGCCTGCTCGCGTTCGACACTCAGGCTGTGGATGGTGAGGCCGCGTGGTCGGTGGCGCGGGGGGCCACCGTGACGGTCACGGTCGCAGTGCCCGTGCTGAAGTAAGGGTTCATTGTTGGATCCATGGGCCATGACCCGAACGCCAGGGTGACGGTGTAGGTGCCCGGTTGCTCGTAGGTGTGGGAGATGACACCTTCCCATCGGTCCGGCGTCGGCGGGGGCGGGGACCATGATCCGTAGCTTTTTGCTGGGAAGGGTCCGTTGCTGATGCAGTCGGGGGTGGGGCCGTCGCCGTCTCCGAAGGTGCCGCTGTAGTGGTCGCGGCAGATGGAGGAGTCGTCGGTGACCACGACGTGGAACTCGACCGGCTCGCCAGCTCGGGGGGCAGGCGTGGTGACGGAAAGTTCTGCCTTGAGCGGCTGGTTCTCCGGCGGCTGGGGATCCCAGTGGAACGGGCCGCAACGGGCATCGTTGGTGTCCCGACACGTGAGGGCAGTCGTAGGCGTCGTGGGTGGGGCTGTTGTCGTCGGGGAACTCGCCGTCGAGGTCGTCGTGGGTTCCGTTGCGGTCGTCGGGGAAGCCGCTGTCGAGGTGGTCGTGGGTCGGATCCCTGCACGCGGAGTCGCCGAGGTTGCGGGGACCGTCGAGGCGGGCGTTGCCGGAGCGGTCGTCGCCGTCGGTCCAACGGGCGCTTCAGTGGTGGGTGACGTGGTCATCGGCTCAGTGCCGGCGACCGGCGCCTTTTGAGCCTCCGACGCCGCAGCGGCGGTTACCCGCGTTGTGGGGGACCCGCGATCCAACACGAAAGGGGTGACGGCAACGGCCGCGGCCGCGATGGCAATGAGGAGGCGGCGGGGAGAGCCCACCTCAACCTATTCGTGGTGTGTTGAGCCAGAACCTCCGGGAGGCTCGCCGGTATCTTGGGACCCGCCTATCTGGCCGCACTTCCGACCGGAAAGCCCGAGGCCCAGGCGGCTCAGGGCGGTGGCTTCGTCGTGCCGGCGTCAGGAGCCCGGGCACGGCGGCGCCGGATGCTTGTCGCCGAGCCGGGTTACCGGCGTCGTGCCGGTGCTGCACAGAGGACCTGGGACGAGCACGGCGAAGTCGGCGCCGTAGGTGAGGTGGCCCTTCGTCTTCGGCGGGGCGGCGTCGGCCGAGCAGTCGCTCTCGCCGTTGCAGCCGCCGAGCCAGAGGAACTCGCCGGCGCAGGGGTTCGTGTACCAGCTCTTGGTGACCGCGCCGCCCTGCCACTTCTCCACGAACGTGGCCGACTGGTGACCGGCGGCGCAGGGCACCGTCTGGGTCGTCCGGGTCGTGGGCACGGACGCACCCGCGGGAACCGCCAGGGCGGCAAGGGCGGCAGGGACGAGGGCTAGTACGGCAAGCTTCTTCATGACAGGGCTTTCTCTCGTTCCTGGGTGGGTCAGGCTTCGCACATTTCGAGCGGCCCAGGACCGTCGCAGCTGGGACCCATCTCCAAACCGGCGCTGTTCTCGACGTTCCCGCCGCCCACGTGCGCCTTGGTGCCGGGCCACACGTCGGCCTGGCCGCACTTCGGCGAGTCGCCGCCCACCTCGCACCACGTCATGTTCAGGTACTGGTGGCGGCAGCGGTTGTCGGCCCAGCTGTCCACGACGGCCCCGCCCTGCCATTTGTAGGTGACGGTGGCGTGCCGGCCGCCCCGGCAGGTCAACGTCTTGCGGGACCAGGTAGTCGGGGTGCTGGCGCCGGCGGGGACCGCCAGGGTGGCGACGGCGGCGGCGGCGATGAGGGGGGCGATGAGCTTCTTCATGTGGGCTCCGGTTCGAGGTGGCCGTGTCGGGCGGGGGCTTCGTCGTGTCTCAGTGACACGCCGGTACCTTCGGCCTGCCGTGCGAGTTCCTCCAGAACACGAAGTCGCCGCAGCCCCAGGAATCGGAGAGTTGCTGGAGGTACAGCTCGCTGGTGGCGTCGGGCTGCCCGAGTGTGGCGAGGTTCACGTTGAAGTGGGCGCCGGGCGCCACGTCGATGGTCACCCCGGCATACCGGATGATGTACCAGCTGGAGCAGCCGGCGTTGTCGGCGGCGACGTGCTTGGCATCGAACCAGAGCCGGGTCACGACGCTGTCGCATTGGAGGCCGCCCTGCGGTGGACGAGTCGGGACGGCGGCCCCGGCGGGGACCGCCAGGGCGGCTACTGCAGCGGCGGCGATGAGGGCGCCCGAAAGGTGACGGCGGAGGTTCACGGCGAGGGGGCTCCTGGGGAGAGGGGGGGTGACGACAGGTTCGCCCCGTTCTTCGCCGCTACCTGCGCAT
>DASRGI010000054.1:0-12175 GCA_035651095.1 Acidimicrobiales bacterium | reverse complement strand
TGCCCTGCTCGACGAGGACGTCCATCGCCTGCCAGATCTCGTCCCACGGCGTGTCGCGGTCGACGTGGTGCATCTGGTAGACGTCGATGTAGTCGGTCCCGAGGCGGCGCAGGCTGTCGTCGCAAGCCTGGCGGATGTGGCGGGCCGACAGCTTGCTGAAGTTGGGCCACTCCTTGCCGCTCTTGTCCATGTCGCCGAACACCTTGGTGGCGATCACCACCCGCTCCCGGCGGTCGCCGGCCTTGGCGAACCAGCGGCCCACGATCTCCTCGGTCCACCCTTCGCCCTTCTTCCAGCCGTACACGTCGGCCGTGTCGAAGAAGTTGATGCCGAGATCGAGGGCCCGGTCCATGATGGCGTGACTGTCGGCCTCTTCGGTGACGGGGCCGAAGTTCATGGTGCCGAGGCACAGGCGGCTGACGAGCAGGCCGGTCCGGCCCAGATGCGTGTACTCCATGGAAGCCTCCTGTCGTTGCCCTCGTGCTACCCGAGTCGCGCCTCCCAGATGCGCAATCCGAAGCGGCTGAGGTAGGTGGGGATCACCTGGTAGAGCGGGTCGGCTTCGGCGACAGCCCGCAGCAACTGTCGCTTCTCGGTGGCCGACGGGCCAGTTAGGAGTGTAACCGAACCCCCCTCGCCGCCAGCCCCGTTGACCTTCCATCCGAGTGCCCCGTGGGCCCGCGCCACCTCGATCACCCGCGCCGCGTCCTTGCTCACCAACTCGGGGTGCAGGGCCTCCTGGGCCGCGGTATTGTCCTGCATGGCCCGACCGAAGGCGCCGAAGTCGCCGGCCGACAGGGCGTCCCGGGCGTCGGTGGCGCAGGCCCGGAGGGCGGCCAGCCGCGGCGCACCCGGCCCTTCGGACTCCAGTTCGGCGATCACCCGCTCGTGCACCGACGAGGACACGTGCGTGCGTCCCAGGAACACGAGCACCAGCCGCCGTTCGAGCTCCCACCACACTGGGTCGGGCAGCCGCAACTGCGACACGGTGGCGTGCGGGTAGTCGTGCATCTCGATGTAGCTCACGCCCCCGTAGGCCGAGCACAACTGGTCCTGGATGCCGCTCTGCAGGCCCAGGCGGTCGACCTCCACGCGGTGGGCCGTGTACGCCACCTCGTGCGGCGTGAGCCGGCCGGGGGTGAGCGCGTCGAGGGCTCCCACCAGCGCGACCGTGACCGCGGCCGAGGTGCCCGTGGAGCAACCGGCCGGCGCGTCGGAGTGGATGGCGATCTCGAGGGCCACGTCGTCGGGCACGCCCATCTCGTCGATGGCGGCCTCGAGCAGCGGGTGGCGGTTGGGCAGCTCGTCGCCGGGGACGATGGCGTAGCGCTCGCCGAAGTTCTCGGCGTTGAGCATCACTCGCTCGTGGCGGTCGCCGCGGTCGAAGACGGACACCTGTACGTCCACGTAGGGGTAGACGGCCACGTTGCAAACCTTGCCGTGGCCCGCGAACCAGGTGTCGGTCCACCCGCCGTTGTCGCAGATGCGGATGGGCGCCACCGAGTTGACGATGCGCTGCGGCTTCCCAGCGGTCATGTCCGAAACCCTCGCACACAACCGCTACCTTCCTGGTCATGCGAGCCCGAGCCGCGCTGGCCGCCGGCCGGGTCGCCAGCCGTCTGTCCCGAGCCTTGGGCCGCGGCGAGGGTGCGGTCATCGGCGGCAAGGTAGCCCTCACCCTCGACCCGTCCGTGGCCGACCATCTGGCCGCCGGGCGCCGCATCGCGCTGGTAACGGGCACCAACGGGAAGACCACCACCACGGCCCTCCTGGCCGCCGCCCTCCGCACCGACGGGCCGGTGGCGTCCAACACTTCGGGCGCCAACCTGGCGACCGGGCACGTGGCCGCCCTGTTCGGTTCGCCTGGCGTGGAGACGGCCGCTCTCGAGGTCGACGAGGCCGTGCTCCCCTGGGCCATCGCCCACCTGCTCCCGGTGGTGGTCGTACTGCTGAACCTGTCGCGCGACCAGCTCGACCGCTTGCACGAAGTCCGGCGCACCGCCGCGCTGTGGCGGGACGCGCTCGCCGGCGCGCCGGGTGTGCACGTGGTGGCCAACGCCGACGACCCCGTGGTGGTGGCGGCCGTGCCGCCGTCGGCCGGGGTGACCTGGGTGGCGGCCGGCCAGTGGTGGCGGCTCGACGCCACCAGCTGCCCGCGCTGCGGGAGCGTCATCGGGTTCGACGCCGCCGGCGGGAAGGCCTGGGCCTGCCCTGGGTGCGACCTGAAGCGCCCCGAGCCCGACGTGGTGTGGGAGGACGATCAGGGCGTGTGCATCGACGGCGGCTGGCACCGGCTCGACCTGTCGCTGCCCGGCCGCTTCAACCGGGGCAACGCAGCCATGGCCGCCGTCGCCGCCGTCGCCATGGGCGTGCCCGCGGCGCCGGCCGTGGCCGCCGAGACGAGCGTGGGCAGCGTGGCCGACCGCTACGTCGTGCGGCCCTGGGGCGACGGCAAGGAAGTGCGCATGCTGTTGGCCAAGAACCCGGCCGGCTGGCTGGAGGTGCTCGAACTGCTGGCGACGTCCGACGCCGACTCGTTCGTCATCGCCCTCAACGCCCGGGGCGAGGACGGCACCGACCCGTCGTGGATCTGGGACGTGCCCTTCGAGCGCCTGCGCGATCGGTACGTGGTCTGTGCCGGCGAGCGGGCCGCCGACCTGGCCGTGCGCCTCACCTACGCGGGCGTGCAGTACGCGTACGAGCCGGCGCCCGCCGCCGCCCTCGACGCCGCGCCGGGGTCGTCGGTCGACCTGGCCGCCAACTACAGCGCCTTCCAACAGTTCCGCCGGGTGCTGCGCCATGGGTGAAAGCGCCGTTCTCGTCGGGCTGGTGCGACCCAGCCTCCTGGGCACCTACGGCGACGGCGGCAACGCCATCGTGCTGGCCGAGCGACTGCGGCGCCGGGGCATCGACGCCGAGGTGGTGCCCATCGACGGCAACGCCACCGTGCCCGAGTCGATCGACATCTGCGTGCTGGGCGGGGGCGAGGACACGGCCCAGGCCGGCCTGGCCGGCGACGAGGCCCTGGGTCGCAGCCTGGCCCGGGCCGTGGACCGGGGCGCCGCCGTGCTGGCCGTGTGCGCCGGCTTCCAGGTGCTCGGCCGTGAGTTCGCGGTGGGCAGCGGCGAGATGCGGCCGGGCTTCGGCATCGTCGACTGCACCACCGATGCCCGCCTGCCCCGGCGGGCGGTGGGCGAGATCGTGGCCCGGCCCGGCCCGACCATGGCCGCCGCCGGCGTGCCCGTCCTCACCGGCTTCGAGAACCATGGGGGCCGCACGCTGCTGGGCCCGGGCGTGGAGCCGCTGGGCGTGGTCGAGCTGGGCGTGGGCAACGGTGACGAGCAGCGGTCGGACGGGCTGGTGGCGGGGCGGGTCGTGGGCACGTACCTGCACGGGCCCGTGCTCGCTCGCAACCCGGCCCTGGCCGACGCCCTCCTGCGCGGGGTGGTCGGTGCCGACCTGCCACCGCTCGAGCTGCCCGAGGTCGACCGCCTGCGGGCCGAGCGCTTGGCCGCCGCCTCCGGCCGAGCCGGCCGCCGGCGCTCTTGGCCGCGCTGACAGCGGTATTTTCGACGTGCGCTCGGTCAAACGGCCCGGGCGCCGTTCGAGGAGGAGCTGCCGGTGAGGTCGACCACCGAGTCGTCCCCGCCGAACTCGTTGGGGACGTACGCATCCGCGGCCCAGTCGTTCTCCCACCGGTGGCCGTCGAGCAGGTAGCGGAACCGGTACGACCGGCCCGGCGGGAGGACGATCTCCACCACGAACCCGTCCTCGTCGCGCACCATCTCGTGGGCGGACGGCGACCAGTCGTTGAAATCTCCCAGCACGCTGGCCGACTCGGCCGCGGCCTGGCCCGGGATGCGGAACCTGACGGTCATGCCGGTCCCGCCCCGCTCCTTCTCGATCATGTCCCCGCCTCTTCCATGGTCGGGCACGCCTGGTGCCCGAGCCACGGTAGCGCCATTTGGCGACCCCGGAGCCAGCGCAGACGGCCGCTCAAACGGCCAGGGCGATGCCGTGCTCGGCCAGGGTCCCGACGGCCAGGCCCCGCGCCCCGAGGGCCTCGGCCAGGGCGGGCAGGGCGCCCAGGGTCGAGCGCCACGACTCGGGTGCCGAGGTGCAGTCGGAATCGTGCAGGAGGATGGTCCCGCCCGGGCGGAGCCCGGCCAAGACGTCCTCCACCACGCTGTCGGGTGTGGCCTGCGGTCGCCAGTCCCGGCCCCACGCCGTCCAGAGCACGGTGTGCAGGCCCAGGCGTTTGGCCGCCCGCAGCCCGGCCGTGGCCAGCACGCCGTACGGAGGGCGGAACCAGCGGGGCGCCACACCGGTGGCACCGGCAACGGTGTCCAGGGCCCGGCTGAGATCGTCGGCGATGGCGCCCGGGGTGCGGAACAGCTCGGAGCGGTGCTCGTCGCCGTGCACGGCGATCTCGTGCCCGGCGGCCACCACCTCCCGGGCCACCGAGGGGTGCGCCCGGGTCATCGAGCCGAGCATGAAGAACGTGGCCTTCCACCCCAACCGGTCGAGGGCGTCGAGGACGAGCGGCGTGGAGGCGGGGTCGGGCCCGTCGTCGAAGGTGAGGCCCACGTGGTCGGACCGGCCTACGCCCGCCAACGCGGGCAGGGCCCGGCGCCGCAGCACCTCGATGCTCGTGACCACCGGCGCCGCGTGCACGGCCCACACCCCACCGGCGACGACCGCGGGGGCGACGAAGGGCGCCAGCCTCACGTGAGTGAGCGCAGGCCGGCGGGTTCGAGGTGTTCGGCCTCCAAGGCGGCGGCCAGGCGGTGAAGCTCGGTGTCCAGGTCGACGCCGCTCAGGTCCCGGCCGTCGATCTCGTAGATGTGGCCGGGCCGGAGCAGCAGGTGGCCGCCGTCGGGGTCGACGTCCTCGGTGAGCACGATGCGCTCGTGGGCCAAGCGGGCGGTGGTGAGGTCGAACCCGTCGACCCGGCGGGACGGGACGTACGTGCGCACGGGGGCGCCGGTGATGCGGGCAATGGCTCGGCTGGAGCGCACGACGTCGTCGCTCGTGCGGTAGACGGCCACGCGGTCGCGCCCGCCCCACCCGCCGTTGGCCACCTCCACGCCGGCGGCCAGCAGGTTGCGCACGCCGTCGCCATCCTGGCGGGCGGACAGGCCGTCGAGCACAGCGGTGGCCCGCAGCGACGCCAGCTCGGCCGGCAGCTTGCGGTCGTCCAACTGGCGAGAGGTGACTCGCACGGCCACGTACACCAGCTGGCTGTTGCGGCGAGTGGTCTGCACGCCGAAGCCCCGGGCGGTGGCGGCGCTGACACCCGTGGTCAGGGCGGTGTAGGCCATGGCCACGCCCACGGCCGCCCCGGCCAGGCGAGCCCGGCGGGGACGGGGGCGGGCGGCCCGGGCCATGGCGGGCACGGGGGCCACGTCGATGCCGGCCATGCGTTCCACGTCGTCGGCCGCGTCGGCGACGAACAGGCTGCGCGCCGTGGCCGCCATCCGCCGGCCTTCCAGCCCCGTGACACGGTCGAGCACGTCGAGCAGATCATCGCCGTCGGCGGCGCTGAGCGACACTCCCGCCCGGTCCATGTCCTCGGCGTTCTGGCGGCCATGCCCGGGGATGGGCCGGAAGGTGACGACCGGCAGGCCCACGGCGAAGGCCTCCATACACGTGAGACCGCCGGCGTTCTGCACGATGGCGTCGGCCGCGGCCATGAGGGCGGGCATCTCGTCGGTCCACCCGAGGACGACGCCCTGGCCGGTCGCCTCCAGGCGCCGGCGCAGCCGCTCGTTGTTGCCGCACACGGCCACCGGGACATACCGGCCCGATCCGGCCAGCACGTTGAACGTCTCCTCGACGTCGCCCACGCCCCAAGAGCCGGCCACCACCAGCACGACCTTGTCGTGCGGGCCGAGGCCGAAGCGCGCACGAGTCGGGGCCCGCAGGCCGCGAGTCGCGTGGAACCGATCGGACACGGCCGGGCCCGGCGCCGCCGCGGGGCGGCCGGTGCGGTCGGCCGCGGCCGCAGCCGAGTCGGGGTGCACGCAGAGGTGGAGATCGACGCCGGACTGGACCCACAACGGGTGCACGCCGAAGTCGGTGATGAAGGTGATGGCCGGCACGGTGAGCTGGCCCCGCTGGCGCATGCGCCCGAGCACGAGTGAGGCGAGCGGGTAGGTGGACACCACGACCGACGCGTCCTGCTCGGTCACCCACCGGCCGATGCGCCGGCGGGCCAGGAAGGAGTCGAGCGACACGATCGGGGGGCAGAGGAACGGCAGCATGAACCACAGGCGGTAGGTGGCTTCGTAGCTCCAGGGCGCCACCTTCAACTGCATCACGTAGATCCAGCGGATCAGGGGGCCGATCCGGAAGGGCAACGCGTCGAGGAAGTCCGTGCGCCGGGCGTTCCATCCCCGAGCCTCCAGCCGGTTGGCCAGCTCCTTGGCCACCCCGTCATGGCCCGCACCCATGCTCGCCGAGACGATCAGCACGTTGCGCGACACCGGCCAACGCTATACGGCGGCGGTGCCCGATACCGTCATTGGGTGCTCGCCGTGGTCGCCGCCCTGGGATCTGCGCTCTGTTATGCCTTGGCGTCGGTCCTGCAACAACGGGCGGCGGCGGCCGAGCCACTGGACCAGTCGCTGCGGGTGGGACTGCTCACCCGGCTGATGCTGCGGCCCTTGTGGGTGCTTGGGATCGGGGCCGACGTGCTCGGCTACGTGCTGCAGTTCATCGCCCTGGGCCACGGCACGCTCGTGGTGGTGCAACCCCTGCTGGTGAGCGGCCTGCTGTTCGCGCTGCCGTTCGGGGCGCTGGTGTCGGGGCGGCGCATGGAGCGGCGGGACTGGGTGGGCGGCGGGGCCGTGGTGGTCGGCCTGGCCCTGTTCCTGGTGGTGGCCGCCCCAGCCAAGGGCCGGCCCGTGGCCAGCGGCGTCACGTTGGCCGCCATCGGCGTGGCCACCGCGGTGGCCGCCGGCGCCCTGTTGCTGGTGGCTCGGGGCAGGAACGGGTCGCCGCGGGCCATGCTGCTCGCCACCGCCGGCGGGCTGCTGTACGGCTTCACCGCCGCGCTCACCAAGACGGCCGCCCACCTGCTCGACCGGGGCGTCGTTCACCTCCTCACGTCGTGGCCCACCTACGCGCTGGTGGCGGGCGGCGCCCTGGGCCTGCTCGTGACGCAGAGCGCGTTCCAAGCCGCGCCCCTGGCGGCCTCGCTGCCCATGCTCACCGTCGTCGACCCGCTGGCCAGCATCGCCATCGGCGCCTTTGCCTTCGGCGAGAACATCGCGTCCTCACCGGTGGCGGTGCTCGCCGAGGTGGCCGGGCTGGCCATGCTCGTGTGGGGGGTGTTCACCCTGGCCCGGTCGCCGTTGGTGTCCGGGGCGCGCCAGGGGGTATGACATGCGCATGAGATTCCGCCTGGGACTGATGATCGGCTTCGGCGCCGGCTACTACCTCGGTGCCATGGGGGGCCGGGAGCGGTACGAGCAGATCAACCGCACCATCCGCAAGGTGAAGCGCTCAGAGGTCTACGACACGGCCACCGACAAGGCCAGGGCCGTGGTCGACCTGGGCGTGGAGCGGGCCCGAGACCTGGTGGAGTCCAAGCTCCACAACGGCGAGTCGCACGACGTGCCCGACCTCACCACCACGCAGCCATACGTCCCACCCACGCCCACGCTGTAGCCCACTCCCTCGCCCGTTCGACACACGTGCTTCGAGGGTGAAGCGCTTGCGTCGAATGGATCACTCTTCGTCGAGGTAGTCGCGCAGGCGCTGTGACCGTATGGGGTGGCGCAGCTTGGCCAGCACCTTGGACTCGATCTGGCGGATGCGCTCGCGGGTGACGCCGAACTCCTTGCCCACCTCTTCGAGCGTGCGCACCTGGCCGTCCTCCAAACCGAACCGCAGGCGCACGACCTGGCGCTCGCGCTCGGACAGGTCGTCGAGCGCGTCCCGGATGGCCTCGTTGAGCATGGCGCGAGCGGCGGCGTCGGCGGGGACGATGGCGGCTTCGTCCTCAATGGTGTCGGACAGCGAGAAGTCCTCCTCCTCGCCCATGGGCTGCTCGAGCGACACCGTGTCCTGCCCGATGCGCAGGATCTCGCGCACCCGGACAGGGGACATCTCCACCCGGAACGCCAGCTCTTCCACCGTCGGCTCCCGGCCCAGCTCCTGCAGCAACTGGCGTTGCACCCGGCCGACCTTGTTGATGGTCTCCACCATGTGCACGGGGATGCGGATGGTGCGGGCCTGGTCGGCGATGGCCCGGGTGATGGCCTGGCGGATCCACCACGTGGCGTAGGTCGAGAACTTGAAGCCCTTGGTGTAATCGAACTTGTCGACGGCCCGCATGAGGCCGAGGTTGCCCTCCTGGATGAGGTCGAGGAAAGCCATGCCCCGGTTGCGGTAGCGCTTGGCGATGGACACCACCAGGCGCAGGTTGGCCTCGATCAGCAGCTCCTTGGCCTTGCGCCCCTCCCCCACGGCCCGCTGCTCGACGCGCCGCTCGTCGCGGGGCACGGCGTCGACGCTGCCGTACTTCTCGCCCAGGGAGCCGAGCCGGCCGGCCGCGGCCAGGCCCGTCTCGATGCGGCGGGCGAGGATGACTTCCTCCTCGCCCGAGAGGAGCGGCACCTTGCCGATCTCCTTGAGGTACATGCGCACGGGGTCGGCACCGCCGCCGACCCGGCCCTCCAGGTCGGCCATGCGGTCGACCTCGGCCGCGGCCGAGCGGGAGCGAGCGGCCCGGGGCGCGGCCGGCGCCGGCGTGCGCACGGTCTCGGCCACGACGTCGGTCGCTTCGGCCAGGGCCTCCTCGGACAGCTCGGCCTCGACATCGGGCTCGTCGGCGTCGTAGGCGATGCCCTCCGCCCGGACGCGATCGACCACGGACAGGATGAGGTCGGGCGTGAGCTCGACCGACTTCAGGACAAGCACGAGGTCGTCCATCGTCAACGACCCACGCTCTTTGCCCTTGGCCAGCAGATCAGCCCATTCCTGCGCCGGCAATTCGTCCGGCGACGAGAGCGTTTTAGCGCCCTCCGTCATCACTCCCCCTGACTCGCTTCGACCAGCCAGGCTACCAACCGGGCGGAGGCGTCAACGCGAGAGGCGGGCTCGCGCAGCTCCTCGATGCTGAGGCGCAACCAACCCGTGACAGGCGACAGGTCCGCGATGCGATCGGGGTGGGTGCGGGCTTCGGCCTCGAGCTCGTGCAACACCCGGGTAGCGGCCCGGTCGGCCAGGCGGGCGACGACGTCGTCGGGGTCGGCCTCGGGCGGCTCCTCCACGGCCAGGCGGTGCAGCAGGGCGGCGGCGGCCGGGTCGGCCGATTCGATGGCGTCGTGCAGCGTGGTCGCCGACGCCAGCGCCGCGAACGCGGCCCGGTGCAGCTCCTCGGCGAACAGCACGTCCTCGATCCGGTGGGCCACCGTCTCGGGCCGGTGGACGGCCAGGCGCAATGCCTCGATCTCGGGGCCGGCGTGCTCGGGCGGGCGCACCCGGTCCGGCCGGGCGACCTGGGCCCGGCCGGGGTGGACGCGGGGGCCGCCCCGGGCCATGTCCCGCAGGCGATCCGGGTCGATGCGGCACCGGTCGGCCACCTGCATCACGTACTGGTCGCGCACCAGTTCGCTGGGGTGCTCGGCGATGACGGCGAGGGCCGCCTCGGCCGTGCGGGCCCGGACTTCGGGCGAGCGCATGTCGGCCTTGTCGAGGACGCGATCGAGGCGGAAGGCGAGGAAGGGCTTGGCCTCCTCGATGGCGATCTTCAGGGCGTCGGGATCGGTGCGGGCCACGTCGCCCGGGTCCTTGCCCGAGGGGAAGGCGGCCACGGCCACGTCCATGTCGTACTGGCGCTCCCACGCGTAGAAGCGCTCGGCCGCGGCCTGGCCGGCGGTGTCGGCGTCATAGGCGAGAACCACCCGTGGCGCGAACTTCTTCAACGTGCGGAAGTGCTCCTCGGCCAGGGCCGTGCCGCACGTGGCCACCGCCCTGGGCACGCCCGCCTCGAAGAAGCCGATGACGTCGGTGTACCCCTCGCACACCACCACCTCGCCGTGCTCGACCACGCTCTGCTTGGCCCAGTTGAGGGCGTAGAGCGTGCGGCTCTTCGAGTAGATCGGGGTCTCGGGCGAGTTCTTGTACTTGGGCCCGTCGGCGCCGGGGAGGATGCGGCCGCCGAAGGCCACGGGCTTGCCCCCCACGTCGAAGATGGGGAACATCACCCGCGCCCGGAACGAATCCTGCTGGCGGCCCCGCCGGTTCATGAAGCCCAGGCCCGTGTCCTTCAGCACCTGCTCGGGAAGGCGCAGGGCCTTGGCCAGAGCGTCCCAGTCGTCGGGCGCCCATCCGATCTTGAAGCGGCGCACCACGTCGCCGTCGTAGCCCCGTGACCGCAGGTAGCCCCGGGCGGCGGCCGCGTCGGGCGCGGTGAGCAGGCGTTCGTGGTACCACGCCACCGCCTTCTCCATGGCGTCGAAGAGGCGGTTGCGCTTCTCCCGGTCACGGCCCTCGGTGGCGTCGTCGTAGCGCAGCTGGATGCCGGCCTTGCCGGCCAGGCGCTCGACGGCCTCCACGAAGTCGAGGTGATCGATCTCCCGCACGAACTTGATGACGTCGCCCGACGCCTGGCACCCGAAGCAGTGGTACAGACCCTCCTCGGCGTTGACCGAGAAGGAGGGCGATTTCTCCGCGTGGAACGGGCACAGGCCTACCCAGCGACGCCCGACCTTCTTGAGCGCCATGTGCTCGCTGGCCACCTGCACGAAGTCGACCGCGGCCTTCACCCGGGCCACGTCTTCGTCCACGATCCCCACGGGCGGACGCTAGCTCGCCTCGTCCCACTGCCCGTCCGCGCCCCCAGATACCCCCCAAATGGGGGGATCGGAAATTACGAGCAAATGGGGTTGAATGGCCAGGTGGACCTGCGTACGGCGGCGGAACACCTCGGAGTCCACTACCAGACCGCGTACCGGTGGGTACGCAGCGGCGCGCTGCGGGCGGTCAAGGTGGGGACGTCATACGAGGTCGAGCCCGAGGAGATCGAGCGGGTCAAGGCTCGGCGCAGCCTGCCCGCACCCCCGCCGCCCGCGGCCCGGGTACGGCGCTGGGACCAGCAGGCCACACGCCTGTACGACGCCCTCATGACGGGTGACGAGCTGGCCGCCCGACTGGTGGTCGACCGGTTGCACGTGGGGCGGGTCAGCACCGTGGACATCTGCGAGCACATGGTGGTGCCGGTGCTGCGTCGCATCGGCGAGGCGTGGGAGACGGGCACCGTCGACCTGGCCGACGAGCACCGGGCCAGTGCCATCTGCGCCCGGCTGCTGGCCCGCATCGACGTCCACCCCCGGGGCCGGCCGCGAGGAGTGGTGGTGGTAACCACTGTGCCGGGTGAAGAGCACGTGCTGCCGTCGGTGATGGCGGCCATGGCTCTACGAGCGGACCGCTGGCAGGTGCACCACCTGGGCACGCAGACGCCTTACAAGCACCTGCTGGGCATGGCCCGCCAGGAGGGGGCCGACCTGGTGGTGCTGTCGGTGACGTACGGGCCCGCTCGAGGAGAGGCGGAGCGTTGCGCCCGCAGGCTTCGCCACGACGCCGGCATCCGCTGCCTGGTGGGCCAGCCCGGCGCGTCAATGGCCGAACTGGTGCGCCTGGCCCGGGGTGAGGAAGGGGCGAAGGCCGGTACTCGCACGAGCCTCGAGGCCTGCCCCTGACCCGCTTTGGCCGCGCTGGCACCTCGATCGCAGCGTGGGCGCGGCCAAACGGCTCAGAGGTGGCGGGCGAAGTAGTCGAGGATGAGCTCGAACCGGGCAACCCGGTGTCGCGGGGCGCCCGAGCGGGTGAGCTCGTGGCTCTCCCCCGGGAAGCGCACGAACTCCACGGGCTTGCCCAGCAGCCGCAGGGCGACGTACAGCTCCTCGGCCTGCTCGATGGGGCAGCGCAGGTCTTCCTCGGAGTGCAGGATCAGCATGGGCGTCTCGATGTCGCGCACGTAGGTGATGGGCGACTGGCGCAGGTACTCGGCCGGGTCGTCCAGGTGGCTGGCGCCCACGTCCATCACGAAGGTGGTGGCGATGTCGGACGTGTGCTCCATGGTGAGCAGGTTGTTGACGGCCCGCTCGGACACGGCCGCCTTGAACCGGTCGGTGTGGCCGGCGATCCACGTGGTCATGTACCCGCC
>DASRGI010000053.1:0-18726 GCA_035651095.1 Acidimicrobiales bacterium | reverse complement strand
TGAGCCGCTCCTGGACCTGGGGCCGGCCGGATCACCGGGCTGTCCAAGATGGCCCGCCTGGTGGATGGGTTCTCCCGCCGGCCATCTTGGACAGCCCGGTGATCCGGCCGTCCTCGTTGGGGATGTAGGCCAGGTGGGCCCGGCCGATGAACGGGACCAGGTGGTGCTCGCAGACGGAGTGGAAGGGGATGTCCCGCTCCAGGACCATCTCGTCGTGGCCCGCCTCGAACGTCACCTGGAGGACGTCACCGGGGTTGCCGTCGAGCCCCGAGAAGATCTCGGCAAACATGGCCGCAACCCGCTCAGGGGTGCGCTGCAGGCCGTCCCGGTCCGGGTCCTCGCCGATGGCTTCGAGGATCTCCCGGACGGCTTTTTCGATCCGTCCGCTGTCGATCACGCAGGAGACGTCCTGCTCGTCCGGGTCCGCCGCCGGGCGGCCCCGTTGCCGTTGCCGTTCCCGTTGATGCCCACGCCCGGCCAGGGTGGGAGCTCGCCCAGAATGACCATGAGCTCGGGGGTGTCCAGGGTTTCCTTCTCGATGAGGGCGGCGGCCAGCTTGTCGAGGGTGGCCCGGTGGGTGGTGAGGATGGCTCGGGCCTCGGCGTGGGCGCCCTCGACGATGAGGCGCACCTCGGAGTCGATGCGAGCGGCCACCTCGTCGGAGTAGTTGGCCTGGTGGCCGAAGTCCCGGCCCAGGAACACCTCGCCCTGGCTGTGGCCCAGGCGCAGCGGTCCGAGGGCGTCGCTCATGCCGTACTCCATGACCATGGCCCGGGCGATCTCGGTGGCCTTCTCGATGTCGTTGGCCGCGCCGGTGGTGAAGTCCTCGAAGATCAGCTCCTCGGCCGTGCGCCCGCCCATGAGCACGGCGATGCGGTCGCGCAGCTCGGAGCGGGTGAAGCTGTAGCGGTCCTCGACGGGCAACGACAGCGTCCAGCCCAGGGCCCGGCCCCGGGCCACGATCGAGACCTTGTGCACGGGGTCGGCGTGGGGCATCACGTGACCCACCAGGGCGTGCCCGCCCTCGTGGTAGGCCGTGACCAGCTTCTCCTTCTCGGACATGACCCGGCTGCGGCGCTCGGGGCCGGCGATCACCCGGTCGATGGCCTCCTCCAGCTCGTTCATGCCGATGGTCCTGCGGTCCGTTCGGGCGCTGAGGAGGGCGGCTTCGTTCATGAGGTTGGCCAGGTCGGCGCCGGTGAAGCCGGGCGTACGCCGGGCCAGGACCTCGAGGTTGACGGCCTCCTCGAGGGGCTTGCCCTTGGCGTGCACCTCGAGGATCTTCTTGCGCCCTTCGAGGTCGGGCTGGTCGACCACGATCTGGCGGTCGAAGCGGCCGGGCCGGAGCAGGGCGGGGTCGAGGATGTCGGGCCGGTTGGTGGCGGCGATGAGGATGACGCCGGTCTTGGCGTCGAAGCCGTCCATCTCCACGAGGAGCTGGTTCAGGGTCTGCTCCCGCTCGTCGTGCCCACCGCCCAGGCCCGCGCCCCGGTGACGGCCGACGGCGTCGATCTCGTCCATGAAGATGATGGCGGGGGCCGAGGCCTTGGCCTGCTCGAACAGGTCGCGCACCCGGCTGGCGCCCACACCCACGAACATCTCCACGAAGTCCGAGCCGGAGATGGAGAAGAAGGGGACGCCTGCCTCCCCCGCCACCGCTCGGGCGAGCAGGGTCTTGCCCGTGCCGGGCGGGCCGTACAGCAGCACGCCCTTCGGGATCTTGGCGCCGATGGCCTGGAACTTGCCCGGCGACTCCAGGAACTCCTTGATCTCCTGGAGCTCGGCCACGGCCTCGTCGGCGCCGGCCACGTCGCCGAAGGTGACCTTGGGCTGGTCCTTGTTCACCACCTTGGGCTTGGCCTTGCCGAACTGCATGACCCGGTTGCCGCCGCCCTGCATGGAGTTGATGAAGAACAGCATCACGCCGAAGAGCAGCACGAAGGGCAGGAAGTTGAGGATCAACGAGAGCAGCACGTTGTCCTTCTGTTTCTTCGTGTCGTACGAAACGCCGGCGTTCTTCAGCTCGGTGGTGAGGTCGTCGGAGTACTCGGCCGGGTAGTGGGCCTCGTACTTCTTGCCCGACGACAGCTGGCCGGTGACCTTGTCGCTCCCGTCGACGAGCACGGCCGTCTTGACGTCGCCCTTGGCGACGAGCTTCTCGAACTGCCCCAGTTCGAGCTTCTCGGGACCCCGGCCGCCACCGAGGAAACTGCTGGCGATGGCCAGCGCGACCAAGGCGAGGACGACGTAGAAACCGGCGCTGCGAAAGACCTTCTTCATGGGCGCACCCAGGGTACTGCCCGGCCCGCGACTACGAATCGCCGTCTGGGCGAAAGGTGCAGATGTACGGAAGGTTCCGGTACCGCTCGTCCACGTCCAGCCCGTAGCCGATGACGAACTCGGGCGGGATGCGGAAACCCACGTAGCGCAGGTCGGGGTCGGTCTTCTGGAGGCCCTCCTTCACCAGGAGGGCGCACACCTCGACGCTGGCCGGGTTGCGGGCCAGCAGGTTCTTGCGCAGGTAGGCGAGCGTGAGGCCGCTGTCGACGATGTCCTCGACCACCAGCACGTGGCGCCCGGACAGGTCGAGGTCGAGGTCCTTCACGATGCGGACGACGCCGCTCGTCTTGGTGGCGCTGCCGTACGACGACACGGCCATGAAGTCGAACTCCACGGGCAGCGAGATGGACCGAGCCAGGTCGCTCATGAAGACGAACGCACCCTTCAGCACCCCGACCAGGAGGGGGGCCCGGCCCTGGTAGTCGGCGCTGATCTGGTTGCCCAGCTCGGCGATGCGGGCCTGGAGTTCGTCCTCGCCGACGACGATGGGCCCGACGTGCGGATCGTCCACGGCGGCGAACGTTATGCCTTGGGCCGGGCCGACTGACAAACGCCCGCGCCGGCGCGCCACCCGGCGGCCGGGTGCCACCTCGCAGGCCGTCGCCTGGCCCCGGGCCACGGCCAGCACCCGCTCGACGGCGGCCGCATCCGGTGGGTGGGCCTGGCCGGCGGTGAGGAGGCGGCGGACGGCCCGGCGAGCGAGGGGCGGGGGTGCGGCGGCCAGGGCCTTGGCGTCGGTGGGGTCGAGGAGGGAGGCGAGCTCGTCGAGGAGGGTGGCCTCGTCGGTGAGGAGGCCGGCCTGGCGGGCCAGCACGGCGGCCACGTCGCGCTCGGCAATGTCGTCCAGGAGCGGGAGCAGCTCGTGGCGGACCCGGTTGCGGCGGAAGGCGGGGTCGGCGTTGGTGGGATCGGTGAGGGGCTGGAGGCCGAGCTCCTGGCACAGGGCGTGGGTCTGCTGGCGGCGCAGGCCGAGGATGGGGCGCCGGCGCGTGCCGGCCTCGCCGCCGTTGCCCATGCCCGTGAGGCCGTCCAGGCCCGCGCCCCGCAGGAGGTTGAGCAGGACGGTCTCGGCCTGGTCGTCGGCCGTGTGGCCCGTGGCCACGTCGGGCGGGAGCGCGGCGTAGCGGGCGTCCCGGGCCCGGGCTTCGAGGTTGGGGCCGGGCTCGATCCGCACGGTTCGGGCCTCGAAGGCCGCGCCCAGGCGGCGGGCGATGTCGGCCACCACGTCCGCCTCGTCGGCCGAGCCGGGACGCAGCCCATGGTCGACGTGGATGGCGGTCGCGTCACACCCGGCCGCCACCGCCAGAGCCAGGAGGGCCAGCGAGTCGGCCCCGCCCGACACGGCGCAGGCCAGCGGCGCCCCCGGGGGCGGGAAGGTGCAGCTAGCGAGGAGTTTCGGTCGGGAGTCCGCCCTGCCGGGCAATGGTCACCAGCTCGGGGACGGTCTTGACGCCCAGCTTCCGGGCGATGCGCCGGAGGCTGGCGTACACGTTGGAGCGGCTGACGCCCAGCTGCTCGGCCGCGGTGCGCACGGTGAGCGTGCCGGCCACCGCCCGGAGGAGCTCGTACTGCTTGGGCGAGAGGGCGGTGAGCTGCGAGGGCTGGAGCCGGGCCGGGCGGTTGGCCGCCACCTTGCCCTCGGGCGAGGACTCCAGCTTGGTGAGCCGGGGCCGGGGCGAGTGGGCCGAGGCTGGGCCCTGCTGGGCCGACTCCCCCTTCTCCAGGCGGGCCAGCTGCTCCAGGGCGCCGTGCTGGGCCCTGCGCCGCTTGACCGGCTCGGGCTCGCCCTCGAGCGCCTTGTTGACCTCGTCGCGAAGGACGGACAGGGAGAACGGCTTGGTGATGTACCGGATCGCGCCCTCGATACCACCCCGGATGCGGTCCATGTCGTCGGTGCGGGCGGTGAGCATGAGGACCGGCACCTGGGCCAGGTCGGCCGTGCCGTCCGACTTGATCTTGGCCAGGACCTCCCAGCCGTCCATGCCGGGCATCATCACGTCGAGGACGACGACGTCGGGCACGCGCGTCCGGAGGTGGGCCAGCGCGTCCGTCCCGGTGTTGGCGGTCTCGACGGAGTGGCCGTCGAGTTCCAGGTTGATGCGGACCAGCTCCCGGATGTCCTCTTCGTCGTCCACCACCAGCACGGAAGCCATCGTGAGACAAGGCTACCGAGTCGTTGCCGCCTGAGTCGTCACCCGCGTCACCCACTCGGCCGGGTCCCGGATCTCATCGAGCGTGGGAAGGTTGGCGGGGTCGTCCCAGACCTGGTTGAGAAGGGCGGGCCCGCCGCGTGTCTCGATGGCATGGATGAACCGCTCGCCCTGCTCGTACTGCTTGAGCTTGGCCTCCAAGCCGATGAACTGCTGGAGCAGGCGGGCGGGGGCGCTCACGGTGGAGCGGCGCTCCCGCAGGACTCGGCTGAAGCGGTCGGCGCTGGGCACGCGGTCGATGGCGGCCCGGTCCATGGTGACGTCGCCGTGGCCTTCGAGCAGGCTCATCAGGCCCTGGATCTGCTGGAGGACGGCTCGCTGCTCGGGGCCGGCGAGGAGGGCGACGATGCCGCCCTCGGCCAGCGGGTTGCGGCCCTTGCGCAACTCGTCGGCGGCCCGGCGCAGGGCGTTGAGGAAACGGCGGGGGTCGGGGTCGATGCCCGTGAGGCCCTGGTCCACCAGGCCGAGGAAGTAGGGACGCAGCCAGGGCACGCCCGTGAACTGGGCCCGGTGGGTGACCTCGTGGAGGGCCAGCCACAGCCGGAACTCGCGGGGCGGGAACGCGAAGCGCTTCTCCAGGGCGATGACGTTGGGGCCCACGTAGTAGACGAGGTCCTGGTCGTCGGGGTCCTCGTCCTCCACCAGCAGGAGGTCGTACTGGCCCAGGACCCGCGTGGACATCCAGCCCAGCATGGTGCCCAGCTCGGCGCCCGTGACCGTGCGGGCGGCGGCGGTGAGGGGGCTGCGGCCGGCGGCGTCGAGGCGCTCGCCCAGGCGGTCGGTGAGGGGACGGAGCAGGCGGCGGAAGGAGGCCAGGTTGGCTCGCACCCAGCCGGCCCGGTCGGTGACCCGGGCCCGGGCCGGGCCGCTGAGGGAACGCAGCCCGGTGGCCTCGGCGACCAGCTCCTCGGCCTCGGCCGTCAGCTCGTCGAAGTCGGGCTGGAGGGAGGCGTAGTGGTACGAGTGCTCGAACGGGTCCCGCCCCGCCACCCGGACGGCGACCCGCTCGGCCACCTCCCAGGAGACAGGGCTGGTCACGAGGCGGGCGCTACCGCTTGGGGTAGCGGTTGCTGGTGACCTTGACCAGATAGCCGACCCCGAGGGCGACGAGGGTCAGCACGACGAGGCCGAACACAACGAACGACAGCCAGTAGTGCCAGACCTTGGCGGCGAGCAGGAGCGGCATGGGTCGATGGTATGCCGCCGGGGACCGCACCCGACAACGCGACCAGCAGGGGCGACCAGCAGGGGCGACCAGCCGGGGCGACCGAACACGCGATCCGGGGTCAGGCGATCTTCTTGCCCCGGGTGCGGGGCACGCTCATGGGCTCGTGGGCCGAACAGAACTTGCCCTGGTTGTACATCGACAACCGGGTCTCACACCCCGGCTCCTTGCACACCCGGCCCTTCCCGAACGAGCGAGAGGGCCGATCGGAACCGCCGAACGGGGTGCCCTGTACCGAACGATCGCTCATGGCCAGCACCAACAGCGCAGGCCGGGCACGGTATTCCGGCCCTAGAGCTCGAAGGACGGCAGCTCGGGAGCGCCGACGGATGGGAACCCCTGCTGCAGGGCCTGGGCGATGCGCTCGCGCAGCCCTTCCGGCACCTGCTCCCGGCAGCGCATGGCGATCACCTGGCGCAGCTCCGCCTCGAAGTCGAACGCCTCCAGACAGGGCATGCACTCGTCCAGGTGGTGCTGGATGTCGGACCGGCGAGCGTCGTCCAGCTCACCGTCCAGGAACGAGTAGAGCCTCCGGACGGCGTCCTCGCAATCGCCCATTCAGCGCTCTCCCACCAGTCCGTGCTCCATACCGAATTCGAACAACGCCCGTTGCAGCGCCCTTCTTCCCCGATGCAGCCGGCTCATGACCGTCCCGATGGGGACGTCCACGATCTCGGCGATCTCCTTATACGAGAAACCCTCGACGTCGGCAAGCAGCACGGCCAGCCGGAACTGCTCCGGGAGGGACTCGAGGGCGGCCTTCACGTCGTCGTCCGTGATGTGGTCGAGCACCTCCTCCTCGGCGCTGCGCCCGGCCGCGGCCGCCTCCAGGCCGCCCAGGCGGCGGTAGAGGTACAGGTCCTCCACGTCGTCCATCTCGGTCTGCTCCGGGCGCCGCTTCTTGGCCCGGTACGAGTTGATGAACGTGTTGGTGAGGATGCGGTACAGCCAGGCTTTGAGGTTGGTGCCCTGCTGGAACCCGGCGAAGCCCCGGTAGGCCTTGAGGTAGGTCTCCTGGACGAGGTCCTCGGCGTCGGCCGGGTTGCGCGTCATCCGGAGGGCGGCGGTGTACAGCGACGGCATGAACTCCATCGCTTGGTCCGCAAACGTTTCCGGATCAGCCATGAGGGTGACCCTACCCCTCGGGTGTGACACGCCTACCGAGTGTCGTGCCTGACTGTTACTCCGATTCTGTTTACCCAAAGTCCTCGGTCGCGTGGCATGTCCGCCCGTGTCCGGTACCAGCAAGGGGAAAACACCCCGCCAGCGCGAGCTGGGCCGCCGCATCCGGGAGATGCGAGACGACCGGAGCATGTCGCAGGAGGCCCTGGCCCTCAGCGCCGACGTGCACCGGACCTACATCGCCCAGTTGGAATCGGGCATGCGCAACCCCAGCCTGGAGACCACGGCCAAGCTGGCGCTGGCCTTGGGCGTGGACGTGGCCGACCTGGTGGGTGGCCTCCAGTCCTGGCCCGGTCGAGAGTGAGCGGGGCGGTTCAGCCCATGCAGCGCGCGCAGCCCGTTCAGCCCGGCAGCTGGGCCTCGATGGCCTCGACCACCTCGGGTGCCTCGGGGAGTGTCTTGGGCCGGAAGCGGGCCACGACCTCGCCCTCCGGTGACACCAGGAACTTCTCGAAGTTCCACGTGATGTCGCCGGCCTCACCGGCGGCATCGGGATGGGCGGTGAGCTCGGCGTAGATGGGGTGGCGACCCTCGCCGTTCACGTCGATCTTCTCGTAGAGCGGGAAGCTGACCGAATAGTTCAGCGAGCAGAACTCGGCGATCTCCTCGGGCGTGCCCGGCTCCTGGCCCATGAACTGGTTGCACGGGAAGCCGAGGACGGAGAAGCCCCGGTCGGCGTAGCGGTCCTGCAGGTGCTGCAGCCCCTCGTACTGGGGCGTGAGCCCGCATTTGGAGGCCACGTTGACCACCAGGAGGGCCTTGCCCTTGTGCTCGGCCAAGCTGGTGTCGTCGCCGGACAGCGTGCGGACGGGGATGCTGTGTATGGACATGGAGCCCGAGAGGGGAATCGAACCCCTGACCTACGCATTACGAGTGCGTTGCTCTGCCGGCTGAGCTACCCGGGCGGGGACTGACAGGCTAGCGAAACGCCAGAAGGGCTTCAGGGGGGTGAGGCACTTCCGTCGGATCGCCGAGAAGACGGCAGAGTAACGAAGACGGCGAGAACGAAGACGGCAGAGAATCAGGCGGCGGGGCGAGCGGCGTCGCTGAGGCGGACGAGCAGCGCTTGCACCAGCAGGGTCTCGTTGGGGTTGCGCTGGAGGGCCTCGGCGGCGCCGTCGATGGCCTCCAAGGCCCGCACCGCGCCGGCCCACCCGGCCACCAGCCGGTCGCGGTACGCCGCGGCCAGGGCAGCCAACCCGGCCCGCAGCTCGTCCATGCGCACCCGGCGCTGCTCCCGCTTGTGCCGGTCGGCCAGGTCCCGCCGACCACCGGCGCCCCGCTCGCCGTACCGGGCGGCCCGCTCCTCCAGGTCCTCCAACTCCCGGGCCTGCCGCTGGCGCAACGGCTCGAGCAGCTCGTCGGCGCTGGCCAGTAGCTCGTCGGCCAGGCCGGCCACCGCCGAGCCGGTGCCGTCCAGCCGGTCGGGCACCGACGACCACAGCGCCCGCCGGGCGGCGAAGCCGGGGTCCGACGCCAGCAGCCGGGCCCGGGCCAGCGACCCGCCCGACGCCTCGGCCACGGCGGTGGCGTCGGCCGGGGCCAGGCCCTCGGCGACCAGTGCGTCCCGCACGACTGCCAACGGGATGGGGCCGAAGTCGATGCGCACGCACCGGCTGGCGATGGTGACGAGCTCGGCCGGCACGTGCTCGGCCATCCCCACGAACACGGTGCCGGGCGGGGGCTCCTCCAGCGTCTTGAGGAGGGCGGGAGCGATCTGGGCGGCCAGGTCGAGCTCGGGGATGAGAAGGACCTTGCGCGACCCCTCCACCGGCGAACGCAGGGCCAACCGGGTGATCTCCCGGGCGTCGCCCACGGACAGGCGGGCGCCCTCCCGCTCGTACTCCAACACGTCGGGGTGGACGCCGGCCATGACCCGCTCGGGGTCGTCGAGCAACGACGCCGCAAAGGCCCGGGCCGCGGTGCGCTTCCCGACACCGGGCGGGCCCACCAACAGGTAGGCGTGCACCGGCCCGCGGGCCGCGGCCTGCAGCGCCCGCACGGCCTGCTCCTGGCCGACGACGCCGGCCCACACATCAATCACGAGCGGACAGTCTGTCCTCGACGGCGGACCACACGCGCTGCGCCACCTCATCGGGCGAACCGGCGCCGTCGATCACCACCCACCGCTCGGGCTCGGCCGACGCCAGTGACCGGAACCCCTCGATCACGCGGGTGTGGAAGGCCACGCCCTCGATCTCGAAGCGGTCGAGCCCCAGCGTGCCCAGGCGGGCCCGGGCCACGTCGTCGGGGACGTCGAGCAACACCGCCAGGTCGGGCCACAGCCCGCCCGTGGCCCACTGGGACAGGTGGCGCACCTCGTCCAGCGGGAGGCCCCGGCCGAAGCCCTGGTAGGCCAGCGACGAGTGGCTGTACCGGTCGGTGACCACGTCGACGCCGGCCGACAGCGCCGGCTCCACCACCTCGGCCACGTGCTGGGCCCGGGCCGCGGCCATGAGCAGCGCCTCGGCCCGGGGATCGAGGTACGACAAGCCGGCGTCGAGCAAGAGGTCGCGAACCCGCTCTCCCACGGCCGTGCCCCCGGGCTCTCGCGTCAGCACCGCGCCCAGCCGGGACGCGAGCCGGGCCGCCTGGGTGGACTTCCCCGACGCCTCACCGCCCTCGAAGGCGATCAGGCGCCCTCGGCGCGTCATTCGGTCTCGCTGCGCAACGACGACCGGGCCAGCATCCCGGCCGCGATGATGATGAGCCCGCCCAGCCACAGCGTGAGGCGCACGCCGGGCAAGTTGATCGACAGCCCGAACACCGTGACCCGGTGATCGAAGAGCGCCCGGGACAGCTTGTCGAGCAGCGACGAGAGGATGGGTGCCAAGGCGAAGGCGAGCAGCAGGCAGAAGCGGATGAGGGTGTAGAGGGTGGCGAAGATGCGGCCCCGCAGGTTGTCCTCCACGTTGGTCTGGAGGATGGTGAACCCGAGGATGTAGACGGCCCCGGCGCACAGGCCGAGGATGCCGACGAACACCATGGCCGGGAACAGCGTGGACATGGACGCCCCGGCGATCTGGCAGATGCCCGCGCCGAACACGGCCAGCACGAAGATGCGCTCGTGGGGCAGGCGCTTCTGCACCACGGACAGGCCGAGGATGCCCACGGCCACGCCCGTGCCCAGGGCGGTGAGCAACAGCCCGAACCCTGCCGAACCCCCGCCCAGCACCTCGCGGGACATGACCACGCCGAGAGGCACCATCATCCCGCCGCCCACCAGCCCGGTGGCGATGCCCACGATGACGGCCCGCACGCGGCCGCTCTCGCCGATGAACCGCCAGCCCTCGGCCAACTCCCGGAACGTGCGGCCCAGGTCCAGGCGCCCCTTCCCGGCCGGGCGCCGCTCGGCGGGCGCCCGCTTGGGCAGCGCCAGCGTCGAGATCATGAGGGCCGACAAGAAGAAGGTGGCCACGTCGAACCAGATGGCCACCGACTCGGGGCCCACCTTCAGGCTGTGCAGCGCGTCGTACTGTCCCAGCCACTTGCCCACCCCGGCCAGCACGGCGAAGAGGGCCGACCCGATGGGGAAGGTGCCGTAGGCGGCCACCAAAGACAGCGAGTTGGCGTTGGCCAGGAAGCTGGGCGGGACCAGGTTGGGAACGGATGCTTCCTTGGCGGGCGACCACAGGAGGGTGAGCACCTCGAGCAGGAACGACACCACCAGCAACCCGGGGATGGTGGTGATGAACGGGAGGGTGGCCAGCACCAGGCCCCGCCCGATGTCGCACGCCACCATGACCCGCTTGCGGTCCCAGCGGTCGAGCAGCACGCCGGCCGCGGGGGCCAGGAAGAAGCCGGGCACGAGGCGGGCCGACAGCACCAGGCCGACGGCGGCGTCGGCCGACTTGTTGCCGATGCGAGCGGCGATGGCGGTGACGGCCACGAGCCCGATCCAGTCGCCCAGCGAGGACACGACCTGGGCCAGCCACAGCCGGAAGAACGAGTGGCTCCCGAAGATGCGGACGGTGGGATGACCATCCGGAGGGACGACGGGGGGTGAGCCCATGGGGGGTGTGGCCATCGACTCGGCAGGCGCTTGGGAATGGGACAAGTTGCGCTCCGCCATCGGTTCCACGCTAGGGGAGCGCCGCGGTCAAGACGAGGAGCGCGCCGCTTTCTTCCCCCCTGCGCCGGCCTTCTGGGCACTGGTCTTCTGGGCACTGGTCTTCTGGGCACTGGCCTTCTTGGCCTTGGGCGGACCGGCTGCGCGCTTGTCGGCCAGCAGCTCGGCCGCCCGCTCCAGCGACAGCTCCTCGACCGTGTCGCCCTTGCGCAGCGAGGCGTTGTACTCGCCGTCGGTGACATAGGGGCCGAAACGCCCGTCCTTGACCACGATGGGCTTGCCCGTGGACGGGTCCTCGCCCATCTCCCGCAACGGACTGGCGGCCGACCCACCCTGGCTCCGGCGCCGCTTGGGCTCGGCGAGCACGGCCAGGGCCTCGTCCAGCGTGATGGTGAGCAGCTGTTCCTCGCTGGCGATGCTGCGGGTGTCGGTGCCCTTCTTGATGTAGGGCCCGTAGCGCCCGTTGGTGGCCACGATCTCCTGGCCGTCGGCCGGGTCGTTGCCCACCACCCGCGGCAGCGACAGGAGGCGCAGGGCGTCCTCCAGCGTGACCGTGTCGAGGCTCATGTCCTTGAACAGCGAGGCCGTGTGGGGCTTCTTCGCCTTGCCCTTTGCACCGGGGCCGGGCTCGACATCGCCCAGTTGTACATAGGGCCCGTAGCGGCCGGCCTTGGCGATGACGGGCAGGCCCGTGGCCGGGTCCTCGCCCAGCACCTTGTCGCCCGCCGGTTGGGACAGCAGCTCCAGGGCCCGGTCGACGGTGAGCTCGTCGGGCGCCAGCTCGTCGGGGATGGACGCCCGCTCCTCGCCCCGCTGGACATAGGGCCCGAAGCGGCCCACCCGCACCACCACGTCGTCGCCGATCAGGAAGGAGTTGACCTCGCGGGCGTCGATCTCGTCGAGGTGGTCGGACACCAGCGCCTTCAACCCGGGCTTGCCGTTCCCGAAGTAGAACTGCCGCAGCCACGGCACCCGCTCCTTCTCGCGGCGGGCGATGGCGTCGAGGTCGTCCTCCAGGGCGGCGGTGAAGCCGTAGTCCACCAGGTCGGGGAAGTGGCCTTCGAGGAGCGACACCACCGCGAACGCGGTCCACGTGGGCACCAGGGACGAACCCTTCTTCCACACGTAGCCGCGGTCCTGGATGGTGCTCATGATCGACGCGTAGGTCGACGGCCGGCCCACGCCCTTTTCCTCCAGGGCCTTCACCAGCGATGCCTCGGTGTACCGGTTGGGGGGGCTGGTCTCGTGGGCCTGCGCCTCCAGGCCGGCCAGGAACAGGACATCGCCCACGGCCATGGCGGGGAGGCGGCGCTCGTCCTCGGCGTCCGTGCCCTCCACCTCGTCGGCGCCCTCGCCGTAGGCCCGGCGGAAGCCGGCGAAGGTGATGACGGTGCCGCTGGTGGCGAACTCGGCGTCCTCGCCGGCCGACGACGTACCGCCGATGCGCACGGTGGTGCGCTGGCCCTGGGCGTCCTTCATCTGCGAGGCGATGGTGCGGCGCCAGATGAGGTCGTACAGGCGGGCCTCGTCCGAGCCCACCTCGGCGGCCACGGCCTCGGGCGTGCGGAAGCGGTCGCCCGCCGGGCGGATGGCCTCGTGGGCCTCCTGGGCGTTCTTCACCTTGCGGGCGTAGATGCGGGGAGCGTCGGCCGCGTATTCGGCGCCGTAGAGCCCGGTGATCTCGGTGCGGGCGGCGGCCAGCGCCGTCTCCGACAGCGTGGTGCTGTCGGTGCGCATGTAGGTGATGTAGCCGTTCTCGTACAGGCGCTGGGCCACCTGCATGGTGCGCGACGCCGAGAAGCGCATCTTGCTGGCCGCCGCCTGTTGGAGGGTCGACGTCATGAACGGCGCCTTGGGCCGCTCGGTGTGGGGGCGCTGCTCCACCGAGCGCACGGCCATGTCCGCGCCCGTGAGGCGATCGGCCAAGCCCCGGGCCGCGGCCTCGTCGAGGACGACCACGTCGTCACGCTTGAGGGCGCCCTGCTCGTCGAAGCTGTTGCGGTCGGCCACCCGGCGGCCGTCGACGGCGGCCAGCCCGGCGATGAAGGCCTGGCCCTGCTTGTCGAACGTGCCCTCCAGGTCCCACCACGATGCCGAGCGGAACCGCATGCGCTCCCGCTCCCTCTCCACCACCAGGCGGGTGGCCACGCTCTGGACGCGGCCGGCCGACAGCTTGGGGAGCACCTTCTTCCAGAGGACGGGCGAGACCTCGTAGCCGTACAGGCGGTCGAGCAGGCGGCGGGTCTCCTGGGCATCGACCAGCGGGTGGTTGAGGTCGCGCCACTCGTCCACCGACCGGCGGATGGCCTGGGGGGTGATCTCGTGGAAGACCATGCGCTTGACGGGCACGCGGGGGGCGAGCACCTCCAGCAGGTGCCAGGCGATGGACTCGCCCTCGCGGTCCTCGTCAGTGGCGAGGTAGACCTCGCTGGCGTCCTTGAGGAGGGCCTTGAGCTTCTTCACCTGCTCCTTGGCCCGGCCCGCGGGGACGATGTAGAGCGGCTTGAAGTCGTTGTCCACGTCCACGCCCAGCCGGGCCCAGGGCTCGCCCTTGTAGGCGGCAGGGACGTCGGCCGCGTTGCGCGGGAGGTCGCGGATGTGGCCGATGGAGGACTCCACAACGAAGTCCTGGCCAAGGTAACCGGCGATGGTCTTGGCCTTGGCCGGGGATTCGACGATGACGAGGGGCTTGGGCATCTCTTTTTCCACGCTTGGCAGACGCGAGCCCGGATGTCAAACGGCCCGAGCCGCCCGAGTGTCTCACGAAGCCACCTGTAGCCTCCCCGGCCGTGGATCCCAGACCCCTCATCGAAGCCTTCGGGACGTTCGGCATCTTCGCCATCGTCTTTGCGGAGACCGGCCTGCTGATCGGTTTCTTCCTACCCGGCGACTCGCTGCTCTTCACCGCCGGCCTGCTGAGCGCGCCGGGCGTGTCCGATCCCGTCCACCTGAACCTGGCAATCGTGCTGCCGGGGGTGTTCCTCGCCGCCGTGGCCGGGGCCCAGACCGGGTGGTGGATCGGCTACCGGGCCGGGCCGGCGCTGGTGCGCCGGCCCGACTCGCGGTTCTTCAAGCAGGAGTACGTGAAGCGGGCCGAGGAGTTCTTCGAGAAGCGGGGCCTGTGGGCGGTGGTGCTGGCCCGCTTCGTGCCCATCGTGCGCACGTTCCTGAACCCGATGGCCGGCATCGCCCGCATGCCCGCGCGCACGTTCTTCGTGGCCAACCTGCTCGGCGCCCTGCTGTGGAGCGTGGGGGTGACCCTGGCCGGCTACGTGCTGGGCAAGACCGTGCCCAACGTCGACCGGTACCTCCTCCCCATCATCGGGATCATCGTGTTGTTCTCGCTGGTGCCCGTCGGCCTGGAGTACCTGCGAGGCCGGGCCCGGCAACGGACCTGACCCGCTGTGGCCGCCAAAGACGGCTCGGGGGCTAGCCGCCGACCGAGGCCTGCAACTGCACCTTGGCCTCTCGCAACTGCTCGATGAGGTCGGCGGCGTCGTCGTTGAGGTCGTAGATCCAGCGGTCGATGGCCTCGATGGCCAGCTTGGTGGGATCGTCGCCCGGCTGCACGGTGTGCTCGCCGTCAGCGGCGGCGGCGGGCGCGGCGGCCTCGACGGCGGCGTCGAACCCGCCCGTCTTGCGCTTGGAGAAGGCGATGGCACCGCCCAGCACCACCAGGGCGACGCCGGCGATGGTCAGCCGGGCGCCGGTGTTGTGGCGCAAGCTGATGACGGCCGGGAGGATGAGCAGCGACACCAGGTTCATCACCTTGATGAGCGGGTTCAGGGCCGGGCCGGCCGTGTCCTTGAAGGGGTCACCCACGGTGTCGCCGATGACCGCGGCCTTGTGGGCCTCGGAACCCTTGCCGCCCTCGTGCCCGTCCTCGATGTACTTCTTGGCGTTGTCCCACGCGCCACCGGCGTTGGACAAGAAGTTGGCCATCAGCTGGCCGGTGAGGATGACGGCGGCGAGGAAGGCGCCCAACGCCAGGTAGTTGATGCCGAACCCGATGATCACCGGCGTGAGCACGGCGAGCAGGGCGGGCGTGGCCAGCTCCCGCAGCGAGGCGGCCGTGCAGATGTCGATGACGGGGCCGTAGTCGGGGCGCTTGGTCCCGGCCATGATCTTCCCGTCGGCGAACTGACGGCGCACCTCCTGGACCACCGTCCCTGCCGTGCGGCCCACGGCCCGGATGGCCAGGGCGCTGAACAGGAAGGCCACCGAGCCGCCGATCAGGAGGCCGATGAAGGTCTTGGGGTCGGCCACGTTGATCTGCGTGAGGGGGTGGTGGAACAGGGCCGAGCCCGTCTCCTTGATGCCGAACTCGGAGCCGATCGTCTCGATGAAGGAGGCGAACAGGGCCACGGCGGCGATGACCGCCGAGCCGATGGCGAAGCCCTTGGTGACGGCCTTGGTGGTGTTGCCCACGGCGTCGAGGCTCACCATGATGCGCTCGGCCTCGCCGCTGAACTCGCCCGACATCTCCGCGATGCCGGCGGCGTTGTCCGCCACCGGTCCGAAGGTGTCCTCGGACACGACCACGCCGGTGGTGGCGAGCATGCCCATGCCGGTGAGGGCCACCAGGTAGAGCGAGAACTGCAGGTTGCCGCCGCCCATGGCGATGGCCACACCCAGGGCACCGGCGATGGCGACGATGGCCCACACCGACGACTCCAGGCCCGACGAGATGCCGGACAGCACCGTGGTGGCGGGGCCGGTGCGGGCCGCCTCGGCGATCTCCCGCACGGGCGCGGTCTCGGTGGACGTGAAGTACTCGGTGAGGCGGCTGGCCACCTGAGCGAGGATGAGGCCGGTGACGACGGCGCCGAACACCCGCCAGCCCACGTTGGACACGGTGCCGGGGTCGTTGCCCACGTAGAGCAGGGCCACGAGCAGCGTGCCGATGACGGTGAGCACGCCGGCGGTGAGGAAGCCCCGGTTGATGGGGGCCATGGCGCTCTTGTCCTTCTCGGTGGCTCGCACCGCGAACACGCCGACGATGGAGGCGAGCACGCCGACGGCTCGGGCGATCACCGGGAAGATCAGGCCCAGGGCCCACTTCTTGGGGTCGTTGGGGTAGATCGAGTGGAAGGCGGCAACGCCCAGGATGATCGACGCCACCAGGGTCACTTCGTAGGACTCGAACAGGTCGGCGGCCATGCCCGCGCAGTCGCCCACGTTGTCGCCCACGTTGTCGGCGATGGTGGCCGGGTTGCGGGGGTCGTCCTCGGGAATGCCGGCCTCGACCTTGCCCACCAGGTCGGCGCCCACGTCGGCCGCCTTGGTGAAGATGCCGCCGCCCACTCGCAGGAAGAGGGCGAGGAGCGAGCCACCGAAGCCGAAGCCGATGAGGATGGCCGACGACGTGTTCTGGAACAGCATGATGATGATCGACGCGCCCAGCAGGCCCAGGCCGACGGTGAACATGCCGGCGACGCCGCCGGTGCGGAAAGCGACCTTCAGGGCCGCGGGCAGCGAGCCGCTCCGGGCCGCGGCAGCGGTGCGCACGTTGCCGCGAACCGCCAGGCCCATGCCGATGTAGCCGGTGAGCCCGGACATCAGGCAGCCGGCCAGGAAGGCGAGCGTCCGGAACACGCCCGACTGGGCCAGCGAGAGGGCCTCGGTCCCGTCGGGCTTGGCCACCTTGGTGGCGGTGAAGAACACCACGACGACCAGGGGGATGAGGATGATCCCGATGGTCTTGAACTGGCGCTTCAGGTAGGCGAGGGCGCCTTCCTGGATGGCCTTGGCGATCTCCATCATCTTCGGCGTGCCCTGGTCCGCTTCGAGCACACCGCGCATGAGGGTGAAGCCGACGAGGAGCGCGAGTACCGCGGTGCCGGCCGAGAAGACCAGCCAGAACCACTCGGCCCCCCCGAGCGTGAACACCTGGTACCCCCCTTCGGCGGCGAGGAGGTGGGTCATGCCGATTCCTTTCTCTCTTCCTTGCGCACGTAGATCTGACGGGCGACCTTCTCGCCCACCGTTCGGTCGTTGCCCTCCACCAGCAGGACGAGCGGACCGTCGAACGGGTGCTTCTCACGCACCTCCACCCGCACGCCCGGGCGCAGGCCCAGGGTGTCGAGGAAGGCGACGACATCGGGTTCGGTGGACCCGGGCACGGCCACGACGGCCACGTCGCCCGGCTCCAGGTCGTACAGGGGCGGGAGGGAGGGGATCTCCCCCATCTCCGGCTCCGGGATGGGGAAGCCGTGCGGGCACGTGGCCGGCCGGTGGAGGGCGACGAACAGCCGGTCCTCCACCTCCTGCGGCAGCTCGTGCTCGAAGCTGGCGGCGAAGCGGTCGGCCTCGTTCCAGGGGTAGCCGAGCATGTCGGACAGGAAGCGCTCGACGATGCGGTGGCGGCGGATGGCGGCCACCGCCGCCTGGCGCCCGCCCCCGGTGAGGACGACGCCCCGGTAGGGACGGTGGTCGGCCAAGCCCCGGTCGGCCAGGCGCTTCACGGTGGCCGTGACCGTGCCCGGGCTCACGCCCAGGGCCTCGGCCAGATCGCCGGTGTGCGCGTCCTCGCCCCCGCCCCGGGGACCAGTCAGCCGGTAGATGGCCTTCAGCGTCTCGCGCTCGGACTTCGACAGGGTGAGGTCCATGTTTCGCCGGGCGAGAAGATAGGTTTTGTCGAGGCAAAACGTCAAAAGCGAGCCGAGATGAACCCGGCGAGGGCGGCGATGGTCGAGCCCAGGAGGATGCCCACCCGAGCCTCGGACGGGTCGGCGAAGGCCAGGTTGGCCACGAACAGGCTCACGGTGAAGCCCACGCCCGCGGCCAGACCGACCGTGGGGATGTGGCGGAACCGCACCCCCGGCGGCAGGGAGGCGAGGCGCAGCCTGGTGGCGGCGTACACGGCGCCGGTGACGCCGAGGAGCTTGCCGGCGACCAGGCCGACGGCGGTGGCCAGGGCGGTCCGGGACAGGAAGGCGTCGGCGTGGAAGCGCACGCCGGCGTTGGCCAGGGCGAAGGCGGGGAGCACGAAGAGCGTGGCGACGGGGTTGAAGAGCTGCTCGACCCTCGGGGTGCGCTCGACGGGGACGAGCAGCCCGATGGCCACGCCCGCCAGGGTGGGGTGCACGCCCGCGTGGTGGAGGGCGAACCAGAGGGCGACACCGGCGGCGGCAAGGAGGAAGGGCCGGTTGCGGGCGAGGGCGGCGAGGGCGAGGGCGGCGGCCGCGGCCAGCAACCAGGCGGCGTCGACCGACCCGCTGTAGAAGACGGCGATGATCACGATGGCGCCGATGTCGTCGACCACCGCGAGGGTGAGGAGGAAGACCTTGAGGGCCTGGGGAACGCGGTCGCCGGCCAGGGCGAGGACGCCGACGGCGAAGGCGATGTCGGTGGCCATGGGCACGCCCCAGCCGTGGTCGCCGGCGATGGCGAAGTACAGGAGGGCGGGGACCACCATGCCGCCCAGGGCGGCGACGGCCGGCAGCGTGGCGTCGCGCCACCCGCCCGACTCCCGCTTGATCTCGGCCCCGGCCACCAGGAAGAAGACGACCATGAGGCCGTCGTTGACCACGCCGTGCACGTCGTGGGCGGCCGATTCGTAGCCGTGCCGCCAGGCCGAGTTGGCCCACACCAGGGCGATGGCGGTGGCGACGAGCAGGAGGCCGGCGCCGGCCGCGTCCTGAGCGAGCAGGCGGACCACGAACCGGGGGTCGGGGCGGGCGTCGCGGGGGCGTCGGGGC
>DASRGI010000052.1:0-9463 GCA_035651095.1 Acidimicrobiales bacterium | reverse complement strand
CCGGAGCGCCGGGCCGCCTTCGCCCAGAAGATGACGGAGCGCCTCGGCGTGCCCGTGACCCCGGCCGAGACCCCGCAGGACGCCGTGGGTGGCACCGACATCGTGGTCATCGCCACCAATACCGGGATGAACGGTCCCATTGCCTACGAAGCGAGCTGGATGGAGCCGGGCCAGCACGTCGTTTCCATCGGGTCGACGAGCCCGTTCCTGCGCGAACTGGACACGGCCTGCTTCACCGCCGCCGACCGCATCGTGCTCGACGTGAGCGCCGAGCAGCTGATGGACGAGTGCGGCGATGCCATGGCCGCCGACGAGGACGAGCGGGCCCGGCTCGAAGGGGCCGAGCACCTGGCCGCGGTCGTCGCCAGCGGCACGGTGAACGCCGGCAACGACGGGCTCACGCTGTTCAAGTCGGTGGGAACGGCGGCCCAGGACCTCATCTCGGCCAAGGCCGTGTACGACATCGCGCTGGCCCAGGGTCTGGGGACGGAGATCGGGCCGGTGGTCGAGCCCAAAATGTTCTAAACCCCGAGAATGTCGCCGGAAGGCGGCTCCGTGTGACAACGCTGCGAAAATTTCGAGTGAGTCGCGCTGAGTAGTCGAGTCTGACGTTGTAGCGTCGAAGTTCGCACGATTGGTTGATTGATTGCGACGGCGGGCGTGCAACCGCCGACGCGCACGGAGGGGGGCCCCGTGGCACCGACGAGCCAAGCTGATCTCGGGACGCCGTTGGTCCGGCGCAAGGCCATGGCTCCTGGACTTCCCGCAGGAGCGGTGCGGCGACCCCGCCTCGATCAGCTGTTCGCGGATGCCCTGGCCGAGCACGAGGGGTTGGCCGTCTTCGCTTCGGCCGGGTCGGGCAAGACCGTGCAGGCCCAGCTCTACGCCGAGCGGGAGCAGTCGCCCGTGGCCTGGCTCACGCTCGACGACGGCGACCGGTCACCGTCCCGCATGCTGTCGTACCTGGCCGCGGCGCTGGAGCTGCACGTCCCCGAGATCACGACCGTGCGGGACAGCGCCTTCTCCCGGGCCATCAGCCTCGAAGAGGTGGCGGCCGTGCTGGCCGAGCAGATCGGCCGCACCCGCCTGCTGGTCGTGCTCGACCAGTGCGAGGCCATTGCCGATGCCCACGACACCTGCTCGGTGCTGGAGACGTTCATCGACTACCTGCCGGGCTCGGCCCGGGCCCTGCTGCTCAGCCGGTCCGAGCTGAGCTTCTCCCTGGGCCGCCTGATCCTGCACGGCCGCGTGGCCCGTGTCACCGACCGCGACCTCGCCCTCACACTGGAGGAGGCCGAGGAGCTCACCCGGACCCAGGGAGGCGAGCTGGCCGACCTGCCCGCACGCTGGGAGGCGTCGCGCGGCTGGGTGGCGGGCGTGGCCTTCGGACGCACGACCCACAACGGCGAGCGCAGGTCGGACTTCTCGTCCTACCTCAGCTACGAGATCCTGCAGGCCCTGCCCGAGGACGAGCGCCGGTTCCTGCTCGACACGTCGATCCTCGAAGCGGTGTCGGTGAAGGCAGCCACCGTGTTGTGCGGCCCCGAGGCCCGTTCCCTGTGGCGCAACATCGGCATGCGCCACATCCCGGCCACCACCACACCGGACGGGACCATCGTGTACCACCCCTGCCTGCGCGAGTTCCTCCGCGGTGACCTCGAGCTGAACCACCCCGAGCGCCTGGCCGAGCTCCAGCGCCGCCACGTGTCGCTGCTCGTGGCCGACGGCGAGCACGAGGAGGCAGTCGAGCTCTTGCTCGGCCTGGGCCTGCTGGACGACGCCGCCGACGTGGCCGAGAAGGCGGTGGGCAGCCTCATCCAGCGGGGCGACTGGCAGACGATGCTCCGGTGGGTCGAGCAGATGGGTGCCGAGCGCGTCGACGCCCGACCCGTGCTCGTGGCCATGCACATCCGGGGCCTGCGCGGCGCCCGCCACCTGAACCAGGCCAGCGCGCTGGCGCGTGCTCTCGACGAGTCCGGCCGCATGCGCGCCGTGGCCGACGCCGACCCCGGCGTCATGTCCCACGTGGGGTGGGCCATGCAGTGGCACCCGCTCGAGGGCATCAAGCTGCTGGAGAAGTACGGCGGCGACTACCGGGTGATGGGCGTGCGCTACTTCCTCGGGGTGGTGGCCCAGAACGACGTGGTGCTCCCGCCCCGGGGAACGGCGTGGGTCGAGGCCGACCGTCTCATCAGCTGGGGCCTCATGCTCCAGGGTCGGCTCGACGAGCTCGTGGGCATGCTGCCCGGCGAGGAGCAGTGGCCGCCCCGCAGCCCGTACCGCACCCCCCATCCGCTCCTCGGCCTGGTGTGGCGGGGCGAGCTGGCCCGGGCCCGGGCCCTGTGGGAGCAGGCATGCGAGGAGCTGGCCCTGCACCCGCAGCTCCAGCGCATGCACACCGACGTGTGGCACTTCCTCGAGACGTGGCTGCTGCTGGCCGAGGGCGACGCGCCCGGCGCGGTCAAGGCGGCCGAGGAAGCGGTGGCCCAGAGCCGCCAGACCGGCTTCGGCCTGGAGCCGTTGTTCCAGGCGGCCGAAGCCTTCGCCCTCATCGGCACCGGGCAGCTGGCCGAGGCCGTCGACGTCCTGCAGGAGTCGATCGCCACGTCCATTGCCGCCGGCCTGTTCGCCTACGTCGAATGGTCGGAGACGTTCCTCGCCTTCGCCTACCTGTTGCAGGGCCAGGTCGAGCACGCGGCCATCGTCGCCCGGCACTGCGTCGAGAGCATGCAGCAGGCCCAGCGAATCGTGGTGCTGCCCCTCGCAGCTGTCGTGCTGTCCGAGGCCGAGCACCGCCTGGGCCGCGACGACGAAGCGGACGCCATGGCCACCGTCGCCCTCGAAGCGTCGGAGCGCATGAGCGCGTTCCACTGGTTGCACACCGCCCTCAAGCAGTTCCCGGGCGTGCTGTCCCGCCAGGTGCAGTGGCATCCGTCGGAGTCCCGGTGGCGCCGGCTGGGCATGCCCCGCACCACGGCCACGCCCTGCACGCGGACGTACAGCGACGACATCGACATGGTGGTGGTCGACGTCCAGCCGTTCGGCACCGAGCCCCAGCTGTTCGTCGACGCCGCGCCGCTGTCCATCGGCCGCCTCAAGGTGCTCGAGCTGGCGTGCTACCTCACGCTCCACCCGTCGGGCGTGACGCGCGACGACGTGCAGCTCCACCTCTTCCCCGACACGGACCACCGGCGGGCGGGCAACCACTTCCGCCAGGTCGTGCACCAGTTGCGCAAGGCGTCGGGCCTCACGTTGCAGCGCCTGCCCGGGGCGCGTGTCGCCTGGTCGGCGTCCGTGCGGGCCGACGCCACCGACCTCCGCTTCGAGCGCCTGTTGAGCGAGGCGTGGGCCACGGCCGGGGAGGAGCGCCTGGGCCGGCTGAAGTCGGCGCTGAGCCTGGTGGTCGGCCCGTACTTGGCGGCCAGCGACCTGGAGTGGGTGGCTGCCCGGCGGTACGAGCTGCAGGTCCTCGAAGAGGAGGCGGCCCTCGAAGCCGCCCGCCTCTCGTTGGAGCTGCACGACCACGACGGCGCCCGTGAGTTCGCGGAGGCGGTCGTGAGCCATGACCCGTACTCGGAGGCGGCGTACCGCATCCTCATCGAGGTGGAGGCCGCCGTCGGCAGCGAGACGGCCGGCCTGGCCGCCTACCGCCGGGCCGTGGAGGCCATGCGGGAGATCGGTTTGGAGCCGGATGGCACCACTCGCGGGCTTTTGGCCCGGTTCGGCCACTCGTAAGCCCGGGCCTGGCGGCGAATGACGGCGGATAACGGCGAATAACGGTCCCAATAACGGCTTCCTGGTTCAACACGAGCACGATGCCGACGACGCGCGACGACGTCCAGCCCCTGGTCAACGGCCTGGGCTATCTGGCCCTCGGGGTCACCGACCTGGCCGCGTCCGTGGCGTTCTACCGCGACGTGTGCCAGCTCGACGTGACCGAGCAGCGCGAGGACATCGCCTTCCTGCGCGGCGACAACCGCCACCACTGGCTCCGGTTGGAGCAGCGGGACACACCAGGGCTCATCCGGGTCGGCTTCGAGGCGCGCGACGCCCGGGCCCTCGACGAGGTCACCCGCCGGCTGGAGCAGCGGTCCATCCAGTGGACGCTGGGCGGCACCATCAGGGCCGACCGGGTGTCGCAGTCCATCCGCTTCGAGGACATCGACGGCATCGCCATCGAGCTCTACGAGGAGATGGTGACCGTGCCCACGTCGGCCCAGCCGAGCGGCATCGGCCTCGACCTCATGCTCCACGCCGTCTTCAACGTGCGTGACGTGGCCGCCAGCCGGAACTTCTGGAGCGAGGTGCTCGGGTTCCGCCGCTCCGACCAGATCGAGGACCTGGCCGTGTTCATGCGCTGCGGCAACCGCTACCACCACTCGGTGGCCTTCCTGAGCGGGGGCGCCACGGCGGGCACGCTCGACCACTTCGCCCTGCTCGTGGACGGAATCGACGACGTCATGCGCATGCGCACGCTGGCCGAGTACTGCGGCATCTCCCTCCAGCACGACCTGGTGCGGGACGGGGCCTCGGGCGCCATCGCCGTGTCACTGCGGGACGGCAGCAACGACATCGGCGTCGAGTTCTGCACGGGTCACGAGCAGATCGAGGACGACAGCTATGGAGGCCGGCTCCTCATGGCATCGGCCGGCACCGGCAACGTGTGGAGCGCCGTCCCCGGCATGGCCGCAGGGGCCCGCCGCGTGGGCGGTCGAGTGTGACGGCGACGTTAAGTGGCCGTAACGAACCTCGTAACGACCGCTCCCGAGACTGACCTGAGCATGGCAACGAGGAGGGGCGTTCTCATCGTGAGTACCGGGCCTACGACGCCGTACGGCGTCTCCGGGCGTTGCACAAGAAGTCGCCATACGCATCGCCTGACGGCGTGTTCCGTGTGGAGCAGCTCGCGACCGGTGCACGTTGCTCCGCACGAAACGACGGCGCTTGGCGTTGGGTCACCCCGCCGCGTTGTCGTGCATGGCCGCGTCTCCGCTGCCGGTGATCGTCGTGCCGTGGGGGGTGGGGCGGCAGTCCCCATGGCCATCGCGCCCGGCGGACGGCGCCTTCGTTCCCCCCTTGCAGGTGTCGTCCGCCGGCACATCACGGAAGGCGCCGCCTGATGTACCAGCAGGCTCTCATCAGCGGCATCGCCCTCGGCGTGGCCTACGGCATCATGGGCCTGGGCTTCACGCTCATCTACCGGTCGACGCGGGTGCTGAACCTGGCCCACGGGGCCGTGGTCATGGGCGTCGCCCTCACCCTCACCCGTTGGAACATCGGGAACCCGGTGGTACGCGTGCTCGCCGGTGTCGCCCTCGGCGTGGTGGGCATGGCCGTCGTCCACCTGGTGTTCATGCGTCCCTTCAGCGGGGCCTTGCCCATCACCCGCCTGTCGGCCCTGGTGGGCGCCATGTTCGCCGCCGGTGGCATCGCCCAGAAGGTGTTCGGGACCGAGTCCTACATCCTCAAGCCCTTGGCCGAGGGGCACTTCACCATGCCCTTGCTCGGTGGGCGGGCGAGCACCCACGAGATGATCAGCCTGGTCGGCGTGCTCGTCGTGGTGGTGGCGCTCAGCGTGTTCTTCGCTCGCAGTCTCCCGGGCAAGTCGCTCCGGGCCATCGCCGACGACGAAGCAGGTGCCCGGCTGGTCGGCATCCGCACCGAGTTCGCCCTGCTGGGCGGCTCCATGCTCGCCGGTGGTCTGGCCGGCCTGGCCGCCGTCATCGTCGCCCCCCAGGTCGGCGTGAGCTTCCTCTCCGGCTTCGACTGGACGCTGGTGGCCGTCACCACCGCCGTGGTCGGCGGCATCACCTCGGAGTGGGGGGCGCTGGCCGGCGGCCTGGTCGTGGGCATCGCCCAGGGCATCATGCTGGTGAAGGCGCCCCAGTGGTTCCTCACCATCGAGTTCGGGATCCTGATCCTCATCCTGGCCTTCCGTCCTGAGGGCCTGTTCGGTGGCGAGCCCGCAGTGGAGGGTGCCCGATGACGTCCCTGCTCGCTCGACGCCCTCGCGGCATCGGTTGGCTCGCCTTCATCACCGCCCTCGTGTTCGTGCTGCCGCCCGCGCTCGGGTCCGATTGGGACTCGGTGGGCACCCAGGCCGCCATCTGGGCCATGGCCGCCATCGGGCTCGACCTGATGTGGGGCCTGGCCGGTCACGCCTCGCTCGGCCAGCAGGGCTTCATCGCCCTGGGTGCGTATGCCGTCGCCGTCGTCACGGTGAAGTGGGGCTGGGGCGTGCAGGCCGCGCTCGTCGTCTCGGTGCTGGTCGCCGCCGTTGCCGCCCTCGCCATCGGTTGGATCGCCTTGCGCCTCAAGGAGATCTACCTGGCCCTGGCCACCCTCGGGTTCGGCCTGATGATCCCGACCATCCTGTTGGCCCTCGAATACACGGGCAAGGCCACGGGCCTCTACGGCATCCCCGGCATCCCCGCCGGCGACCACATGCTGAACGCCCGCCAGCTGTACCTCCTGTTCTGGGGCATCGCCCTGGTGATGGTGGTCCTGTCGCTGCGGGTGCGGTACTCGATGACCGGCCTGTCGTGGCGGGTGTTCGCCCACAACCAGGACGTGGCCGAGTCGTGCGGCGTCAACACCGTGCGAGAGAAGCGCAAGGCCTTTGCCGTCGGGGCCGGGCTCACCGGCCTGGCCGGCGGGCTCTACGCCGTCTCCAGCTCGGCCGTCTCGCCCGCCACCTTCAGCCTGCACATCGTGCTCATCCTGCTGGTGGCCGTGGTCGTCGGTGGCAAGGGCACCATCGTGGGCCCGGTGGTCGGGGCCATGGGCGTGAGCGTCGCCCTCCTCTACTCCTCGAAGCTCGGCGGTCTCACCGACGTGGTGTTCGGCCTCGGGTTCGTGTTGGCGCTCAAGGTCGTGCCCGGCGGATTCGTGCAGACGGTGCAGCGAGTCGCCGGCGGGCTCCGGCCGCGGCGGCAGGACACCGCACATGCCCCTGCCGTCGCGCCGGTCGACGAGGCGACGGCGCCGGCCGCCCACGCCACGGACCACGTCCGGCGGGCGGCTCCCACCGGCGATCCCGTCCTCACCATCCAAGGCGTGTCGAAGAACTTCCGCGGCGTGATCGCCCTGAGCGACGTCGGTCTCGAGGTTCGCCCCGGTGAGATCCACGGCATCGTCGGTCCCAACGGCGCCGGCAAGTCGACCCTGCTCGCCGTGGTCTCCGGTCTCATCCACCCCGACGCCGGCCACGTGACGTGGAAGGGCCAGGAGCTGACCCGCATGCCCGCGTGGCGCCGGGCCTCCACGGGCTTGGCCCGCACCTTTCAGACGCCGCAACTCGTCACCGATCTGACCGTGCGCGAGAACGTGGCCCTCGGGCTCTACATGTCGGTGGGCAAGGGCCTGGTGCGGGGTGTGGTCGGCCGGGAGCGAGCCCGGCTGAACGCCACGTCCGAGACCGTCCTGGCCGTGCTCGACCGGTTGGGGTTGGCCCACATCGCCGAGTTGGAATGCTCGGAGCTGTCGTTCGGCCAGCTCCGCCTCACCGAGTTCGCCCGCTGCCTGGTGCGCGAGCCCGGCCTGCTGCTGCTCGACGAAGCCGCGTCCGGCCTGGACCAGGCGGAGAAGGCGCTCCTCGTCGACGAGGTCCGCAAGCTGGCCGACGCGGGCACGACAGTGTGCCTCATCGAGCACGACACCGACCTGGTGGCCCGGGTGTGCGACAACGTCACCGTGCTTGACGCCGGCGTGGTGCTGGCCCGGGGCACGGGCGACGAGATCTTCCGCAACGCCAGCGTGCAGGCCAGCTACATGGGCGGCCGCGACCTCAACGGGCGGTCCGGCATCACGCCGACGGCCGATGCCGAGGCCATGGCCCTCGACGCCCACGACCTCGTGGTCGAAGGGGAGAGGGTGGCCGACTGATGACGACGCTCAAGGCCCACGGCATCACCTGCGGCTACGGCAAGCTTCCCGTCCTCCACGACATCGCGTTGGAGGTCGACCCGGGTGACATCGTCGCTCTCGTCGGTCCCAACGGGGCGGGCAAGACCACGCTGCTCAAGGCCCTGTCGGGCGAGATGGGCCTCACCGGCGGCAAGGTCTTCATCGGCGACCAGGACGTCACGTCGTGGTCGATCCGGGACCGCATCGCCGCCGGACTCACCCATGTGCCCGAGCACCGGCACCTGTTCCCCAACCTGTCCGTGCGGGACAACCTCCTGCTCGGCCAGGTCGCCACCCGGCGCAAGCCGGAGGCCCGATCCGCCGACGAGCTCATGACCAGCGTGGTGGACCTGTTCCCCGTGCTGGGCGAGCGGATGAAGTCGGCGGCGGGGACGCTGAGCGGTGGCCAGCAGCAGATGCTGGCCATCGGGCGGGGCTTGATGTCCGAGCCCAGCATGATCCTGCTGGACGAGCCCTCGCTCGGCCTGGCCCCCGGTGTCGTCGAGCGCCTGCTCGATGCCTTCCGGTCGCTGGCCGAACGAGGTGTCGGCATCCTGCTCGTCGAGCAGTACGTGGAGTCCGCCCTGGCGGTCTCTTCCCGTGGCTACGTCCTACGGAGTGGCCACATCAGCCTCGAGGGCGCCAGCCCTGAGTTGCTGGGGGACCGGGACCGCCTGGTCTCGGCGTACTTCGGCACCGAAAACGTCTCAGTCCATTGAGCTTCAGCCACACGAGTCGCAGGACTCATACCGGAGGGAACAACGTGACACTCGAACCGGAAGTGCAGGACACCGGCCGCAGGAGAAGGGCCGGGCGGGTCGCCCGCGGCCTCGCCATCGGCATCACCGCCGCGGTGGTGCTGGCCGCGTGCGGGTCTGGCAAGTCCAGCTCCACCAAGGCCGACAGCACGTCGGCCACCACGGCCGCGTCCGGTTCGGACTCGGGCCTCACGCTCAAGAGCGGCTGCAGCGAGGTCAAGGTCGGCGTGATCTTCTCGCTGTCCGGTGCCTACAGCCAGCTCGGTGCCGACGGTGAGACGGCGGTCAAGGCGTTCTCCAGCGCCCACCCGACGGTGCTGGGCAAGAAGCTCACGTTCCAGATCGAGAACGACACGTCGGACCCGACGGCGTCGGCTGCTGCTGCCCGCCGCCTGGTGTCGGACAGCTGCGTGATCGGCATCATCGGCCCCAACGTGGGCGCCACCATGAACGCGGCCATCCCGATCCTGCAGCCGGCCAAGATCCCGGTGCTCGTGGGCACGCCCAACCCGTACGCCAACTACAACAAAGAGCCCTACATCTTCTCGCCCAACCTGTCGCCGTTGGCCATGCAGATGCAGATGTTCATGAACTACTTCACGACCCTGGGCCTGAAGAAGCCCATCGTGATCACCGGCGACGACGCCACGGGTGACGTGGTCCAGAAGCTCTACACCGACAACAAGGTCCCCGTGCAGCGGGTGCCGCTGGCCGTCACCAACTACGAGCCCACGCTGGCCAACCTGAAGTCCCAGGGCTACGACGCGGTGGCCTTCATCGGCTCCGGCGGTGAGCCCCCC
>DASRGI010000051.1:0-3163 GCA_035651095.1 Acidimicrobiales bacterium | reverse complement strand
GGGCCGCACGTGGGCGGGCCTCACCCGCGAGCTGGTCGTCCAGCAGCTGCTGCTGTTCGCGGGCATGGAGGTCGTCGAGCGGGCGTGGGCGGGCTCCCCCCTCACCGGCCTGCTGGCCCACCACATCTTCTTCATCGGTGCTGCCGCACAACTGCTGGTGGCGCCGCTCCTGGCCTTCGCCTTCTGGCTGGCCGGGCTGGGTGCTCGGGCCGTGGGCCAAGCCCTCGCCGGTGCCCGGTTCCTGCCCGCGCCCGCGGCCATCCTGGCCGCTCGCCCGGTCGACCCCTTCGTCCCCCGGCTGGCCATGGCCGCCGTAGGCATCCGGGGCCCGCCCGCTCGCTCGCCCTCGGGTATCCGCGAACCAGCCTGACCTCGTACTCCCGGCGCGCCTGAGCGCTTCCGTCTTCGCCGCGCCGCCGGGCACACCACTTCTCGAAAGGAACCGAACGAACATGCAACGCACGCGCGCCCGCGTCCTGGCGGGCCTGTTGGGTGCGGGACTCGTCCCCGCCCTGCTCATGGCGAGCGCCGGATCTGCCTCCGCCCACGAACGGCGGGGCGGTCCCAAGTACCACTTCGTCGTGGGCTGGGGCGACGAGCCTGCCTACAGCGGCTACAAGAACTCGGTGCAGGTCCGGGTGGCCGATGCCACCGACAATGCCGTGACCGACATCACCGACACGCTCAAGGTCGACGTCAGCACCGGCGACCAGAAGACCACGATGACCCTCGAGCCCGCCTTCGTGGTGGGCCGGTTCGGCACACCGGGTGACTACCGGGCGTACTTCGTGCCCACCCGCGCCGGCGTCTACACGTTCCGGGTCAACGGCACCATCCACGGTGACACCATCGACGAGACGTTCACGTCCTCGGACACGACCTTCGACTCGATCAAGGATGCCACCGAGGTGCAGTTCCCGGCCAAGGACCCGACTTCGGCGCAGCTCGCCCAGCGGTTGGACCGGGAACTCCCTCGCCTCAGCACCAAGGCGGCGCTCGCCTCGGCCAGCACGAAGGCCCAGGATGACGCCGGTTCGGCCAAAGTCGTTGGCATCGTGGGCATCGTGATGGGCGCCCTCGGCCTCGGTGTCGGGGGACTGGCGTTGGCCAAGCGGAAGTAGTGCGGCGCCTCTTCTGGGGGGCGCTGGGGTTGGCGGCGCTCGGGTTGGTACTCACCGCCCCGGGCGCCGCAGCCCACGCCCTGCTGTCCACGTCCGACCCGGTGGGGGGATCGACGGTCGCCACGTCGCCCAAGGTCGTGACGCTCACGTTCACCGAGGAGCCGGACCCCCGCCTCGTGCTGGTGCACGTCCTCGACAGCGGTGGCCGGACCGTCGAGCGGGGGAGCGCGCAGCCCCTCCCCGGGCGGCCCGACACGCTGCAGATCCCCGTGAAGGAGCTGGGCCAGGGCGTCTACACGGTCACGTGGCGGACGACGTCGGCCGTGGACGGGCACACGACGGCGGGGTCGTTCAGCTTCGGCGTGGGCGTGGCACCGAGCGCGGCCACCACGGGGGCGGGCACGTCGGCCACGAAGGCACCGCGCACGCCCGCGCCGTCACCCGTGGCCGTGACCGGCCGGTGGTCGCTCTACGTCGGCCTGTCCCTGCTGGTGGGGTCGGCCGCCTTCTGGTTCTTGGTGGCGCCCCTGGCATCGGGCGCCCGGCTGGTGCCCGCCGGCTGGCTGCTGGCGGCCGCCGGGGTGGTCCTCATCGGCTCCGAGCAACGCCGCAACGCCGGCGTCTCGCTCTCCCGGCTCCTGTCGTCGGACGTGGGCCACAAGCTCGAGGTGTTGGCCGCCGCCGTGGTCGTGGCCGGGGTGGCGGCCGCCGCCTTCACGTGGCGGCGTTCTCGGTGGACGGCGCTGTTCCTCGGCGCCGCCGGCGCGGCCGCCATGCTGGCCCGGGCCGCGTCGGGGCACGCCGAGGCCGCGTCGCCGCGCTGGTTGGCGGTGGGGGCGCAGTGGGCCCACATCGCCGCCGTGGGCGTGTGGCTGGGCGGGCTGGCCGTGCTGATCGGCAGTGGCCGGGCCCGTGAGCTGGTGGGCCGCTTCTCCCGGGTGGCGACGGTGGCGTTGGCCGTGGTGGTCGTCACCGGGACGGTACGGGCGTGGGACGAGGTGGGTGCCCTGGGCCGGCTGCTCAGCACCAGCTTCGGCGTGGCCCTGCTGGTCAAGCTCGGGCTGGTGGCTGCGGTGGTCGCCCTGGCCGTGGTGAACCGGCGCCGGGCGGGCAGCCGCTCGCTGGCTGCCGAGGCGGCCGTGGCTGCGTGCGTGTTCGCGGCCACGGGCGTGCTCGCCGGGCTGGCGCCGTCCCGCTCCGTGGCCGAGGCGGGGCGCCCGGCTGCGGCCGCCGCGCCCGTGGTCGTCACCGGGTCCGACTTCGCCACCTCGGTACGGGTCCGCCTGTCGGTCTCGCCGGGCACGGTGGGCGTGAACCGCTTCGACCTCTCCGTGGTCGACTACGACACCCGCCAACCCGTCGAGGCGACCGCCGTCACCCTGCGGGCCCAGCCCGTCGATCGCCCCGACATCCCCGTGGGCACGTTGCCGCTCACCAAGGTGGGACCCGGGCGGTGGCAGGCCACGGGGACGGCCTTGTCGCTCGATGGGCGCTGGCGGGTGACGGTCGCCCTCGACAAGGCCGGCGGCGGCATCGAGGTGCCGCTCGAGCTGGCCACCAAGCAGCCGCCCCAGCGGGTGGACGTGTCCCGCACGCCCGGGCTGCCCACGATCTACACGATCACGGTCGGGGGCCAACAGCTGCAGGCGTACGTCGACCAGGGCCGGGTGGGAGACAACGAGGTCCACCTCACCTTCATCGACGCCGACGCCGACCCGGTGGCCCTGACCGCCCGGCAGGGCAAGGGTGCGGCCCGGGATGTCAGCCTCCGCCGCTTGGAGGCGGGCCACTACGTGGGCGACGTGACCCTGACCGCCGGGCGCTGGCACTTCGAGGTGGGGGCCACGCTGGCCGGGGGCGCCCCCTTCCGGGCCAGCTTCGACACCGACATCGCCGGCTGAGCGTTCGGCCCGTTGACGCCCCGGTGGGGGCGTCAACGCGGGTCGAACCGCTGTGAACGCGGGCGTGCTATCGTGCGTGTCGTTATATCGGATCGATACATCGGGGCACGATTGCTGGAACTGGCCATCCTGGGCTTGCTG
>DASRGI010000050.1:0-15783 GCA_035651095.1 Acidimicrobiales bacterium | reverse complement strand
GCTGGACGCCTGGGCCGCGGCCCGGGGTGTGGCCTACGGCGACGCCCTGCGGTCGGCCGAGCAGGCGGGCATCACGGGCCGGGCCTTGGGCGGCATCAAGGACCTGAACACCTTGCTCGACGAGCTGCGCGCCCTGCCCCGCAACCCGGGCGACCTGCTGGAGGCCATCGTCGAGCGCACCGGGTACCGGGCCGAGCTGGAGGCCGAGCGCACCATCGAGGCCGCGGGCCGGCTGGAGAACATCGCCGAGCTCATCGGCCACGCCCGGGAGTACGAATCGCTGGACGAGTTCATGGAGGCCGTCTCCCTCGTCAGCGACACCGACGACCTGGTCGACGCCGATGAGTCCAAGGCCGTGCTCATGACCCTGCACACGGCCAAGGGCCTGGAGTTCCCGGCCGTGTGGATGATCGGCCTGGAGGACGGGGTGTTCCCCCACCTGCGCTCACTGGGCGAGCCCGACGAGCTGGAGGAGGAGCGCCGCCTCTGTTACGTCGGCATCACCCGAGCCCGCCAGCGGCTGTACCTCACCCACGCGTGGTGCCGCACGTTGTGGGGGTCCACGCAGTACAACCCGCCCAGCCGGTTCCTGAAGGAGATCCCCGAGGACCTCACCCGTCTGGCCGAGGGCGGCCGCACGTCGTCGGGTGGCCGCACCATGACAGGTGGGCGCACCGGCATCATCGAGGCGGCCATGCGGGGCCGGTCGGCCACGCCGGTCAAGACCACGGGCGCCGAGTCGCTCACGCTGGCCGTGGGCGACGACGTGGTCCACGGCAAGTGGGGCGAGGGTGTGATCCTCGAGGTGATCGGGTCGGGCGACAAGGCCGAGGCCGTGGTCCGGTTCCCGTCGGTGGGGGAGAAGCGTCTGCTCCTGGCCTGGGCCCCACTCAAGAAGGCGTAGCCCCTCTCAGCATTCTCGTAACGCTGGCGCCGCCTATGTGGGACTGAGCGTTACGAGAACGGTGACCGCTTCAGGCGGCGTGGTGGAGGGGCTTGACCACGGCGCCGGCGCCCTCGGCCGCTTCCAGCTGGGTCGTGATCGACCTGGCCACGACCGGCGACAGCAGCATCGACAGGTGCCCGCGGTCCTTGACCAACACGTTGGTGGCGCCGTGCAGCTTGGCGCTGGGCGAGGGCTGGATGAGCAGGTCGATGTTCGAGTAGTACGCCACCCACCGCACCGAGCCCCGGGCCACCGACGGCCCCAGCGCCCGCATGATCTCCGACCCGGGCAGCAGTTGCTTGGCCGTGCGCCCGAAGGCGGCCCCGGCCACGGCGGCGATGGTTCCCTGGTGGGGGCTGGCCACGGAAACGGCGGTGTCCACCACCGAGTCGCCGCCGAGCTCCTGCACGTACCAACGGAGGATGACGCCGCCCAGGCTGTGCCCGACCACGTGGACCTTGGGGCTGCCGGTGAGGGCCCGGATCAGGTCGATGCGTCCCTTCAGGCGGGCGGCCAGCTCGGGGACGTCGTGGGCCAGCGGGTTGTAGTTGACCGTGTGCACGCTGGTGAAGCCGGCCTTGCGCAGGTGGCGCTCGAGCACCAGCCAGGCCGACCGGTTGTGGCCGTAGCCGTGCACCAGCACGACGGGCGTGTCGTGCAGCCCGTCATCGCAGGGAGAGCCAGGGGTGATGCTCGACTCGAAGATGCCCTTGGGATAGGAGACGGCGGCCCGAGCCAGGTTGAGCGCTTCCCGCAGATGACCCACGTAGGTCTCCGGTCGCTTCAGGGCCGTGCTCAGGGCTCCCACGACGTAGGTGTCGGCCTTTGGCATCCCGAGGTACATACCCCGGAACGACCATTTACAGAACCCTTCTCTTTTCCTATCCAGACCTAGTCAGTAGCGGGCTGGGGGGTGGTGCCAGAGGGGTTCCGAAGGTCTACATACAGGGTAAAACCGGCCTTCTTCTTCTCTTTCACCACCGTCGGGTAGTGGACAAGACCCGTCCCGTCGGGCGGGTAGGTGCCACCGTCACACGGATCGACGAACACCTGGCGTCCGGCGTCCCAGCGCACCTGGCAGCCGGGCGCCTGGGTTTCGGGCGCATGGGTTTCGGGCGCATGGCCTTCGAAGGCCAGCCACCCGGTCTTGTCGTCCGACCCGAGGTGCTGCACGTAGATCGTTCGACCTCGCCGCAACAGGTCGGGGAACAGGAGCGGTCCCTGGCGAGCGATGGGCGGGGCCAGGCGCCGCACCTGCCCGACCTCGAACACGGAGTCGCCCAGTTGCACCCGTGCATTGGGGGAGCGGGAAAGCCGCAGCACGAAGACCACGACGAGCACAGCCGTGAGCAGGGCCAGGAGGGCGGCGGTGATGAGGGCGGTCTTCCGGTTCATCGCAAGTGCTGCATCGTTGCCTGATCGAAGCGCTGGCGCCGGTCACCCGGGGCCGCCGCGCCCAGCGCGGCGCCGACCGCAGCGGCCACGGCCGCGGGGTCGCCCTCGGGAACGACAGCGTCGGCGATGCCCAGCTCGATCATGTCCGGCGCCGTGAGCCGCAGCTGCTCGGCCCGGCGAGCGGCGGCGTCGGCCGTGGCCCGCCGGTCGAGGATGGCGGCTGCGCCCTCGGGGCGGATCACGGAGAACACGGCGTCTTCGAGCATGAGCAGGCGATCGGCGAACCCCAGGGCCAGCGCCCCGCCGCTGCCGCCCTCGCCCACGCACACGGCCACGCTGACCGTCGGCAAGGCGGCCATGGCCGCCAACGTGCGGGCGATCTCCCTGGCGATGCCACCGGCCTCGGACTCCGGTCCCGGGTCGGCGCCGGGCGTGTCGATCAACGTGACGAGGGGCAGGCCCAGCTTGCCGGCCAGGCCGATGGCCCGCTGGGCCAGGCGGTAGCCCGCCGGCGTCGGGGCGCCCCGTTCCATGGCGATCACGACGGCCCGCGGCCCGCCGGCCCGCAGGGTGCACAGGCCGGCCCGGATGGTGGGGTCGGTGCCGTGCAGGTCCACCCACGACGACGTGAGCGCCGCCGCCCACGCCCTGCCGCTCCACCGGCCCGGGACCCGGGCGGCCAGCACCTTGCCCCACGGCCCGGCCACCGGCGGCGGCGGCTCGGCCGGGTCCACCGACGGCAGGGGGCAGGCCCGCAGGCCGAGGCAGGCCTCGACCCATTCGCGGGCCCGGTCAGGCGCCACCACGGCGTCGACCAGCCCGGCCCGGTAGGCCGACTCGGCCGTGTGCGACGACGCCGGCAGGGCTTCGTGGGTGGTCAGCTCGGCCACGCGCGGCCCGGCGAACCCGATGGTGGCGCCGGCGGTGGCCGCCCGCAGGTCGCACAGGGACGCGTACGACGCGAACACGCCGCCGGTGGTGGGCGCCCGGTGGACCGCCACCGAGAGCAACCCGGCGGCGGCGTGGTCCGACGCGGCCGCAGCCGTGCGGGCCATCTGGATGAGCGCCACCATCCCTTCCTGCATGCGGGCCCCGCCCGACGCCGACACCACCACCACCGGCAACCGCAGGGCCGTGGCCCGCCGGTAGGCCCGCACCACCCGCTCGCCGTGGGCCGCGCCCATCGAGCCCGCCATGACGTCGAAGCGGCCCTGGATCAGGGCGTAGTGCGCGGTCCGGCCCGTGAGCACCGACTCCTCGCCGGGCGGCGCGTAACCGGGGAAGCGCAGGGGGTCGGACCCGAGGACGTCGGCGTCCCACTCGGCTTCGATCGGGTGGAGGAGCTCCATGGCGGTCCGTAGTATCTCCGAACCGTGAACCGTCCCTACCGAGTGGTCGTTGCCAAGCCTGGACTCGACGGCCATGACCGGGGGGCCAAGGTGATCGCCCGGGCCTTGCGGGACGCCGGTTTCGAGGTCATCTACACCGGCCTCCACCAGACGCCGGATCAGATCGTCGAGGCCGTCATCCAGGAGGACGCCGACGCCGTGGGGCTGTCGCTCCTCTCCGGTGCCCACATGACCCTGGTACCCCGGGTGGTCGACCTCCTGCGCCAGCGGGACGCGGAGGACGTGATGGTGGTGTGCGGCGGGATCATCCCCGAGGCCGACATCCCCAAGTTGAAGGAGGCGGGCGTGGCCGAGGTCTTCACGCCGGGGACGCCGTTGCCCGAGATCTCGCAATGGCTCGAAGCCGCGCTCGACGCGCAGCAGTGAAGACAGTTAGGGAGTAGCCAGTGGACCTGTTCGAGTACCAGGGCAAGCAGTACTTCGCCCGTTTCGGCATCCCGGTCAGCCCCGGCGGCGTGGCCGATACGGTCGACGAGGCCGTGGCCCAGGCCGACAAGGCGGGCTATCCCGTCGTGGTCAAGGCCCAGGTGCAGGTGGGCGGCCGGGGCAAGGCGGGCGGCATCAAGCTGGCCGCCAATGCCGACGAGGTGCGCACCCACGCCTCCAACATCCTCGGAATGGACATCAAGGGCCACGTGGTCCGGCGCCTCTGGGTCGAGCATGCGTCCGACATCGCCAAGGAGTTCTACGCGTCGTTCACGCTCGACCGGTCGGCCAAGAAGCACCTGGGCATGCTGTCGGCCCAGGGCGGTGTGGAGATCGAGCAGGTGGCCGAGGAGAACCCCGACGCCATCGCCAAGCTCCACATCGATCCCGTCGACGGGCTCACCGAGGACGCGGCCCGGGCCTGGGTGGCCGAGGCCAGGCTCGACCCGCAAGCCACCGAGGGCACGGTCGACATCCTGCTGAAGCTCTACCGCTGCTACGTGGACGGCGACGCCGACCTGGTGGAGATCAACCCGCTGATCCTCACGCCCGAAGGCAAGGTGCATGCCCTCGACGCCAAGGTCACGCTGGACGACAACGCTTCCTTCCGCCATCCCGAGTGGGACGAGTTCCGGGGCCTGCAGGTCATGGACCCGCGCGACGAACTGGCCCACGAGAAGGGCTTGCAGTACGTGGGCCTGGAGGGCGACGTGGGCATCATCGCCAACGGCGCCGGCCTGGCCATGAGCACGTGCGACGTGGTCAACCAGGTGGGCGGCCAGCCCGCCAACTTCCTCGACATCGGGGGTGGTGCCTCGGCCCAGGTGATGGCCGATGCCCTGGAAGTCATCAACTCCGACGAGAACGTGAAGGCCATCTTCATCAACATCTTCGGCGGCATCACCCGGGGCGAGGAAGTGGCCAACGGGATCGTCCAGGCCCTGGAGCAGGTCGAACTGCGAGCACCCATCGTCATCCGCCTCGACGGCACCAACGCCGAGGAAGGGCGGGCCATCCTGGCTCCCCACCTGAGCGACCGCCTGCAGTCCAAGCCCACCATGTTGGAAGCTGCCCGAGAAGCGGTGGCACTCGCCTCCGCCTCCGTGCCCGAACGGAATGCGGGAGGTTCCAAGTGAGCGTGTTCGTCGACGAGAAGACCAAGGTCATCGTCCAGGGGCTCACCGGGTCCCAGGGCAAGTTCCACGGCCTGCGCAACAAGGCCTACGGCACGCAGGTCGTGGGTGGTGTCACGCCCGGCAAGGGCGGTCAGGACGTCGAGGGCGTGCCCGTGTTCGACAGCTGCGCCGAAGCGGTGAAGGCCACCGGGGCGGATGCGTCGTTCGTGGCCGTGCCCCCCAAGGCGGCGCCGGGCGCCATCCTCGACGCGGCCGAAGCAGGCATCCCGTTCATCGTCTGCATCACCGAGGGCATCCCCGCCCAGGACGAGGCCCGCGTGTTCAACACGCTGGCCCGGGACTTCCCCGGCACCCGGCTGCTGGGCCCCAACTGCCCGGGCATCATCAGCCCCGGCAAGTGCAACATCGGCATCACGCCGGGCGAGATCGCCTTGGCGGGCGGGCCCGTGGGCATCGTCAGCCGGTCAGGCACCCTCACCTACCAGGCCCTGTACGAGCTGAAGCAGAAGGGCATCGGCGTCACCACCTGCGTGGGCATCGGGGGCGACCCCGTGCCGGGCACGTCGTTCATCGACTGCCTGCAGGCTTTCGAGGCCGACCCCGACACCAAGGCGGTGATCATGTTCGGTGAGATCGGCGGCTCGGCCGAGGAGGAAGCGGCCCAGTTCATCGCCAAGGAGATGTCCAAGCCGGTGGTGGCCTACGTGGCCGGTGTCACCGCTCCCCCGGGCAAGAAGATGGGCCACGCCGGCGCCATCATCTCGGGCTCCAAGGGCACGGCCCAGGCCAAGATGGACGCCCTGCGGGCCGCGGGCGTGCAAGTCGGGCTCAACCCCACCGAGGCGGGCGACCTCATGGCGGAGGTCGTGAAGTCGCTGTAGCGGTCGCCCTGCTCACCAGCCGGGCCTTCCCGGGCGACCTGCGCGAGGACGGGCCACTGCTCGTCGCCGCGTTCGCCCAGCTGGGCATCGGCACCGAGTTGGTGCCGTGGGGTGGCGACTGCTCCGGGTTCGACGCCGCTGTCGTGCGGGGCACGTGGGACTACATCGAGGCCCGGGACGAGTTCGTGGCGTGGGCGGAGACGGTCCCCCGGCTGGCCAACCCGGCCCACGTGCTCCGGTGGAACACCGACAAGCGGTACCTGCGGGAGCTGGAGGCGGCCGGCATCCCCGTGGTACCGACGGTCTGGTCCGACGCCGGACCCGTCGAGTTCCCGGCGGGCGAGTTCGTGGTCAAGCCGGCGGTGTCGGCCGGGGGCCGCCACGCGGCCCGGCACACCTCGCCGGCTTCCGGGGCGACCCATGTCCAGGCGATCCACGAGACCGGGGACGTGGCCATGGTCCAGCCCTTCCTCCCGTCGGTCGACACGACCGGCGAGACGGGGACGTACGTCTTCGGTGGGAAGGTCAGCCACGCCATCCGCAAGGGCGGGGTGCTGGCTGCGGGCCAGGCGCCGACGCGGGCCATGAACCAGGGCTCCATCGACACCGTCACCGCCCGGCCCGTCGATCCGGTGCTGGCCGAGTTCGCGGGACGGGTGCTGGCGGCGGCGCCCGGGCCGGTGGTGTACGCACGGGTCGACACCGTGCCCGGGCCGGACGGCGAGCCGCTGTTGATCGAGCTGGAGGTCACCGAGCCCTACCTGTTCCTCTCGCTCGACCCACCCGCGGCCGACCGCTTCGCCCGCGCCATCGCGGATTGGCTCGGCCCTTTGTAGCCTTGGGTCGGGTGAAGGTCTCCGTCGCCGTCCTCTTCGTGATCTCCGTGCTGGCTGCGGCCGTGGTGGGGGACCGGCCGGCTGCGGTGTCGATTTCGGCGACGACCACGACGAGCACGAGTCCGAGTACGAGCCCGCCCCCGAGCACCACGACGACCAGCAGCACGACTGCTGCTCCGCCGCCGCCGCCGACCACAACAGCCGCCCCGCCGCCGGCCCCGGGCGTGCTCATGTCACGGGCGGGCGTGGCCCTGCCCATCGTGGGCGGCAAGCCGGGGGCATGGCGGGTCCTCACCCCGTGCAGCAACACGGTGACCGTCACCCGGGGGACGCTCGTGGCCCACGGCGCCGTCGTCCTCGACCCCGGGCACGGCGGCGACGAGCCCGGCGCCATCGGCCCCAACGGGCTGACCGAGGCCGTGCTCAACCTGGCCGTGGCCCGCAACGCCCAGGCTGCCCTGGAGCGAGCCGGCTACCAGGTGCTGCTCACCCACTCGACGCAGTACCGCATGACGCTCGACGCCCGGGCCCGCGTGGCCCTGGGCGCCGGGGCCCGGGCCTTCGTGTCGATCCACCACAACGCCGAGCCCGACGGGCCCTTCCCCAAACCCGGGACCGAGACCTACTACCAGATCGCCAATCCCCAATCGAAGCGGTTGGCCGGGCTGGTGTACGAGGAGGTGGCTCGGGCCCTTGCCGCCTACCAGGTGCCGTGGATGGCCGACCGGGACGCCGGCACCAAGTACCGCCCCGGCAGCACCGGCGACGACTACTACGGCATCCTGCGGCGCAGCCACGGCGTGCCCGCCGCCCTGGCCGAGCTGGCGTACCTGACCGACCCGCCCGAGGCCGCGCTCCTGGCCCGGGCCGACGTGCAGCAGGCCGAGGGCGAGGCCGTGGCCCGGGGCATCATCCGTTTCCTGACCACCAGCGACCCGGGGTCGGGCTTCACCGAGCCGTACCCGCGCACCGAGCCGGCCGGCGGGGGCGGCGGTCCCGAGAACTGCACCGACCCGCCCCTCTGACCCGCCCCTTGTGGCCCGCCCCTGACCCGCCCCTTGTGGCCCGCCCCTCGGACCCGCCTCACCACCCAAAACCCCCTTGTGAACGCGTTCTCGTAACCGCAGCGAGGGCTATGGCGGCCCCAGCGTGACGAGAACGGTTGCGGCGTGGATGCCGACGGCGAACCGCTTCCCTACCCGGACCCCGCCGATGTCCCGCCCGCCCAGCCAGCCGTCCACCGGCCCCGGCACCTCGACCCACGCCAGCACGCCCGCGCCGGGCGGCAGGTCCGGCCCCTCGAGCCACTCGATGAACGGCGGTCGCAACGGGTCGAACCGCGAACCCGCCCCCGCCAAGCGCCAGCGCAGCACCGACCCGTCGGGCCGCTCCCGGTGCATGTCCACCACGTCGACCCCCAGCCGCCGGCCCTCGGCCCCGGCGTCGTCGCAGCGCACGACCCAGCCCACCAACCGGTCCGGTCCGTCGAACGGGGCCAGCAGCTCCACGTACGCCGACCCCAGGGAAACGATGCGGTTCGACGTGCCCAGCTGGGGGTGGCGCCCGCCCGGCACCGACGCCAGCCCGTACTCCCGCAGGAACCTCGACCCGGCCGCCTCCAGGTCGGCCACGGCGACCACGATGTGGTCAATGGCGAGCACGGCGGCAAGGTAGCGTCGTGGCGTGGGGATCGGAGTTCTGGCATCGGGTAGTGGCACGATCCTCGCTGCCATCCTGGAGGCCGGGATCCCCGTCGACGTGGTTGTGGTCGACCGCCCCTGCCGGGCTACGGAGATCGCCCAAGCGGCCGGCGTGCCCGCCGAAACCGTGGAGCGCGGGCCCCTCGGCCCGACCTTCGACCGGCTGGCCTTCACCGACGACATCGTCGACGCCCTGCGCCGCCACGATGTCGACACCGTGGTGATGGCCGGCTTCATGACCGTGCTGGAGAAGCCCATCTTCGACACCTTCCCCGGCCGCGTCCTCAACACCCATCCGGCCCTGTTGCCCGCCTTCCGGGGCGCCCACGCGGTGGAGGAGGCGCTGGCCGCCCAGGTGAAGATCACCGGCTGCACGGTCCACGTGGCCACCCCCGAGGTCGACGCCGGGCCCATCCTGGCCCAGGAGGCCGTCCCCGTCCTCCCCGGCGACACCGCCGATTCCCTCCACGAGCGCATCAAGGCCGTGGAGCGCCGCCTGTACCCGCAAACCATCAAGGAGTTCCTCGCCCGATGAGCGCGAAGCGAGCCCTGCTCTCCGTCTACGACAAGACCGGCCTGGAGGCCTTCGCCTCCGGCCTCGCCGCCCTGGGATTCGAGCTCCTCTCCAGCGGGGGCACGTCCCGAGCCCTGGCCGAGGCCGGCATCGCCCACACCGAGGTGGAGGCCGTCACCGGCGCCCCCGAGATGCTGGGCGGGCGGGTGAAGACCCTCCACCCCAAGATCCACGGCGGCATCCTGGCCGACCGCTCCAAGCCCGAGCACCTGGCCGACCTGGAGGCCCAGGGCATCGAGCCCATCGATCTGGTGGTCTGCAACCTCTACCCCTTCCGGGCCCAGCCCGGCATCGAGATGATCGACGTGGGCGGCCCCACCATGGTGCGGGCGGCGGCCAAGAACCACGCCCACGTGGGCATCGTGGTCGACCCCGCCGACTACGGCGCTGTGCTCGACGAGCTGCGCCGGGACGGCGCCCTTTCGGACGACACCCGCCGGCGCCTGGCCCGGGCCGCCTTTGCCCACACGGCCGCCTACGACGCCGCCATCGTCACCTGGTTCGACGCCACGGCCAGCGCCGACACCAAGGAACCGTTGCCGCCCACCATCCACGTGGCCCTGGAGCGGGCCCAGTCCCTGCGCTACGGCGAGAACCCCCACCAGGTGGGCGCCCGCTACCGGGAGATCGGCACCAGCAGTTGGTGGGACACGGTCGTGCAGCATGGTGGCAAGGAGCTGTCGTACCTCAACCTGTATGACACGGAGGCGGCGTGGAAGCTCGTCCACGACCTCGGGGACCAGCCCGCCGTGGCCATCATCAAGCACGCCAACCCGTGCGGCGTGGCCGTGGCCGACGACATCACCACCGCCTACAAGCTGGCCCACGAGTGCGACCCCCGGTCCGCGTTCGGCGGCATCGTGGCCAGCAACCGGCTCATCACCAAGGAGTTCGCCGAGGCCCTGGCGCCCGTGTTCACCGAGGTGGTGATCGCCCCTGCCTACGAGCCTGCCGCCCTGGAAACGCTGCTGGCGAAGAGGAACATGCGGGTCCTCGAGGCCGAAGCCCCGGCGGCCCAAGGGCTCGACCTGCGCCAGATCAGCGGCGGCTTCCTCGTGCAGGACGCCCACCGCTTCGACGCCACCCGGGCCGACTGGCGCGTCGTCACCAAGGTGCAGCCCACAGAGGAGCAGTGGCGGGACGCCGAGCTGGCGTGGCGCATCGTCGGCCACGTGAAGTCCAACGCCATCGTGCTGGTGGGCGGCGGGCAGGCGTCGGGCATAGGCGCCGGCCAGCAGAACCGGGTGGAGTCGGGCGAGATCGCCGCGGCCAAGGCGGCCGGCCGGGCCAAGGGTGGCGCCTGTGCCAGCGACGCCTTCTACCCCTTCCGGGACGGGGTCGACGCGGCCGCGGCCGCCGGGGTGGCCGTGGTCATCCAACCGGGGGGGTCGTTGCGGGACGACGAGACCATCGCCGCCGCCGACGAGCACGGCATCGCCATGGTCTTCACCGGCGAACGCCACTTCTTGCACTGATGTCTCCGCGCTGGAGGTTCTCCTAAGTGCCTGCCCAACTCCTCGCCGGCGGACCTGTGGCCGAAGCCGTCCTGCTCGACGTGAGCGAGCGGGTGGCCAAGCTCAACGCCGCCGGCAAGACCGTGGGTCTGGGCACCATCCTCGTGGGGGACGACGGGGCCAGCGCCGGCTACGTCCGCAAGAAGCACGAGACGTGCGAGGCCGTGGGCATCATCTCCAAGGGCATCGAGATCCCCGCCGACCGCACCCAGGCCGACCTGCTGACGGCCGTCCAGCAGTTCAACGCCGACCCCGAGATCGACGGCTACCTCGTCCAGCACCCCGTCCCCGCCGGCTTCGACTTCAACGCTGCCCTGCTGGCCATGGACCCGGCCAAGGACGCCGACGGCCTCCACCCGGTCAACCTGGGCAAGCTCGTCCTCCAGGAGGACGGCCCCGTGCCCTGCACGCCCGCGGGCATCCAGGCCATGTTCGTCCACTACGGCATCGACGTCGCCGGCAAGGACGTGGTGGTCGTGGGCCGGGGCCCCACCCTGGGCCGGCCCCTCTCGCTCCTCCTCACCCTCAAGCGGCCGGGCGCCAACGCGGCCGTCACCGTGGTGCACACGGGCGTGCCCAACCTGGCCGACTACACCCGCCGGGCCGACATCGTGATCGCGGCCGTGGGCGTTCCCGGCTTCATCACGCCCGGCATGGTGCGCCCCGGTGCCGTGGTGGTGAGCGGCGGCATCACGTGGGAGGGGCGCAAGCTCCTGCCCGACGTGGACGAGTCGGTGGGCGAGGTGGCGTCGTGGATCACGCCCCGGATCGGGGGCGTGGGACCCACCACCGTCGCCCTGCTGCTGCGAAACACGGTGGAGGCGGCCGAGCGGCGGCTGGCAGGATCGAACGCGTGACCAAGATCGCCGACCAGCTGGCTGCCGGGCGCACGTACTCCTTCGAGTTCTTCCCGCCCAAGAACGACGCCGAGCAGGCGGTGCTGGTCAAGGCCCTGCGAGAACTGGAACTGCTGCACCCGTCGTTCGTGTCCGTCACCTACCGGGGCGGGCGCTCGTCCCGGGACCGCACGACCTCGCTCGTAGCCGGGTTGGTGAAGACCACGGCCCTCGTCCCCATGGCCCATCTCATCTGCGTGGCCCACACCCGCCTCGAGCTGGCCGAGATCCTGGTCGACTTCCGCAAGGCCGGGGTCGAGAACCTCATGGCCCTGGGGGGCGACCCGCCCACCGACCTCGATGCCGTCGAGGGCGAGCTCACCCACGCCTCCGAGTTGGTGGAGCTGGCCCGGGCCATCGGCGGCTTCTCCATCGGCGTGGCCGCCCATCCCGAGGGCCACCCCCGCTCGCCGTCCATGCAGGCGGACCGCGACCGCCTGGCCGAGAAGCTGCGCCTGGCCGACTTCGCCGTCACCCAGTTCTTCTTCCGCCTGGACGACTACCTGCGCCTGGTCGACGACCTCGGCGCCCGCGACGTGGACAAGCCCGTGCTCCCCGGCATCATGCCCATCACCAACCTGAGGTCGGTGGGCCGCATGGCCGAGCTGTCCGGCTGCGCCGTGCCGAGCGAGGTGGTGGAGCGCATCGAGGCGGCCGGGCCCGACCCCGAGGACATGCGCCGGGCCGGCATCGAGGTCGCCACCGAGCTGTGCGAGAAGCTGCTGGCCGGGGGCGCTCCCGGCCTCCACTTCTACACGCTCAACCGGTCCACCGCGACCCGCGAGATCTACGCCAACCTCGGCCTGGCGTGACTCGGGGGTGACTCGGGCGTGACCATGCGGGGCATGGGGCAGTCGGGCCCCGCGCTCGCTGAGGTCGCCCGTCGGGGTCGGCGCTAGCCTCGGCTCCATGGCCGAGAAGATCACCATGGGAGCCGACGGCTCCCTGCGCGTCCCCGACGAACCCATCATCCCCTTCATCGAGGGCGACGGCACCGGCGTCGACATCTGGCCCGCGGCGCAGAAGGTCATGGATGCCGCCGCGGCCAAGCACGGCAAGAAGGTGGAGTGGAAGGAAGTGCTCGCCGGCCAGAAGGCGTTCGACGAGACGGGCAACTGGCTGCCCGACGAGACGGTCGAGGCGTTCCGCGAGCACCTCATCGGGATCAAGGGCCCCCTCACGACGCCCGTGGGCGGCGGCATCCGCAGCCTCAACGTGGCCCTGCGCCAGCTGCTCGACCTGTACGTGTGCTTGCGCCCGGTGCGCTGGTTCCAGGGCGTGCCCTCCCCGGTGAAGCACCCGGAGAAGGTCGACATGGTCATCTTCCGGGAGAACACCGAGGACATCTACGCGGGCCTGGAGGTCGAGGAAGGCACGCCCGAGGCCAAGAAGCTCATCGAGCTCCTGCGGGACACCTTCAAGTGGGAGATCCGGCCCGACTCGGGCATCGGCATCAAGCCCATCTCGGAGACGGGCTCCAAGCGGCTCATCCGGGCCGCCATCAAGTACGCGATCGAGAAGGGCCGCCCGAGCGTCACCATCGTGCACAAGGGCAACATCCAGAAGTTCACCGAGGGCGCCTTCCGCAACTGGGGCTACGAGCTGGTCCGCGAGGAGTTCGCCGATGTGGCCGTGGGTTGGGACGACTGCGGCGGCAAGCCGGGCGACAAGGTGCTGGTGAAGGACGCCATCGCCGACATCACCCTGCAGCAGGTGCTCACCCGGCCCGACGAGTTCGACGTCATCGCCACCACCAACCTCAACGGCGACTACCTGTCGGACGCCCTGGCCGCCCAGGTGGGCGGCATCGGCATCGCCCCCGGCGGCAACATCAACTACGTCACCGGCCACGGCGTGTTCGAGGCCACCCACGGCACCGCGCCGAAGTATGCCGGCCAGGACAAGGTGAACCCCGGCTCCGTGCTGCTGTCGGGCGTGATGATGTTCGAGCACCTGGGCTGGCAGGAGCCGGCCGACGACATCGTGCGAGCCCTCGAAGCCACCATCGCCGACAAGATCGTCACCTACGACTTCGCCCGCCTCATGGAGGGCGCCACCGAGGTCAAGACGTCGGAGTTCGCCTCCGCCATCGTCGAGCGGCTGTAACCGCCGCTCGCTTGGGGCTCGTCAGGCCCCCGCGCCTAGCGTGGGGGCATGGCGCAGAAGAACCCCATCAACGTCACCGTCACCGGCGCGGCGGGCCAGATCGGTTACGCCCTTTTGTTCCGCATCGCCTCGGGCCAATTGCTCGGCCCGGACCAGCCCGTCACCTTGCGGCTGCTGGAGATCGAGCCGGCCATGAAGGCCCTCGACGGCGTGGTGATGGAGCTGGAGGACTGTGCCTTCCCGCTGCTCGCCGACGTCGTCCCCACGTCCGATCTGAAGACCGCCTTCGACGGCACCTCGTGGGCCCTGCTGGTCGGTTCCGTGCCCCGCAAGGCGGGCATGGAGCGGGGTGACCTGCTCAACGTGAACGGCGGCATCTTCAAGCCCCAGGGCCGGGCCATCAACGATCACGCGAGCAGTGACGTGCGCATCCTGGTGGTGGGCAACCCCTGCAACACCAACTGCCTCATCGCCCGCTCGCACGCACCCGACGTGCCCGCCGACCGCTGGTTCGCCATGACCCGGCTGGACCAGAACCGGGCCAAGACCCAGCTGGCCAAGAAGGCGGGCGTGCCTGTCTCCGAGGTCACCAACGTGGCCATCTGGGGCAACCACTCGGCCACCCAGTTCCCCGACTTCGGCAACGCCCGCATCGGCGGCAAGCGGGCCACCGACGTGATCTCCGACACGGCCTGGCTGCAGGGCGACTTCATCACCACCGTGCAGAAGCGGGGCGCCGCCATCATCGAGGCCCGGGGCCAGTCCTCGGCCGCGTCGGCCGCCAACGCCGCCATCGACAGCGTGGTGGGCGTGCGCACCGCCACCCCCGAGGGCGATTGCGTGTCCGTGGCCGTGGCCAGCAACGGCGAGTACGGCATCCCCGAGGGGTTGCAGTTCGGCTACCCGGTGCGGGCCGACGGCAAGGGCGGTTGGTCGGTGGTGGAGGACTTCGAACTCGACGGGTTCGCGCGCGAGAAGGTCCAGCTCACCACCGAGGAGCTCGTCGCCGAGCGCGACGAGGTGAAGAACCTCGGCCTGATCTAGACGGGGAGGTCTAGACGGAGACGGAGATGCTGACGTTCACTCCGGCTCGCTGGAGATAGCGCAGCTTCTGGTTGATCGCTTCCTTCCAGGCGGCCAGGTCCATCTCGAAGTGGTCCCGGTCGCCGTCTTCGTACGCGTGCTCCAACTCGTCGAAGGCTTTGTCCTCGGCATCGAGAAGCTCCCGATACCGGACGAGGAAGTGGTCGTCGATCACCTCGGCAAGCGTCACCAGTTGGCCCCTTTCGGTCCAGCGGGAAGTGGATGAGAGCCTACCCTTCCGTCCGTGCCCGGTGTCCCCGATCCTTCCGCGCTGGCCGGATTGCTGGCCGAGGACGCCCGGTTGCGGGCATTTGCCGCCATCGTCCTGGGCGCCCGGACTCCGGCTGAGGTCGCCGACGCGTCGGGCCTGACCCCCCGGGACGTGATGCGGGCCGCGGCCGGGGCGGCGGCCGCCGCGACCCGCCGGCCCGTCGACCCCAAGGCGTTGGGCGCCACTCCCGAGCAGGCCGACGTGCTGCGCCAGTTCCTGTCCGACGACGGCCGCCTCACCCGCATCCCGTCGGCCCGGGCCAAGCGGTTGGTGGTGCTCGACTTCCTGGCCCAGCAGTTCGAGCCCGGGCGGTCGTACCCGGAGCGGGACGTGAACCTCATGCTCGGCGAGTTCCACCGCGACTACGCCGCCCTGCGCCGCTACCTGGTACATCGACCCCTGAACCGTTCTCGTAACGCTGGCGCCGGCCATGACGGACTGAGCGTTACGAGAAGCGGAGGGGGTCAGAGGCGGCGGCGGAGGGGGTGGTCGTCGGGGACCTCGACGATGGCGATGCGTACGCCGTCGGGGTCCTCGATCCACATCTCGTGCAGGCCCCACGGCATGCGCTTCGGTTCCTGCAGCACGGGCACGCCCTTGGCCTGCAGCG
>DASRGI010000049.1:0-29222 GCA_035651095.1 Acidimicrobiales bacterium | reverse complement strand
CTTGGCCACGGTGTCGTCGAGGTTGGCCACGCTCCCGTCCCAGAAGTACGGGTCGGTCTCGGCCACGCCCCAAAGGGCGGGTGGGTCGCGGGGACCGGTGAAGTCGCCCTTGAACTGGGGATGGGGCGTCATGCCCAGGGCCGGGTTGGCCGCGCCCTGGGTGTGGCACGTGCTGCACGCCTCGCCCTGCTTGGCCAGCCCCGTCGACTCGAAGAGCTGCTCTCCCTGGGCGACCAGTTCGGCCTTGGGCGTCGACGCGCTGATGGCCTGGGCTGCGTGCAGCACCCGGTTCACCTGCTTGGGATCGAGGTTGCCGAAGAAGTGCGGGTCCCGGGCCACGGTGGGCGAGTGGTGCCGGGACGCGACCACGCCGATGACCACAGCCGCCGCCACCGCGAAGAGGGCCAGGGCCCGGAGGCGGGTCATCGCCGCACCAGGATGCCGGGCGCCCACGCCGCCAGCAGGCCACACGGGTCGGCGGGCCGGGGGGCGAGGCGGCTGCGGAACTCGGGGCTGGGCGCGTGGCAGAGGGCGAACACCTCGGCGTAGTCGCCCGCGCCGGTGTTGTAGTCGGACGGTTGGTTGCCCGGCCACCAGGCCGCGTCGGGTTTCCCCCGCGCCTCCAGCCAGCCGTGGCGGAGGGTGTCGTCGAGGGAGCGGTTGTCGAAGGCGTGGCCCAGTTCGTGGGCGATGTCGTGGGCCACCCGGTGGCTGGCGTCGTCGGTGTCGAGGAAGATGGTGATGAGGTGCTGGGCCGGGTCCATCTGGGCCCGGATGCCGGCCCGGGGCGGGGCGAACTGCAGCGTGTAGCCCACGTCGGCGGGGCGGAAGCTGACCAGGGCGAGGGCGGCTTCGCCGGCGGCGTTTCGCGCCGCGACGGTGTCAGAGGTGCTGCGGCCAGAGGTGCTGCTGTCGTGGGACCGGCCGGCAGAACCGGCCCCACGAGGCAGCGCAAGGGCCAGCCCCAGGCCGGTCACCAGCACGCAGGCGACGGCGACCCGGAGGGACCGGGCGAGCTCGGCAGTGCTCACCATTCGGTCTCGCCCTTGGGATCTCGGTTGCGGCGTTCGGCGGCCACCACCACGCCCAGGCCCACCACGGCCACGAGGAAGAACCCGGCGCTCAGGCCCAGGCCGAACAGCGGGCTGGGGTCGTGGGCGGGCCGGTTGGCCAGGTCCAGGGAGCGGGCGGCGGCGGGTGTGGCGCCGGCAGCGGGGATGACCCGGGCGTCGGCCACCCGGGTGGCGCCGGGCCCCGCCATCGAGGAATCCGCGGCCGGGTCCGGGGGGCTGGCCTTGGCCGTCCGCGCCGTCGCCGTCGCCGTCACCGGCCCGGCCCGGCGGGCGGCGGGGGACGGGGCCGGGGTGGCGGGCGCAGGCGCCGGCACCGCCACCGACAGCGGGTTGTCGACCTTGGGCGTCAGGAGGGCACGATCACCGCCGGCAGGGAGACCGGCGCCGGTCGGCGCGCCGATTGCCGCCGGCGCCGCGCTCGGGTTCGGGGTGGCCACGGGCACGGCGGGCACGGAGGGAGTCACGGGCGCCACGACAGGAGCCGGGACGAAGCTGGCGACGGTACTGACCATGGCCACAGGGGTGGCCCCTGTCCAGGTCACCGTGCCCCTGGCCACGGCCGGATCGAGCTCGAGCCCGCCGACCGAGAACGACCCGTCGACGGGATCGATGGGCGCGGTGGTGGGCGCCGGCCGGCCGGCCACGGTGATGCTCACCTGGTCGGCCAGGGCCCGGCCTCCGAGCAGGGCAGAACCGGCCACCGCGCCGGTCGTCCCCACGGCCGCGCTCACGCTGGCCACCGTCATGACCAGCGCGGGCCGCAACACCGTGTCCTTGAGGACCACCCGCACCTCGTCACCCGGGTGCACGGTCAGGCCCGGGAGTACGAAGCCGCCCGACGCCACCGGAACGGTGACGGGGGCGGCCCGGCCCACGCTGACGGTCGCGGCCGACGCCGTGCCCAGGTTGCTGCCCGTCACCGTCCCGGTCGTGATGTCGGACTGGAGGAGGGGTCGCACGGCGGGAACGAAGGCGGGCCCGGCGGCCACGTGCCGGAACCGGGTGAGGCGGTTGGCCGCCCCCTCGGCGAACCAGAGGTTGCCCTGGGCGTCGACCACGGGCCTGTCCGTCTGGCTCACCCGCTGGGTGGGCCGCCACTGGTCTTTCACCCCGGTCGTGTCGAGGGACACCACGCTGTCGCCGTACTCGTCCACCACGAAGACCGTGCCGTTGCGATCGATGGTCAGGTCGGCCGGTTGGGCGGGGGCGTGGAAGTCGGTCTGCGGGAGGTCGAGCTCCGAGAAGCCGGACACCGGGTCGAACCACCCGACCTTGCCAGCGGCCTCTTCGGTGAACCACGCCCGCCCGGCCTGGTCGAAGCCGATGCTGTGGGGCGCCGAGGTGAGAAAGCCACCCTTGGGCCCGCCGGGCACGTCCATCTCCACCGAGGTGGGGATGGTGAAGTGGTCGAGCGTCCCCGCCCGGAAGGGATGGGTGGGGTCCGGGGTCAGCTTGCCCAATCTATTGGATAGACCCTCGGTAAACCAGATTGCGCCGTCGGGGTTGAGGGCCATGCCCAGCGGCTGCAGGCATTGGCAGGGGAGATCGGTCAGGTCGATCACCTGGCCGGTCGGTGAGGCCCGCAGCACGCCGATGGCGTCGGCCGTCTCCTCGGAGAACCACACCACGGTGTTGCCCTGGGCGTCCTGGGTGACGGCCATCTGGCCGGGCGACCGGGTCAACGGCGTGCCCGGCGGCGGTGGGGGCAGCGGCGGTGTGAGGGGCGGGGGGCAGACCACGCCCACGTTGCACGCGGCCAGGGGGATGACGGTGATGCCGTCGGTGGTGCCGTCGTGGACCAGGGTGGGGTCGACGCGCGCGATGGCGTTGCCCGCGAACAGCGTCACCCACAGGATGCCGCGGGCATCGAAGGTCACGTCCTTGGGCACGAGCGGGAAGGTGGTCGACTGCGGGGTGCGGGCCCCGTTGGGCAGGAGGAAGCGCTCCACCCGGCTGGCCGGCAGGTCGTCGGCGGGGTCGATGCGGGCGATCTCGTCGGTGCCGCCCAGGGCGACCCACACGTTGCCGGACCCGTCGACGGCGGAGTGGCCGGGGGCGGCGAAGCCGGGCGGGATGCGCAGGGTCTGGCGGTCGGGCCCGAGGTCGAGGGCCACGGTGGCGCTGGCCTGGTCACCGTGGTCGGTGTCACCCACCCAGAGCGTGAAGGCGCTGGGGGGGAGGTCGACGGAGACCGTCTTCGACTCGCCCGGTGCCAGGGCCACCGAGCCCACGGGCGTGTACTCGAACCGGCCCCAGTCGAGCGCCCCCCGGACGGCCTGGCGGTTGAAGAAGGCGTTGAGGTCGACGGTCCGGGCGAAGGTGTCGCCGTTGGTGAGGGCAACCCGCATCTGGTGGCCCTGGGCCACGTGGACGGTGGGCCGGGACACGTAGGCCTCGTCGTTCAGCAGGGCCACCCCGAGGTCGGCGGCCGGGTCGACGGCCACGCCGGAGGGCAGCTGGTCCCGCACCCGCATGGCCGTCACCAGCTGGGCGTCCTGGGCGGCGACCTGCTTGGCCGCGTTGAGGTTGGCGGGATCGAGGTTCTGGAGGTCGCTCCACAGCAGCTTCTCGGGAGCCAAGCCGCCGATGGCGCCGATGCCGGACAGCTTGCTGGTGCCGAACGCCGCCGTCGCGGCCGCGGCCCGGGCCGGCCCGCCGATCTGGACGGTGGCGAGACCCTCGTGGCCGGGCGTGAGGTTGGGGTCGAGGAGGGCGGTGACGCTGTGGGGGGCGGGGACGGAGACGGTGAACTTCTGCACGGCGGTGCGGGTCGACTCGGCCGCGCCCGCCGGGTGGAAACGGCTGGTCTCCGTCGTGCCGGTGTCGATGGGCGGGAGGGTCAGGGAGCGAAGGTCGAGCACGTTGCTGATCGCCGGGTCGCCGGCCAGGTTGACCAGGGCGGTGGGGGAGAAGTCGCCGCCGAAGGCGTTGCCCAGCTCGGCCACGTGGTAGGTGACCGTGAAGGGCTGGGTGATGTCGGCCACGTCGAGCAGCCACGTGTCGCTGAGCACGTGCTGGCCGTAGCGCACCTCCCGCACGTCGACGTTGCCGCCGGCCGGCACCTGCTTGATCTTCTGCGGTGCGTTCCAGTTGAGGAGGGGGATGCCGCTGTACGCCTTGCCGGCCAGGGGGTTGCCCTCCAGGATGTCGAGGGCCAGCTTGCGAGCGGTGGCCACCGCGTCGGGCGTCCCCGCGCCGGCGAGGTCCTGGAGGGCGCCGGCCAGGTCGTTCTCGGGCGTGCCCGGCGAACCCAGCTGGCCGAGGGCCACGGGGTCGTCCGACTCGGGCGAGGCCGGGTTGGCCAGCTTCGTCTCGATCTCCGGCGGCGGGGGCGGTGGGTCGGCGACGGGAGGGCCCGTCACCTTGCCGAGCGACGTGGCGGTGGCGATGCCGCCAAGGCTCACGACGGCCAGGCCGGCGGCGGCCAGCCCGGCGATGATGCGCCTTCCGTTCCGATTGGGGGCTGCCTCCCCCAGCTGCCGGTTCATTGGGGTCGTCCTCGTGCTCACCGGGCAACTGCCGTTCACCCGTGGTCCTACGACCATGGGCCTAGGACCTTTGGGAAACCTTTTGGCCGGCGGCGCCGGGAATCGGGAGCCGGGCAGGTATGCTCACTCGGCCGCATTTTCGACTTTGAGGGAGCCGCGCGTGCCCGCCACCGTCGTGGTCGGCACCCAGTGGGGTGACGAGGGGAAGGGCAAGCTCACCGACCTGCTTGCCAAAGAGATGACGGTGGTCGTCCGCTACCAGGGCGGCCACAACGCTGGCCATACCCTCGTGGTCGACGGCGAGACCTTCGCCCTCCAGCTCATCCCCAGCGGGGTGCTGTACGACCACATCACGCCGGTCATCGGCAACGGTGTGGTGGTCGACCCCCGGGTGCTGTTGGAGGAGTACGACCGGCTGACGGCCATGGGGGTGGACTGCTCGCGCCTGCGGGTCAGCGGCAACGCCCACCTGATCATGCCGTACCACCAGGAGATGGACCGGGTCACCGAGCACTACCTGGGCAAGAACAAGCTGGGCACCACCAAGCGAGGCATCGGCCCGTCCTACGCGGACAAGGCGGCTCGGGTGGGCCTGCGGGTGCAGGACCTGCTGGACCCCAAGATCTTCCGGGAGAAGCTCGACGTCGTCATCAAGGAGAAGAACGGGATCCTGGCCAAGGTGTACAACCGGCTCCCGTTGGCGGCCAAGGACATCGCCGCCCAGTACCTCGATGAGTACGCGCCCCGGCTGGCGCCCATGATCACGGACACGGTCGGCTTCGTGCACGACGCCCTGGGCCGGGGCGAGCACGTCCTGCTCGAAGGCGCCCAGGCCACGTTCCTCGACCTGGACCACGGCACCTATCCGTTCGTCACCTCGTCCAACCCCACCGCGGGCGGGGCCTGCGTGGGCGCCGGCATCGGGCCGCGCGACATCAGCCGAGTGATCGGCATCGCCAAGGCCTACGTCACCCGGGTCGGATCCGGCCCCTTCCCCACCGAGCTCACCGACGAGCGGGGCGACCTGCTGGTGGAGCGGGGCCACGAGTTCGGCACCAACACCGGCCGCCGGCGTCGCACCGGGTGGTTCGACGCGGTGATGATGCGCCAGGCCGTGCGCCTCAACTCGCTGTCCGAGATCGCCCTCACCAAGCTCGACGTCCTCGACTCCTTCGAGACGCTCAAGGTGTGCGTGGCCTACGAAGCCGACGGCCAGCGCTACGACTACATGCCGTACCACCAGTCTGTGATCCACAAGGTCACGCCCGTGTACGAGGAGTTGCCGGGCTGGAAGACCGACCTCACCGAGGCCACCCGGCTGGACGACCTCCCCGCCGCCGCCCGCGACTACGTGGCCTTCCTGGCCGAGCAGAGCGGCGTGCCCGTGAGCCTGGTGGGCGTGGGTCCCGGTCGCGAGCAGTTCGTTCACTTCGCGGCGACGAGCTAGGGCAGCGGCCGTGCGCGTCTGCGTCGTCGGGAACGGGGGCCGGGAGCATGCCTTGCGAACCGTGCTGGGCCGCACCGTTTCCGTGGTCGACGCCGTGGAGGACGCCGACCTGGTGGTGGTCGGCCCCGAGCAACCGTTGGTCGACGGGCTGGCCGACCGCCTGCGGGCGGGCGGGAAGCTGGTGTTCGGGCCGGGGGCCGACGGGGCCCGGCTGGAAGGGTCCAAGGGGTGGATGAAGGATGTGCTGGTGGGCGCGGGTGTGCCCACGGCTCGGCACCGCACGTTCTTCAGTGCCGACGGGTTGGCACCGTTCGTCGCCGAGCTCGACGGCTCGTGCGCGGTCAAGACCGACTACCTGGCGGCGGGCAAGGGCGTGGCCGTGTTCGCCGCCGACCAGGACGCCGTGCTCGCCGATGCGCGGGCCAAGTTGGAGCACGGCCCCGTCGTGATCGAGGAGTTGCTCGACGGTCCCGAGCTGTCGGTGCTGGCCGTGTGCAACGGCAAGGAGTTCGTGCTCCTGCCCCCGGCCCGGGACCACAAGCGGGTGGGGGACGGCGACACCGGTCCCAACACGGGGGGCATGGGGGCGTTCTCGCCCGTGCCCGGCACGGCTGCGGTGGCCGCCGACGCCAGCGACATGATCGACGCCACCTTGGCCGAGCTCCAGCGCCAGGGCATCGACTACCGGGGCGTGCTCTACCTGGGCCTCATGCTCACATCCGGCGGGCCCAAGGCCCTGGAGTACAACGTGCGCTTCGGCGACCCCGAGGCCCAGGTGGTGCTGCCCCGCTTCACCTCCGACCTGGCCGAGCTGTTGCGAGCAGCGGCCGCGGGCGAGCCCCTGCCCGAGCCCACGTTCACCGACGACGCCTGCATCACCGTGGTGCTGGCCGCCGCGGGCTACCCCACCGGCCCGATCCGCAGCGGCGACCTGGTCGAGGGCATGGCCGCCGCCGAGGCCATGGAGGGCGTCAGCGTGTTCCGGGCAGGCATCGGCAACGACGACCGCACCACCGGCGGCCGCGTCCTCGGCGTCACCGCCCTGGCTCCCACGTTGGCCGCGGCTCGGGAACGGGCGTACGCCGCGGTCCGCCACATCTCCTTCCCTGGTATGCACTATCGAAAGGACATTGCTTCCACATGACGCCGAAGGTTGCCGTGCTGATGGGCTCGCCCAACGACAAGGACAAGATGGCGGGAGCGGGCCAGATGCTGGAGCGGTTCGGCATCGAGGTCGACGAGCGGGTGCTGTCGGCCCACCGCAACCCGCACGAGGTGGCGTCCTTCGCCGAGGCCGCTCGGGACGACGGGTACGTCGCCGTCATCTGCGGGGCGGGCATGGCCGCCCATCTGGCCGGTGTGGTCGCCGCCCACACCACCCTGCCGGTGATCGGCGTCCCCCTTTCGGGCGGTGCTCTCAACGGGGTGGACGCCCTCTACGCCACCGTGCAGATGCCCAAGGGCATCCCCGTGGCGACGGTGGCGGTCGACGGGTCGGCCAACGCCGGGATACTGGTGGCCGAGATGCTGTCCATCACCGACGAAGGCATCGCCAAGAAGCTCGACGAGTTCCGGGCGGGAGGGGCGCGCTGACGTGATCCCCCGCTACTCCTTGCCGGAGATGGCCTTGCTCTTCACCGACGAGGCCCGCTTCGCCACCTGGCTGGAGGTCGAGGTGCTCGCCACCGAGGGCCAGGCTGCCGCCGGTGTGGTGCCGGCCGAGGACGCAGCGGCAGTGCGGGCCCGGGCGCCTCACGTCGACGCCGCCCTGGTCGAGCGCATCAACGAGCGGGAGCGCACCACGGATCACGACGTGGCTGCCTTCGTCGACGTCGTGCAGGAGGCCATCGGGCCGCCCGCCGGCAAGTGGGTGCACTACGGCCTCACGTCCTCGGACGTGGTCGACACCGCTCTGTGCGCCACCCTCACGCGGGCGGCCGACGTGCTCGTCGCCGCATCGTCGGACCTGGTGACGGCGCTGAAGCGGCGAGCCGCCGAGTTCCGGGACACGCCCATGGCCGGCCGCACCCACGGTGTGCACGCCGAGCCCACCACCTTCGGGGCCAAGCTCGCCCTGTGGGCGTTGCAGGCCGATCGCGACCGCGCCCGCCTGCGCCGGGCCCGGGAAGCGGTGGCCGTGGGCAAGTTGTCGGGCGCAGTGGGCACGTACTCCAACATCGACCCGTCGGTCGAGTCGTACGTGTGCGAGCGGTTGGGGCTGGCGCCCGTGCCCGCCACCCAGGTGATCGCCCGCGACCGCCACGCCGAGTTGCTGTACGCCTGCGCCTCGGTGGGGGCCAGCATCGAGCTGATGGCCACCGAGGTCCGCCACCTGCAACGCACCGAGGTGCGGGAGGCGGAGGAGCCCTTCAAGGCCGGGCAGAAGGGCAGCTCGGCCATGCCCCACAAGCGCAATCCCATCAAGACCGAGCAGCTCTCAGGCCTGGCCCGGGTGCTGCGCGGCCATGTGGGCGCGGGCCTGGAGAACGTGGCTCTGTGGCACGAGCGGGACATCTCCCACTCGTCGGTGGAACGCATCGTCCTGCCCGACGCCGCCATCCTCACCCACTACATGCTCCGGCGCATGACCGCAGTGATCGACGGGCTGGTCGTCCATCCCGATCGCATGTTGGAGAACCTCGACCGTTCCTTCGGGTTGGTGTTCAGCCAGCCCGTGCTGCTCGCGCTGGTGGCGTCCGGCCTCGATCGGGACGCCGCCTACCGCATCGTTCAACGCAACGCCATGGCCGCGTGGGAAGAGGGCAAGCCCTTCCGCACGTTGCTCGAGTCCGACCCCGAGGTCACCCTGTCCGAGACTGCCTTGGACGAGGCCTTCGACCTGCGCCGGGCGCTGCGCAATGCCGACCGCATCTTCGACGCACTGGAGGGCATCGAGTGAGCCTGCCGCACCTCTATTCGGGCAAGGTCCGTGACATCTACGACGCCGGTGACGACCGCCTGCTGTTCGTCGCCTCCGACCGCATCTCCGCCTTCGACGTGGTGATGGCCGAGCCCATCCCCGACAAAGGACGGGTGCTGTCGGCCATGACCGTGTTCTGGCTCGACCTGCTGAAGGAGGTGGCTCCCAGCCACCTGGTGACGGCCGACCCGTCGCAGTTGCCGCCGGGCGCCGCCGACCTGGGCGACCTGGCCGGGCGGGCCATGGTCGTGCGCAAGGCCGAGATGCTGAAGTTGGAGTGCATCGTGCGGGGCTACATCTCGGGCTCGGCGTGGAAGGAGTACAAGACGTCGGGCACCATGCACGGCACGCCCCTGCCGTCCGGACTGCAGGAGTCGTCCAAGCTCCCGGAGCCCGTGTTCACCCCGTCCACCAAGGCGGACGAGGGCCACGACGTCAACATCGGCTTCGACGAGGCCTGCGATCTGGTGGGCGCCGACGTGGCCAAGGCGGCCCGCGACATCTCGGTGACCGCCTACCAAAAGGGCGCCGACTGGGCCGCCGAGCGCGGGATCATCATCGCCGACACCAAGTTCGAGCTGGGCTTCATCGACGGCGAGCTGGCCATCTGCGACGAGGTGCTCACCCCTGACTCGTCCCGTTTCTGGCCGGCCGACCAGTGGCAGCCGGGCTCCACGCCCCCCTCGTTCGACAAGCAGCCCGTGCGGGACTGGCTGGAGGCGTCGGGCTGGGACAAGACGCCACCCCCTCCGCACCTGCCCGACGACGTGGTGGCCTCGTCGCGCGAGCGGTACGTGACCGCCTACGAGCGCATCACCGGGAAGCGTTTCGCCGACTGGTACGGGGTGGCGTCGTGAGCGTCTTCGACGTGCTGGTGGAGGTGCAACTGCGGCCGGGCATCGCCGACCCGCAGGGCGCCACCATCGAGCGCTCGCTGCCGGCCCTGGGGTTCGACTCGGTGCACGGTGTGCGGGTGGGCAAGGCCATGCGCTTCCACATCGAGGCGGCCGACGAGGCCGCGGCCCGGGGCCAGGTGGAGGAGCTGTGCAAGCGCTTCCTCACCAACCCGGTGATCGAGGACAGCGTGGTGACGGTGGTGCCGGCGGTGAAGCGGTGACCGCTCGGGTCGGCGTGGTGCTGTTCCCGGGTTCCAACTGCGAGCACGACGTGGTCGAGGCCATCGGGTCCCTGGGCGGCAAAGGCGAGATCGTGTGGCACGGCGACACGTCACTGGCCGGCTTCGATGCCGTGGTGCTCCCGGGCGGCTTCGCCCACGGTGACTACCTGCGTCCCGGTGCCATCGCCCGGTTCTCCCCTGTGATGGGCGCGGTGCGGGAGTTGGCGGCGGCCGGCGCCCCGGTGATCGGTATCTGCAACGGGTTCCAGGTGCTCACCGAGGCGGGGTTGCTGCCCGGTGCGCTGCAAAAGAACCGGGCCCTGAAGTTCCTCTGCCGGCCCGTCGAGCTGCGAGTGACGAGCACCGATTCGGTGCTCACGTCCGAGGCCGAGTTGGGCCAGGTGCTCACCGTTCCCATCAACCATTTCGAGGGCAACTACACCTGCGACGAGGCGACGCTCGCCCGCTTGCAGGGCGAGGACCGCGTGGTGCTCCGTTACGTCGACAACCCCAATGGTTCGGTGGACGACATCGCCGGGATCTGCAACGAGGGGCGCAATGTGGTGGGGCTCATGCCCCACCCGGAGCGGGCTGTCGACGGGATGCTCGGTTCCAGTGACGGGGCCGTGCTCCTGCGCTCATTGCTCGACGTGGCGTAGACGCGTTGATGCCCGGGTCGAGACCCGGGCACCCGGCGCGTTCTTGGTCAGCGCGCGTCAGTCGCCGCCACCGCGGCGAACGCCCGCTCGCTTGAGAACGGCGGCGTCGACTCCGGCCTCCCGCCAGGCGGCGTAGCTGATGCCCTTGCGCTCACCGTATTCCCGAGCAGCCTGGACGAAATCGTCCTCCAAGGCGCTGAGATCGACCGCGTTCGCCTTGGTTGACAGCTCCAACTCGAGGTCCATGCGCTCCTGCACCAGCTGGAGACGGCTGAGCGGATCGGCCGATACCAGTCGCTCCTCGATAGCGTCCAAACGTCGCTGAATTGACTCAGGGGTTCGCTTCCGGCCTCGCTTGGGTTTGTGAGCATCGAGGGCTTCGAGATACCGGCGAACTGATCGGCCCTGCTCCCGTCCGATGGCGAGTGCCTGCTTATGTTCGGCGGACATCGATTTCGGTGCCGCCTTCTTTTTCGTGGCCATTCTCTGAGTATTAATCATCACTCAGTACGATTTCAAGCACACCAGGAAATTCGCACCTGTCTCAGGGAGGAGATTCTGGCGGTCCGGATCATGCGCTCGGCCCGATACGGTGTGGGCCCGTGAGCGGGAGCGAGCAGACACTTCACCGGGCCCTTGGGCTCACCGACGATGAGGCCGCCGACATCGAGCGCATCCTTGGCCGGCAGCCCAACCACCTCGAGTTGGCCATGTATGCCGTGATGTGGAGCGAGCACTGCTCGTACAAGTCCTCCCGCATCCACCTGCGCCGGCTCCCGTCCGAAGGCGAGCACGTGCTGGTCGGTCCGGGGGAGAACGCTGGCGTGATCGATGCCGGTGACGGCATTGCCGTGGCCCTCCGCATCGAGAGCCACAATCACCCTTCGGCCGTCGAGCCGTACCAGGGTGCGGCCACCGGTGTGGGCGGCATCTTGCGCGACATCTTCACGATGGGGGCCCGCCCGATCGCGGTGATGGATCCCCTCCGGTTTGGGCCGCTGGAGGAGTCGCGGAGCCGGTGGCTCTTCGAAGGAGTGGTAAGCGGTATTTCCGGTTACGGGAATTCGGTTGGTGTGCCCACCGTGGGCGGTGAGGTCGTCTTCGATGAGACCTATGCCGACAACCCGCTGGTAAACGTCCTGTGTCTCGGAGTCATGCCGAAGGATCGCCTGGTGCTGGGTCGGGCTTCTGGCCCGGGAAATCTGGCAGTTCTCCTCGGTTCCACCACGGGACGGGACGGGATTGGTGGTGTGAGCGTGCTGGCGTCCGCGGGATTTGGCGACGCAGAAGCCGAGGAGGCCAAGCGCCCGAGCGTCCAAGTGGGCGATCCGTTCGAGGAGAAGCGCCTCATCGAAGCGTGCCTCGAGTTGCTCGATGCCGGGCTGGCGGTCGGCATCCAGGATCTCGGCGGTGCCGGCCTCACGTGCGCCACCAGCGAGACGGCGTCCCGGGGTGGTGTGGGCATGGACGTGTACGTGTCCGAGGTACCCCAGCGGGAGCCGGGCATGGCGCCGTTCGAAGTGATGACCAGCGAGAGCCAGGAGCGGATGCTCGCCATCGTGACGCCCGAAGCCCTGGATCGGGTGCTCGACCTGTGCCGGCGGTGGGAGGTCCGGGCCAGCGTGGTGGGCACGGTCACCGAAGGCGGCGCGCTGCGCATCTTCGACCGCCCCGGCGGGTCGGTGCTGGCCGACGTTCCCGCCGCGTCCCTGCACGAGGATGCCCCCCGGTACGACCGGCCCATGGCCCGCCCCGCCGACCTCGACGCTCGCCTGGCCGACGACGCCAACGCCCTGCCGGCGCCGGCTGCCGGCGATGTCGCCGCCCACCTGTTCGACCTGCTTGCCGATCCCGCGTGGGTCTACCGCCAGTACGACCACCAGCTCTTCCTCAACACCGTCGAGGGGCCGGGGGGCGACGCCGCCGTGCTGCGCCTGAAGGCGCCGGGGCTGCCGGTGTCGGATAGGGGCCTGGCCCTCTCCACCGACGGCAACGCCCGGTGGTGTGCCCTCGACCCCCGGCTGGGCGCCGCCCTCACCGTGGCCGAGGCCGCCCTCAACGTGGCCCTCAGCGGTGCCCGCCCCGTGGCGCTCGTCGACTGCCTGAACTTCGGCAACCCGGAGCACCCCGAGGTCATGTGGCAGCTGTCGGAGGCCATCGACGGGATGGCCGACGCCTGCCGTTCGCTGGGCATCCCCGTCATCGGGGGGAACGTCAGCCTGTACAACGAGAGCCGAGGCCGGGACATCGACCCCACGCCGGTGGTCGGGGTGCTCGGCCTCATCGACCACCTGGACCGGCGGCCCCCCGGCGCCCGCCTGATCGACAACGGCCGGCTGCTGCTGCTGGGCCAGCCCCAGTCCCAGCTGGGCGGGTCGCTCTGGGCCCTCCGGGCCCACGGCCATCGCAACGGCACCCTGCCGACGCTCGACCTCGAGTTCCACGCCAGGCTGTTGCGGTTCGTGGCCGAGCTGGCCGGCGAGGGATTGGCCGCGGGCCTGCACGACGTGTCCGAGGGAGGCCTGGGCGTGACCCTGGCCGAGATGGCGGTGCGGTCGGACGTGGGGTTCCGGGTCGTGCTCGGCGGGGCCGGCGGCGGTGGCGGCGCCCCGATGGCGCCGCACGTGGAGCTGTTCTCCGAGTCGCCGTCGCGGGTGGTGGTGTGCGCCGAGCCCGACGCCGCCCAAGAGGTGTTCCGCCGGGCCGCGGCGGCCGGGATCCCGGCGTCGTTCCTCGGCGGGTCCGGGGGCGATCGGCTGGTGGTGGAAGGCGTGGTGGACGTGGGCGTGACCGAGGCCAAGGCGGCCTGGCAGGGCGCCATCCCCACCGCGCTGGCGGTCACTTCCGCCTGACTCGGCCCTCCGGCGGGGCGTTTCGCACGACTTCGCACGAATAAGGCAGGAATGGGACCCTCATCCTCGAAATGTGGGTGCGGGGGCCGCTCCCGAGGTTGCCCCACGACAACCACATCCCCACGACAACCACATAAGGAGAACGTTCGTGCGCAAGTTCTTCACGATCGCCGCGCTCAGCGCGGGGATGCTCGCGATCGCGCCCCTCGGGGCGCATGCAGACACCGTGCCTGGGGGCGTGGAGGGCTGTGTCGCCACTAACCCCGGCCAGACCTCGCCCACCGGCGTGGTGTACGCCGGCACCTGCTCGTACACCGCCACCCGGACCGCGGGGTACGCCACCGCCGCCCAGGGCTGGTCGGTGACGATCTACAACAACAACACGCCGCAGAAGACGGTGGTGGCCTCGTACTCGAGCGCCGCCGGCAGCAAGCCCTGCAACACCTCCGAGCTCATCAAGCCCGGCCAGTTCGTGGTCGTGACCGTGAGCAACGGCGTGGCCACCGCCGGCAACCCGTTCCCCTCGGCCACCGACGGGCAGCTGCACCCGTCGGACGGCTGCGCATCAGCTTGATCTGACCGCCCCCACATCGCAGTACCAGAGACGAGGGCCCGACTCCTCCCGGCGGGCCCTCGTCTCGCGCCCGGGGTTTGGCATGGCTGTCGCGGTTTGAAGATTTTTTGACCAATTGCGCCACAAGCAGCCGTCTCGTTCGTAATGAGTGGTGAAGGAGCAAGACACGTAAGCCCGCGCAGGGCTTGGTGGGAGGCGCGGCACGTTCGCGGCAGGGGGGGCCAGAAGCACGCTGAACCGCATCGACGCACGTCTCCCGGGCGCATTGGGTCGCCCGGCTGCTCTCATCGCCTGGCGCGAGCGCGCCCGGGCGTTGCTAACAAAGGAGATGGCATGTTGTTGTTCGACTGGCTCGTCGCTCGTTGCGTCGGGCTCTTTCGTATGGCACGCGGGGTCCTGATCAGCCGTCGCTCGTGGATGCGAGCGGGCGTCGCGACCTTGGCCCTGGGCAGCGGTTTGGCGACGGTAGTATCCGTGGCCCCACCGGCGGGGGCCACCACCTACACCGTGACGCTCACGGCCAGCAAAGCGGTCGCTCAGCCCAACGAGTCGGTGACGTTGACGGCGACGGTAAGTCCGACGCTCGCCCCGGGTGATCTTGTTGCCATTGTCGAACAGACCACCAATACAGGGGTTCAGGACTGCACGTCTGGCTCGACGTGCACGGTGGCGGTCAGCCACCTCACGGGTACGTTTAGCTACCAAGCGTGTGTGAACGGATGTGGTCTGTCAACGATGCGGTCGAGTGTGGTCACCGTGACGTGGGGACCGATCGTCGATCCGGCCGGCACCCCCTCGCAGCGGTGCAGCGGCGGACTGTCGCTCCTGGACTCGACCGTCGAAGGTGTCGCTGTCAAGGTCTACGCCTTGACCACGGCGACCGAGACCGACCTCTGCTATCGACTCGACGGGCTCGGCGTGAAGAAGGGTGGTGCCCTGGTCATGACACAGGGAACCCCCGGCGTTTCCCTCATCAACCTCGGCGTCCCCACGACCGACGGGAACAGCACGGCCTGCTCCACCACGGTGAGCCCGGCCAACCAGGTTCCTGGGTCTCACCCGGCCGGCGCCGGTTCGGTCGCTGGCGTGCCGTTCCTGGTGGACGCCTATGTCAGCGGCTCAGTAGGGGCGTGGCTGTGCCTGGGAGCCGGTCCGATGGCTCAGCGTGTGGTTGTCCCCGTCGCGCTGCTGCCTGGCCTCACCGTCAACCCGGGTGTCACCGCCGTGTTGTACCAGGACGCGTAGCGCATTCCGTCCGAGTCGCTCAGCCGGGCTCGGCGCCTTCACCGGCGCCGGGCCCGGAGCGCGTCCAGGGCGGTGTCCGGGACGGCGAGATCGCCGTGGCCTACGCCCACCTCCAGGTCGGGCTTGTATGTCCCGTGATAGTCCGACCCGCCGGTCGCCACGAGTCCGTAGCGCTGGGCCAGCCCCGCCAGCCCCTCACGCTCTTCGGGTGAGTACCGGCCGTAGATCGCCTCGAGTCCAACCAGGCCCAGGTCGGCCAACTCGGCCACCGCCGAGTCCAGCGCCGTGCCTGTCAACCCCAGGCTGAGTGGATGGGCCAGGACGGCCACGCCGCCCGACGCCCGGGCCAGCCGCACGGCGTCGGCCGGAGCCATCCGCTCCTTCTCGACGTAACCGGGCTGGCCCTTGGCCAACCAGCGGTCGAAGGCGTCCTGCACCGACGTGGCCAGACCTTTGCGCACGAGCACGGCGGCGACGTGCGGCCTGCCTGCGCCCGTCCCCCCCGCCTCGGCCTGGAGTTCGTCCCACGAAATGGGCACGCCCAGGTTGGTGAGGCGCTCGACCATTTGTCGGTTGCGCGCCTCTCGCACGGTTTGGAGGTGCACGAGTTCATCCTGCAACGGCCCTTCGCCCGGCTCGACGAAGTAGATCAGAACGTGGAGCGTGCCGGCGTGCGAGCACGACACCTCGCAACCGGACACGAACTCGATGCCTAGCGCTTCGGCCTGTGCCTTGGCCTCGGCGACGCCGTGCAGGCCGTCGTGGTCGGTCAGCGCAACAGCCGTACACCCAGCGGTTGCGGCCAGGACGGGGATGGCAGCCGGCGGGTCGCTGCCGTCGGAGGCGGTCGAGTGGGTGTGGAGATCGATCATCGTCAGCCCATTCCACGGGGAGTGGCCCAAAAGAACTAGTCACCGAGAAGGAATCGCTCTGTCGGGCGGCGAACAAACGGCACGCCGAGAAGTCTCGGCAGGAACTCGGGGGGCAAGCCGCCCGGTCCCGGCGAACATCGCACTCTACGACAAAGGAGAGCCTCGACCGATGGCAACGGATCCAAAGCACGGCTGGCGCGTGCGCAGCAAGCGCACGATGGCCTTGGCGGTGGGGTTGGTGGGCATCCTCATTGGGGTTGCTGTCGCCTATTTCCTTACGGAAGCGAGCTTCGCGGGGAATACGGCTTCTGGCGGCCAGCTGACGGTCACCTCCAGCCTTCCCATCGACTTCACCAGCAATCCCCTCTATCCCGTGAACAATCCAGGGGGCACTACGGCGGGCTCCGCGCCGGGGACGTTCACGATCGACAACAACAACACCGTGACGGTCGATTACACGCTCTATGCCACCTGCGTGCAGTGCGCTGTCCCGAACGGGACGACGCCGTCGCGGGCTCAGGCAGACCAGATCGACCAGTTCAACAACCTCTGGGTCCGCATCACGAACGCAACGGGCGCGACTGGTGCCGGCACGTGGGACGCCCCGCTCAAGGACCTGAATGCCACCAAGAGCCTTGACCTGGGCGAGATTGCCGCCGGTAAGAGCGCGGCCTACAGCGTGCAGCTTTGGCTGAAGAACGACTCCGGTCGGGCGCAGCCCCAGCAGGTGCTGAACAGCTGGGAGTTCGTCATCAACGCCAAGACGCCCAAGAACGGCCCGGCGACGACCACCACGCTTCTCCCGTAACGACCAGACCAGTTCACTGAGCACTCATACAACGAAGGAGCATTTCGATGTGGACCCGATTTAGCAAGCGAACCGGCGGAGTGGCGCTGGGGCTGGTCGCCATCCTCTCTGGTGTTGCCGTGGCCTACTTCCTCACGGAGACGACGTATGCCGGCAACACGGCGGTGGGGGGGCAGCTGACGGTTTCGTCAAATCTGCCGCTGGTGTGGACCGACCCGCTGTACCCGATCAACAATCCGGACACCGATGGCGGGGCCTATAGCCAGACCATGACCATCACCAACAACAACACCGTTCCGGTCGACTACAAGATGTTCGCCAGCTGCAACGAGTGCAACGTTCCGGCGGGGACCACTCCATCGCAGGCTCAAGCGGACAAGATTGACCAGTTCAACAACCTGTACGTCGAGATTGATGAGATGCCTCAGACGGCATGCACGCCGCCGAACAGCGTCGTCAACCCGCTCGGCGGGCCGACGACCACGGGCCTATTCCCGTGCCCGGGGCCGATCTACCGAGGTCCCTTGAGTGGCATGGACGCAACCCACAAGCAAAGCCTGACCCAGGGTGCGAACGCATGCGCCCACGAGGGCACCGCGGCCTGCCCGTTGCCGGCGGGCGGGAGCAGGGACTTCCGGGTGCGGCTGTGGCTGAAGAACGATCCGGGTCGGGCCCAGCCGCAATCGGTCCAGAGCATCTGGGAGTTCTTCCTGGACGGCCAGACCCCGGCGTAGCACTGCACCACATGCACTAGGAGAGCTGGCGCCAGCGTCAGTTGCCATCGCTGGCGCCAGTCTCTCACCGCCGCAGTACTCGACACGTTTGGGCAGGGGATATGCACTCCTTTTGTCGATTTCTCACTCTGCTCCCGCCGGCAGCCCTGATCTTCAGGAATACGGCCCGTTGGGCCATCACGGGCGCAGGGGGTTACTGACATGAACCGATTCCTGGCCCGCTTGTGGTGCCTCGTGATGGGCACGGCTCTGATCGCTGGCATCGTTGTTCCCACGCCGGCCTACGCCGCCGGGTACTCCGTCACCTTGTCGGCGGGAAAGACCCAAGCCAAGAATGGTGAGAACGTCGACATTGCCGCGTTTTCGAACCCGGCACCGTCGTCGCCCTACTGGGTCCAAATCTATGACCACAGCACTGGTCAGCGCATCAACTTCTGCCAGCACACCCCTTGCACGGCGACGGTGAACAACCAGAACAGCACGCACGAGTACGTCGCCTACGTCGCGCAATACAGCTACACGGAGCCGCCTCCCGACATACAGGCGGTGTCCAATCACGTCTCCATCGTCTGGTCCACTCCCGACCCGGCCCAGCCGGCCAAGGACGCGGTCAAGCAGGTCACTGACCAGGTCGATCCCGTCGTCCAGCAGGTGACCCAACAGGTCGATCCCGTCGTTCAGCAGGCCCAACAAGCTGCCAACCAAATCATCGGGATGCTCCCCAAGGCCGACCCCACCATCGTCGGCGACGCTGACCGGATGGGGACCGACGGCTACGTCCTCCAGCTCATCCAGCTGGGCACGGATTACTTCCAACTCCAGGTTCTCAAGGCGGACACCGGCAACCCGGCCGCCCTGAACCTGCCGGACACGTCCAATACGTGGCTCACCGATGGCGCCGTGGCCATGTACGCCCAGGATTTCGGCCCGAACGTCCAGCAGGCTTTTCGGGTTAGCATCAGGTGGCAGTACCTGTCGAAGTCCAGGGTGCTGATGATGCAGCTCGGCAGAGGCCAGAGCCACGACGGATTCGTGAAGGTCGCTGTACCGGTTGTCGGCTATCCGGCACAGTGCGGCACCCAGATCCCGGACGTGAACAATAACTGCGCCGGCAACGCTGAGGGCTACTACAACCCGCTCAAGGACAGCAGGCTGATCGACGCGCTCGACGCCGTCCCCTACCGGACGCAGATCCAAGCCTGATCGTGGTCACTGCTCGCACTCTGCGCCGCAAGCCGGGCGCGGCCAAGTTGGCTGCTGGCATCACCGCCACCGCGGTGGGCATGGCCACGGCCGCCTTCGCATGGACCCAGACCGACGTTCAGTACTCCGACAATGGCGCGCACAGTGGGGCGGCCGGGCCCAGCCAGGGCGCGATGTCGCCCATCGCCTCGGTGACGCCGTTGGCTCCGGCTATGTCTCCCCCGCCTGCTGCCACCCCCCAGGTGCCGGCCCTGCCCGTCGTGAGCGACGTGCCGCCGCCGGTCGTGCCGGTCGTGGTTGTCGTTCCGGCCACGCCCGCCCCGCCGACGACGACCACCAACCAGGCCCAACCGCCTTCACCGAAGCCGGGACCCACCTTGCCCCTGCCTGTGGACCCATCCGGGTCCAATGGCTCCGGTCCGGGAATCTTCCAGGCCGGGCTTCCAGCGGGACTCCAACCGACGCTGTCGTGCCCTCCGGTTGTGGGCAACGTGATGGGAGCGACTGCGGGGCCGGCCACGGGCGCCACCGGTGCACCGCCGGTCCAGCCCACCGCGCCCGGCACCCAGCCCGCGCCCGGGGCACAGCCCGGCACGCAGCCGCCGACCGGCGGGCAGCCCGTGCCCGACCCGTGCGCCCCGCCGCCCGACGGCCAGGCGCCGAACACGGCGAGCGGCCAAGCGCCCGGCACCCAGGTCCAGCCGGCGGACGCGCAGGCCAAGTCTGTGGCCACCACTGCCTGAGCCCTCTGGCCCATACCGGAACGCGTAGGGTCAACGGCATGAGCACACAGCCCGGGGGGCGCTGGGCGTCGCCGGCCCCGGCCACGCGGGTGGTGGCTGGCGGCGCCGCCTTCTTGCTGGCCGCCCTCCTGTGTGCGATCTGGGCCGGGGCCGCCACTCTCTCGCGGCTCACGGGCCAGCCTGATGCCCGTTTCATCGTGCGGCAGGCGCTGATCGAGCCATATACCACCGAGTTGCAGAAGGCCCTGGCCGCCAGCAAAGCGCCCCAGCTCACGGTGGCGCGGGACCTCGTCACCTTTGACGTGAGCCGGACCGCGGCCAGCAACGCGGACCTGCCGCGCGTGCTGGCCGAGGCTCGGGCCAACGAGCTCTACGACAAGGGTTTCCCCCGGGACCCCGGGGTCGGTCACACCCAGGCTGGCCTGCCCCGGGTCGTCCTCGGGGCCTTCACCCTCCAGCATCACAAGAACCTGAAGCCGGCACAGACTGCTGCCCTGGTCGGTATGGGCACTGCCCTCCTGCTGTGCGCGGTCATCGCTACCGGCGCGGCTCGGTTCGCGCTGCCGGGTGCGGCCGCCCTCCTTGGATACGTGATCTTGACCTGGCACGTACGGCTGGCGAACTTCTGGGTGGAGAAGAACTCGCCCGGCGCGCTGCTCTACCGGGGCCGGCTGAGCCTGGCTGTGGCCCAGCCCAGCCGCCTCCTGGCGTTCATCGCCATCGCCCTGCTCGTGGCCGGTGTCGTCTACCGGGCCCTGATCGGCGGGACCAAGGAGCCGGCGAAGGAGCGGCGGGCCAGGAAGGGCAAACACGAGCCCGATGTCGCCGCCGGTCCTGCTGAAGAACCGATCGCCGAGCCCGCCGCCGCACCCTCCACCGAAGGTTCGGTCTAGGCCATCCCCTGTGCGAAGATGGGAATCGTGACCTCCCTGGCCGAGGCCTCCGACGAGGAACCAGGAGACGATCACCCCAAAGAAGCGTGTGGGGTGTTCGGCGTGTGCGCCCCCGGTTCCCACGTCGCCCCGCTCGTGTTCGACGGGCTGTATGCCCTCCAGCACCGGGGCCAGGAGTCGGCGGGCATGGCCGTGAGCGACGGCGAGACGCTGATGGTCGACCGGGGCATGGGCCTGGTCACCAACGTCTTCAACGAGTACAACCTGGCCGCCCTGCAGGGCGAGCTGGCCATCGGCCACACGCGGTACTCCACCACCGGCGCCAGCGAGATGCGCAATGCCCAGCCCGTCTACCGGGCCTCGGGCGAGTCGGGATTCGCCTTGGCCCACAACGGCAATCTCACCAACACGGCCGAGCTGGCCGAGGCCGCGGGCATGCTCCCCGGCATCTCGACGACGGACAGCGACCTGGTGGCCGAGCTCATCGCCCGGGCCTTCCCGCCCGAAGGTGAGGAGGGACCCGACGGGAGCGATCTCGAGCGGGCCCTGGCGCACGTGCTGCCCACCCTCAAGGGCGCCTTCTCCTTCGTCCTCCTCGACACCGCCCACGTCATCGGCGTGCGTGACCCCAACGGGTTCCGCCCGTTGTGCCTGGGCAAGCTCGACAACGGGTTCGTGCTGGCCTCGGAAACGCCCGCCCTCGACGTCATCGGCGCCCATTTCATCCGGGAGGTGGAGCCGGGCGAGATGATCGTGATCGACCGCCACGGCTGCCGCAGCGTCTTTCCCTTCCCGCCCGAGCGGCTCGACCCCAAGCTGTGCATCTTCGAGTTCGTGTACTTCGCCCGGCCCGACAGCCAGCTGTACGGCAAGGAGGTGCACGGCGCCCGCCGGCGCATGGGCGAGCTGCTGGCGGAGCAGACGCCAGTGGACGCCGACATGGTGATGGGCGTGCCCGACTCGGGCGTCCCCGCGGCCGAGGGCTACTCCCGCCGCAGCGGCATCCCCTACGGGCAGGGCCTGGTGAAGAACCGCTACATCGGTCGCACCTTCATCGCGCCCAGCCAGGAGATGCGGGCCCGGGGGGTGCGTCGCAAGCTCAACACCCTGAAGGAGAACATCGCCGGCAAGCGCCTGATCGTGGTCGACGACTCGATCGTGCGGGGAACCACCACGCGAGCCATGGTGAAGATGCTGCGGGAGGCGGGCGCCACCGAGGTTCACATGCGCGTGTCCTCACCGCCTTACAAGTGGCCGTGCTTCTACGGCATCGACACCGGGACGCGCGCCGAGCTGCTCGCCGCCAACCTGTCGCTCTCCGAGATCCAGGACTACCTCGGTGTCGACTCCATCGCCTATCTCAGCCTCGACAACCTGGTGGCCGCCATCGACACGCCCGGCGCCGGGTTCTGTACGGCGTGCCTCACCGGCGAGTACCCCACCGAGGTACCGGTGACGCTCTCCAAGGCCGTGCTCGAGGCATCGCCCGTCGGTGGCTGACGCCGACGCCAAGGCCCGCCCGCGCACGTACGCAGAGGCGGGTGTCGACATCGACGCCGGGGACCGGGCCGTCGACCTCATCAAGGACAAGCTCCGCTCGACCTACCGGCCCGAGGTCATCGGTGACATCGGCGGGTTCGGCGGCCTGTTCGCCTTCCCCGAGGGCCGCTACCGCCAACCCGTGCTCGTCTCGGCCACCGACGGCGTGGGCACCAAGGCGTACGTGGCCCGGGCCGCCGGCCGCTTCGACACCATCGGCATCGATCTCGTGGCCATGTGCGTCGACGACCTGGTGTGCCAGGGCGCCGAGCCCCTCTTCTTCCTGGACTACATCGCCGTCGGCAACCTCGACCCCGAGCACATGGCCGCCCTGGTCGAGGGCATGGTCGTGGGTTGCCGCCAGGCCGGCTGCGCGCTCATCGGCGGGGAGATGGCGGCTCACCCCGGCGCCATGGGTCCGGGCGAGTTCGACATCGTGGGCTTCGCCGTCGGCGTGGTGGAGCGGGACCGGATCATCACCGGTGAGCGCATCCGACCCGGCGACCGCTTGGTCGGCCTGCCCTCGCCCGGCCTGCGGTCCAACGGCTACTCCCTGGCCCGCCAGGTCCTGCTCGACTCGCCCGACGCCCTCGACCGTCCGGCCTGGCCCGGCGCCCACCACAGCCTGGCCGACGAGCTGCTGGTCCCGTCGGTGGTCTACGCCCCCGCGGTGGCCGCGCTGCTGGCCGCCGTCGACGTCCACGGCGTGGCCCACATCACGGGTGGCGGCATACCAGGCAACCTAGGCCGTATTGTCCCTGGTGATATGGGGGCGGTGGTGCACAGGGGAGCATGGGACGAGCCGCGCGTCTTCGCGGAGATCCGCAGGCGCGGCGGGATCGACGACCACGAAATGACGCGTGTCTTCAACCTGGGGATCGGCATGATCGCCGTCGTTCCCGAGGCGAGCGCCCACCGGGCGCTCGACGTGCTGCGGGACCACGGCGTGCGAGCCCTTGACATCGGTGAGGTGGTGACGGGCGGCGGCCCGGTGCGGATCGAGGCATGACGTGCCCCGCGTCCTGATCGTCGACGACGAGCCCGACATCCTGCTGATGCTGCGGGTCAACCTGGAGACCCAGGGCTACGAGACGGCCATCGCCGCCGACGGCGAGACGGCCCTGGCCCGGGTGGGGGAGCACTCCTTCGACCTCATGCTCCTCGACGTGATGATGCCGGTGATGGACGGGTGGGGCGTGCTCGAGAACCTCGCCCGGATCACCGACCCGCCCCGCGTGATCGTGGTGTCGGCCAAGTCGTCGGAACGGGACGTGGCCCGGGCGCTGGAGGCGGGCGCCCTCGACTACATGACCAAGCCCTTCAGTCCCAAGGAGTTGGGCGAGATCGTGGAGGACGTCTTGCGCCTCGACCCGGCCCGCTTCGAGGCCCACCGCCAGGCCCGCCTGGTCCGGGCCCAACCCCAATGAGCGACACGCTCGACCGGCTTCGCCAGCACCTCCTCGAACATTCGGTCAGGCGGGGCGACTTCGTGCTCAAGTCAGGCCGCCGCAGCTCATGGTTCATCGACTCCAAGCAGACGGTGTGCCGGCCCGACGGCATGCTCCTCGTGGCCGACGCCGCCCTGGACGTCATTCCCGACGACGCCAGCGCCATCGGCGGCCTCACCATGGGCGCCGACCCGGTGGCCTTCTGCACGGCCGCGGTGGCCGCTACCCGGGGCCGACCGCTCAAGGCCTTCAGTGTGCGCAAGGAGGTGAAGGACCACGGCGCCGGCGGTCGCATCGCCGGGGCGCTGGAGCCGGGCGATCGGGTGGTCATCACCGAGGACACCGTCACCCGGGGCTCGTCACTGCTGGAGGCAGCCGCCGTGGTGCGGGAAGTGGGCGCCGAGCCCGTCCTCATCGTGGTGGTGGTCGACCGGGGTGGGACGTGCGAGGCCATGGCCGCCGAGCAGGGCATCCCGTTCCGGGCGCTGGTGACGGCGCCGGACCTGGGCTTCGAGTACGAAGGCGCCTGACGCGCCACGCGCCAGGACCCCACCCGGAGGCGGGGCCCTGTGACGGGAGCTGCGTGACCTAGAGCGACCAGTAGGTGTGCGACCAGGTCACGGTCTTCAGCTTGCCGGTGGGGGCGGAGCCGCAGGTCAGGCTGATGCTGTTGTGCGAACCGGTGGGGTCACCGGCGCCCTTGAGGGCGAGGGAAGCGGTGTTGCCCACGCCGGGCGCCACGGCCGCGGCCAGGGCGGCCACGCCGTTCAGGCCGGGCACGTCGCTGGTGAAGAGGGCGTTGCAACCGGCGGGGTAGGCCTTGGGGTCGACGCCCGAGATGGTGAGCTTGGCCGTCTTGCCGTCCCAGCGCAGATCGGCGGCGGCCGCCGTGGCATTGCCGACGATGCTGGGGTTCGAGCTGGTGAGGGCGTTGCCGCTGGGATCGACCGACATGTGGGTGGTGTCCAGGGTCAGGGGGACGCGGACCTTGGGGGCGACCACGCCACCGCCACCGCCCACGGGGGGCACGGGGTTGGGGACGCCGCCCTTGGCCAATGCGGGCACGAACGAGCTGGCGACCAGGCCGAGGGCGGCACTGCCCGCCACCAACCCGGCGAGGATGCGCCGTTCCTTGGAGGTCATGGGACCGTTCCTTTCTGCCAGGGCCATGAGGTGTGGGAGGAAGCGGCACCTGACAGAGGCAGATCGTGGGGAAAGGCCCTTCGAAGAACCTTTGGTGGTGGTCGTACGACCTGGTCGGGCGACCTGGTCGGGCGACCTGGTCGGGGGGCCCGGGTCGGGCGCCCGTCAGAAGTCGAGCAGGGCGCCCGCAGCGGCGGCGATGCCGGCCACCTGCGGGAGGATGGCGTATTCGAGCGTGGGCTCGTAGGCCACGTGGGTGTCGAGGGCGCCGACCCGGCGCACCGGGGCATCCAGATCGGTGAAGCACTCCGACCCGATCCAGGCCGCCACCTCGGCACCGAACCCGCACGTGACGATGTCCTCGTGGACAACCAACGCCCGCCCCGTGCGGGCCACCGAGCCGGCCACCAGCTCCTGGTCCCACGGCACCAGCGTGCGCAGGTCGATGACCTCCACCGACGCGGCCCGCTCCTCCTCCAGCCGGGCGGCGGCTTGCAGCGACTTCTCGGTGGTGGCGCCGTAGGTCACGATCGTGAGATCGGTGCCCGGGCGGCGGATGTCGGCGTGGCCGAAGGGCAGCACCCAGTCCGAGGGCGGGAACGGGTCACGGGTGTAGGGCTGGCGCAGCAGGTGCTTGTGTTCCAGGAACAGCACCGGGTCCTCGGAGGCGAAGGCGGCCCGCAGCAGGCCGGCCGCGTCCCGCGCCCGCGATGGGAAGGCCACCAGCAGCCCCGGGATATGGGCGAAGATGGACTCACCGCACTGGGAGTGCCAGATGCTCCCGCCCGTCAGGTACCCGCCGATGGGGACTCGCAGCACCATGGGGACCTTGAACGCCCCGTTGGAGCGCCAGCGGATGGTGGCCGCCTCGCTCTTGATCTGCTGCATGGCCGGCCAGATGTAGTCGAAGAACTGGATCTCGGGAGCGGGGCGCAGCCCCCGCACGGCCTGGCCCACGGCTCGGCCCACGATGTTGGCCTCGGACAGCGGCGTGTTGAAGCAGCGGGCGATGCCAAAGCGCCGTTGGAGCCCGTGGGTGGTGCCGAACACGCCGCCCTTGCCCTCGACGTTGGCCAGCACCTGCTCCCGGGCGTCGGCCACGTCCTCGCCGAAGACCCGGATGCGCTCGTCTGCCTCCATGACCTCGTGCAGCGTGCGCTTGATGGCCTCGCCGAAAGCCACGATCTCGCCGGCCCCCTCGTCCCCAGCGACGGGAGCGGGGCCCGGGTCGGGCAGGTCGGGCAGCACGTACACGTTCTCGGTGATGGTGGCCGGGTCGGGGCGGGGCGCGGCCAGCGCTTCCTTGGCCGCCGCCGCGACCGCCTCCCGGGCCTCGACCTTGATCTGCTCGACGTCCTCCTGGCTGAGGATGCCGGCCGTCACCAGGTGGCGGGCCATCTGGAGGATGGGGTCGTGCTCGGCCTCGTCGGCCAGCTCCTCGACCGAGCGGTACTTGGACTGGGTATCGGCGGCCGAGTGGGAGTACGGGCGGGTGACGGTGGCGTGGATGAGGCCGGGGCCCACGCCGGCGCGCACGTGGGCGATGGCCCGTGCCCCCTCCCGCCGGGCGGCGAAGTAGTCCCGCCCGTCCACCCGGTAGACCTCCAGCCCGCGGAAGCCCGACACCAGTTCGGACACGGGGGCAGGGGCTTGGTCGGTGGAGGGGACGGAGATGGCGAAGCCGTTGTCGGCCACCACGTAGAGCACCGGGAGGTGAAGGGTGGCCGCCGTGTTCAGGCTCTCCCAGAACTCGCCCTCGGACGTGGCCCCCTCGCCCAGGGAGACGTAGGTGACCTCGTCGCCATGGGCCGAGCAGCCCGGCAGCCGGGGACGGCGGGAGATGTAGCGGGCCGCCTCGGCGCAGCCCACGGCCGGGATGCACTGCGAGCCCGTGGGGGACGACTGGGTGACCACGTGCTTGTCGGCGAAGCCCCAGTGGCACGGCATCTGGCGCCCGCCTGAGGCGGGGTCGGCGGCCGAGCCCACGGCCTGCAGGAGGATCTCGTAGGGGCTGACGCCCAGGCCCAGCATGAGGGCCCGGTCCCGGTAGTACGGGAAGAACCAGTCGTAGCCGGGGCGCAGGTGGCGGGCCAGGGCGAGGAGCAGGGCCTCGTGGCCGGCCCCGGAGATCTGGAAGAAGACCTTGGACTGCTTCTGCAGTGCCATCTCCCGGTCGTCGAGGGCCCGGGAGATGCACGCCAGCCGGAAGTCGTCGATGAGCTCGTGGTGGGGGATGCCCCGGTACGTCGCGGCGTCGAGGGTCTGGGTCAAAGGTCGGCTCCGGTGCGGATGAGGCGCACGTGGCTGAGGGCCTCCATGCGCCGTTCGGCCAGGCGATTGGCTGCGTCTGCGGTGGTGATGCCCTCTGCCTCCGCCGTCTCGAGGACGGACGCGGTGGTGTCGAAGATGCGCCGCACCTGGGCGTACGCCCGTTCGCGGTGATAACCCCGAAGTTCCTCGGCGATGTTGATGACGCCCCCCGCGTTCACGACGTAGTCCGGAGCGTAGAGGACCCCGGCAGCGGCCAGCCTGGTGGCATCGCCCGGTTCGGCCAACTGGTTGTTGGCGCTTCCCACGACGGCTGCGCACCGCAGTTCGGGGATGGTGGTCGCGTTGAGCGCCGCGCCCAGGGCGCAGGGCGAGAAGATGTCGCACTCCACGGCGTGGGCCTTCTCGGGCGGCACCGTCTCAGCCCCGAAGTCCTTGGCCGCCTGGGCCAGGGCGGCCGGGTTCACGTCGCTCACGGTGACGCGGGCCCGCTCCTCGACCAGGTGGCGGGCCAGGCCGTAGCCCACCTTGCCCACGCCGCTCACAACCACGTGGCGGCCGACCAGGCTGGTGTCGCCCCACAGCTTCTTGGCCACGGCCTTCATGGCGTGGAGGACGCCGTAGGCGGTGGCCGCCGACGGGTCGCCGCTGCCGCCCAGCGACCGGCTCACGCCGGTGACGAACCGGGTCTCCCGGCGGATGAGGTCCATGTCCGCCTGCGTGGTCCCGACATCCTCGGCCGTGATGTACCGGCCGCCCAGCGAGTCGACGAAGCGGGCGTAGGCCCGCAGCAGTGCTTCGGACTTGTCCTGGCTGGGGTCGCCCAGCACCACGGCCTTGCCCCCGCCCAGGTCGAGCCCGGCGGCCGCCGACTTGTAGGTCATGCCCCGGGCCAGGCGCAGCACGTCCTCCAGGGCGGCGTCCTCGTCGCGGTAGGGGTAGAAGCGGGTGCCGCCCAGCGAGGGCCCCAACCGGGTGGAGTGGATGGCGATGATCGCCCTCAGGCCCACCTCCCGGTCGTGGCAGAAGACGACTTGCTCGTAGTTCGCTGCGTCGATCCGATCGAAGATCTGCACCCGGAAGCGAGCGTACCGCTGGTCTCGCCGGAGCGTAAGCAGCCAAACGGACTAGTCCGAATGGAAGCGCAGGATGACGCGACCGGGCCATCGACGGCAATCGGGCCGGGCCGTACCTTCAAGGACGAAAGGGACACCGTCCCCGAACGGGGGCCGACCGGCACAAGCCGCGTGTGAAAGGGACCTCACCATGGCAGATCAGAACCAACCCGACGCTCTCCTCACGCCCGCCGAGGTAGCCGCGCTCTTCCGGGTCAACCCGAAGACCGTCACCCGTTGGGCCCGAGCAGGCAAGATCACCGCGATCCGCACCCTGGGCGGCCACCGCCGCTTCCGGGCCTCCGAGATCCGGCGTTGCCTGGAGCAGATGGAACACGAAGGCGCGTAACACCTTCGTGTTCCACGCGGCAGAAGTGCTTCGACAGGTGAAGCACAACTGTCGGATGGATGTAGGGGGGCTGATGGTCCGCCGGTAGGCTCCGGCGGAGCATGGCCGTTCCCAACGCTTCGTACTCCGTCCGCCTCCGCGTCGAGGCCGACCACAAGCCCGGTTCGCTGGGTCGAGTGGCCACGGTCATCGGCGAGGCAGGCGGGAACATCGCCGCCCTCGACATCGTCGAGGTGGTGGGCGATCGCATCACCCGCGACATCACCGTCTACGCCGCCGACAGCGCCCACGTCGAGCGCATACGCCAGGCGATCGAATCAGTGCCGGGTGTCGTCGTGCACAGCGTGCGCGACCGCACGTTCCTCATGCACGAGGGCGGCAAGATCGAGGTGACGTCCAAGGTCCCGTTGCAGGACCGCGACGACCTCTCCATGGCCTACACGCCGGGCGTGGCCCGGGTGTGCGATGCCATCGCTGCCGACCCCGCCGAGGTCCACCGGTACACCATCAAGAAGAACACGGTCGCCATCGTCACCGACGGGACCGCCGTGCTCGGGTTGGGCAACATCGGGCCCGAGGCGGGCCTGCCGGTGATGGAGGGCAAGGCCATGCTCTTCAAGGAGTTCGCCGGTATCGACGCCTTCCCCATCTGCCTGCGGGTGAACTCGGCCGACGAGCTGGTCGAGACCGTGCAGCGGCTGGAGCCCGTCTTCGGTGGCATCAACCTGGAGG
>DASRGI010000048.1:0-15511 GCA_035651095.1 Acidimicrobiales bacterium | reverse complement strand
GGTGACCACGCCCGCCAGTTCGGCCACGGCCTCGAAGTCGGCGGCCTGGTCCTCGTACACCTCGCGGATGGCCGACCCGTCGAGGATGTCGTGGAACTGGTTGAACAACACCGTGCGCCACGCCTCGACCAAGTCCCCGAGCCGCTCGGCGTCGTCGTGGCCGGCCAGCGCGGCCAGGGTCTCGGCCGTCTGCAACAGGTTCTCGCCGTGGCGGTTGAAGCGCTTGGTGTCGGCGTGGGTGGTGTAACACCCCTCGAAGGTGGTGGCCGACTCGCCCCGGTGCACGGGCAGGTTGTCTGCCGAGACGGCCTCGGCGTAGCGGGCCACCGTGCTGCACCGGGCTGTCGGCAACAAGGGCTGCCCTTGCAACCGGCGCAAGGCGTCGAGCGCCTCTCGTGTGGGCCCGCCGCCGTGGTCGCCCACGCCGTAGAAGTGCATCGACACCAGACTGTCGCCGCCAGCGACCGCGGCCCGGGCCAGGTCGCCGGCGGTGATGTCGCCGCTGTACGTGGGCGTCGACACGGCCAGCAGCCGGGTGCCGTCCTGCCCTTCCCACCAATAGGCGGGCCACCCGGGATTGCAGCGGTGGTGGTAGTAGAAGCGGCCGCCGGCTGACGCCACGATCTGGGGCAGGTTGCCGGCGTGGCCGAACGTGTCCGGGGCCAGCAGCACGGTGGGCGACGCGCCCAGCTCGGTGCGGGCGTAGAGCACGGCCTCGAGGGCCTGGCGGGCGGTGGCCTCGGACGACGCCATGTTGGTGTCGCCCTCCACCCACTGCAGCGTGGCCGGCTCCCACCGGCCGGCCGCGATGTGGGCCCTGATCCGCGAGAACAGCTCGGGCGCATGCTCCTGCACCATGCGGTAGCTCGCCGGCTGGCTGTGGGTGAAGGTCATCTCCGGATAGTCGTCGAGCAGGGCGAGGACGGACCGGATGTCGCGCAGGACGATCTGCACGGTGTCGGGCATGCGCCACAGCCAGTTGAGGTCGATGTGCGAGTGGCCGACGAGGTGGACCTCCCGGGCGGCGATGCGCTCACCGAGGGGCGCCAGGGCCTCGACCATCGCCGCGTACCGGCCGACGGCGGCGTGTCCGGCGGCCATGCCGACGGCGGCCCGCTCCCCCGCGGTCACGGCCAGTGCGTCGGCCAGGTACAGCTGGGCCCAGGCCACGTCCAGCTCCTCGAACCGGCGCCGCTGTTCCGTCGTGGTGAACCGGAACCAGTGCCAGGGCCGGTACAGCTGATGGTCGAAGGCCCGGACCGTCAGCTCCAGGCGGCCTCCCGGCTCCAGGGGGATGAGGGCGGGCCCGCAGGCCGCGGGCGGGACGTCGTCGTCCAAGAGCGAGCGCCCGCCCTGGCGCACGGCCGTGGGGAACAGGCTCCACAGCATGAGGTCGAGGCGCTCACCGTCGGGTAGGTCGCACCTGATGGTCAGCTCCTGCCCGGGCTCCAGGGCGAGGTCGCCATCGATGCCGCCCATGGGCCCGTGGAGCGATGGGAACCGGGTGACCGCGTACCCGTCGGGACCGGGCCCGTCGATCCTCTCCCACCGTTGGGGCAGCCACCCGGCCCGGGCTTGGTCGGCCGCCGCCCGCAGGTGGTCGAGGGCCGCCGTGGTCACTGCTGTGGCCGTGCCCGCCGGCCCCACACCAGGTGGCCCGGGCGGCCGACCGCCTGACCGGCCTGCTGGAGGTTGTCGGGATGCCGGTACCCCACCCGCACCAGACGTCGGGCCGTCGGCGTGGTGTTGATGTACGACCCGTGGATGGTGTGGATGCTGAAGCACACCACGTCGCCCGCCTTGGCGGGCACGGCCACCGTGTCCTCCAGCCGGTACTCGTCGGTCGGGAGGTAGGGCGTGCACAGGGTGCCGTTGCTCACCGTGATGTGGTCGAGGGCACCCAGCTTGTGCGACCCGTCGAGGAACCGGATCTCACCGTTCTCGTGCGACGTGTCGTCCAGGTGGACGAGGACGTCGACGTAGCGGCCGTCGATGTGTTGGTAGAACGGGTAGTCCTGGTGCATGGGGAACGGCATCCCCGTCTCCGGCGGCTTCACGTGCATGGTGCTGTGGTGCAGCTCCACCGGGCCACCACCCAGGAGGTCACTCATGGCTCCAGCCAGCTTGGGTTTGGCCAACGCCTTGGACCAGGCCGCCGAGTACAGCTGGAGGTCGTGGAGGACGTCGATCTTGGCGTCCTTCTCCACCTCCTTGGCCATGAGCTCGTCCCGCCAGCCGCCGGTCCACTCGGTGCGATGGGACCACTCCTCCAGCATCCAGTCGAGGTCCCGGGCCAGTTCACGGGTCTCGGCCTGGCCGAAGACGCCTGGGATGTGGAGGTACCCGTGCTCCTTGAAGAACGTGACCTGCTCTTCCCCCAATGCCTGCATCCGGGCAACGATACAGGGCGCTACCCGAGTTCGGTAGTAATCGTTACGATTAGGCCATGGACTACCGCCAGCTGGGTCAGGCGGGTGTGCGCGTGGCGCCACTCTGCCTGGGTGTCATGAACGTGGGCGGCCCCACCTCGGAAGAGGACGGGATCCGCATGATCCACGAGGCCCTCGATGCGGGGGTGAACTTCGTCGACACGGCCAACGTGTACCAGGGCGGCCGCTCCGAGGAGATCGTGGGCGTCGCCCTCCAGGGTCGCCGGGACGAGGCCGTGCTCGCCACCAAGGTCTTCAACCCCATGGGCACCGGCCCCAACGACCGGGGCAACTCCCGGGTGGCCATCGTCCGCGAGCTGGAGAACTCGCTGCGGCGGCTGCAGACGGACTACGTCGACCTGTACCAGCTGCACCGCTTCGACGAGACCACGCCCATCGAGGAGTCGCTCGAGGCGCTCACCGACGTCGTGCGCCAGGGAAAGGTCCGCTACGTGGGCATCTCCACCTTCCCGGCCTGGCGCATCGCCCAGGCCCAGCACGTGGCCAAGGAGCACGGGTTCGTGCGGATCGCCACCGAGCAGCCGCCCTACAACCTGCTGGAGCGGGAGGTCGAGCGGGAAGTGGTGCCCGCCTGCCGGGAGTACGGCATGGCCATCATCCCGTGGAGCCCGCTGGCCGGGGGCCTGCTGTCCGACCGCTTCCGGGGCGGCCAGGCGCCGGCCGGGGCCCGGGCCACCGAGGGCTTCACCCTCGACGCCCCCCACTGGGCCGACACCCACACCGCCATCGACAAGCTGGCCGCCCTGGCCTCCGAGGTGGGCACCACCCTCTCGCGCTTCGCCCTGGCCTGGCTGCGGGATGCCCCAGGGGTCACCTCCCCCATCATCGGCCCGCGCACGACCGAGCAGTTGCGCGACGCCCTCGCCTCCCTCGACGTCACCGTGGACGACGACCAGCGCAAGGCCGTGGACGAGATCGTCCCGCCCGGCGCGAGCCTCTGGCTCAAGGCGGCCATGCAGGACTGGATCGTTCGGGCGGGCTCATGACGACGGGGACCGATCGCATCAGCGACGAGCACATCGCCCACTGGCACGAGCACGGGTGGGTGATCGTGCCCGACTTCCTCACCCCAGGCGAGTTGAAGGAGGCGCGGGAGAACCTCGAGCGCTACTTCCCGTCGTGGGAGGAGTACGCGGCCGCGGCCGAGCGCTACGAAGCCATGCCCTTCTGGCGTGAGTTCCCCTATGTGGGCGACGCCCTCAACAACATCACCACCCACCCGGAGCTGATCGCCTTCGTCGAGCAGGCCTTGGGCACGCCCGACGTCTTCATCACCCAGGGCCTCCTCTGGGCCAAGTACGCAGGCAAGGGCGACTGGGAGCAGGACCACCACCTCGACTTCGGCAACAACACATTGGTGGTGCCCCGGGACGACGGCGCCTTCCGCCAGGTGCCGATGATCGTCTACTACGAGGACGTCACCGTCGATCTGGGACCGACGTACGTGGTGTCGCAGACGGTCACCCACACGGGCGGGCCCCTGCCCATGCAACTGGGGCGGGAGCACACGGACGCCTACGCCGCCGAACACCCCGTCACCCTCACGGCCGGGTCACTGATGATCTACAGCATGGCGACGTACCACCGGGGCTCGGCCATGAAGGCGGCGTCCGGCACCCGCTTCAGCCACCACATCGTGTGGCGCCGAGCAGGCTATGAGTGGATGGGGTTCCGCGCCTTCCCCCGCGAGGGCAACACGGCCGAAATGAAGCGGTTCATCGAGCAGGCCACACCCCGGCAGCGCACGGTGATCGGCTTCCCACCTCCCGATCACGAGTACTGGAACGAGGCCACGTTGGCGGGGGTGGCCGCTCGCTACCCGGGGATGGACATGGGACCCTATTGCCCATGACGGCACCCTCCTACGCCAGCGGCACGTCCACCCTGCCCCTGCTGGGCGAGACCATCGGGGCCAACCTCGAACGGACGGTGGCCCGCGTCCCCGACGCCGAGGCGCTGGTGTCCCGGCACCAGGGCCTGCGCTACACGTACGCGGAGCTGAACGAAGCGGTGGACGTGCTGGCCTGCGGGCTGCTCGGCCTGGGCCTCGACGTGGGTGACCGCATCGGCATCTGGAGCCCGAACTGCGCCGAGTGGGTGCTCATCCAGTACGCCACGGCCAAGGTGGGCGCCATCCTCGTCAACATCAACCCCGCCTACCGCACGTCGGAGCTGTCGTACGCGCTCAACCAGTCGGGCTGCCGGTTCCTGCTGGCGGCGCCCTCGTTCAAGACGAGCGACTACCAGGCGATGGTGACGGAGGTGACGCCCGAGCTCACGTCCCTGGAGGCGACCATCTACCTCGGCTCGCCCGAGTGGGACGCCCTGCTGGCCGCGGGCGCGTCGGTGCCGCGTGACGAGTTGCGGGCCCGGATGGGCGGCCTTCAATTCGATGACCCGATCAATATTCAATATACGAGCGGTACGACGGGCTTCCCCAAGGGCGCGACGCTCACGCACCACAACATCTTGAACAACGGGTTCTTCATCGGCGAGGGGTGCCGCTACACCGAGCGCGACCGGGTGTGCATCCCCGTGCCCTTCTACCACTGCTTCGGGATGGTGCTCGGCAACCTGGCGTGCACGACCCACGGCGCCTGCATGGTCATCCCCGAGGCCGCCTTCGAGCCCGAGGCCGTGCTGGACACCGTCCAGTCCGAGCGCTGCACGAGCCTCTACGGCGTGCCCACGATGTTCATCGCCGAGCTGGCCCTGCCCACGTTCAACTCCTACGACCTGTCGTCGCTGCGCACCGGGATCATGGCGGGCTCGCCCTGCCCGGTCGAGGTGATGAAGCAGGTCATGTCGTCCATGCACATGGACGAGGTCACGATCTGTTACGGCATGACCGAGACGTCACCGGTGTCCACCCAGACGGGCGCCGACGACACCCTCGACCAGCGCACGTCCACCGTCGGGCGCGTCCATCCCCACGTCGAGGTGAAGATCGTCGACCCCGTGGAAGGCGGCGTGGTGCCGCGGGGCACGGCGGGCGAGCTGCTCACCCGCGGGTACTCGGTGATGACCGGCTACTGGAACGACCCCGAGCGCACCGCCGAGGCCATCGACGAGCACCACTGGATGCACACGGGCGACCTGGCCACCATGGACGACGAGGGCTACGTGAACATCGTGGGCCGCATCAAGGACATGATCATCCGGGGCGGCGAGAACGTGTACCCGCGGGAGATCGAAGAGTTCCTCTACACGCACGACGACATCAGCGACGTGCAGGTGATCGGCGTGCCCGACCCCAAGTACGGCGAGGAGATCATGGCGTGGGTGAAGGTGCGTGAGGGCGCGGCCTTGTCGGAGGAGGACGTGAAGGAGTTCTGCCGGGGTCGCATCGCCCACTTCAAGGTGCCGCGTTACGTGAAGTTCACCGACGAGTTCCCCATGACCGTCACCGGCAAGATCCAGAAGTTCAAGATGCGCGAGACGGCGATCGACGAGCTGGGGCTGGCCGCGGCGGCGGCCGTCGAGACCGCGTGAAGGCCGTGGCCGAGGCAGTCGCCGCCTTCCCCGCCTTCCAGGCCGCCGATCGGGCGCCGCTCCTGCGGGCCGCAGCCGACGGGCTGGAGGCCCTGGGCGACGGCCTGCTCGCCGTGGCCGACCGGGAGACGCACCTGGGCCTCCCCCGCCTCACCGGTGAGCGGGCCCGCACGTGCGCCCAGTTGCGGGCCTTCGCCGATCTGGTGGACGAAGGCTCCTACGTCGACGCCATCATCGACCACGCCGACCCGTCCGCCGTGCCGCCCCGGCCCGACCTCCGGCGCATGCAGGTGCCGCTCGGCCCCGTGGCCGTGTTCGGGGCAGGCAACTTCCCCCTGGCGTTCGGCGTGCCCGGCGGCGACACGGCCTCGGCCTGGGCGGCCGGCTGCCCCGTCGTGTTCAAGGTCCATCCCGGCCACCCGGAGACCTCCCGGCTGTGCGGCGAGGTGCTGGCCAAGGCGGTGGCGTCCGTGGGCCTGCCTGCGGGCGTGTTCTCGCTGGTGTTCGACGCCACCGACGATCCCCATGCCGCCGGTGCCGCGTTGGTGCAGGCACCCGGCATCAAGGCCGTGGGCTTCACCGGCTCGCTGGCGGGCGGGCGGGCCCTGTTCGACCTGGCCGCGGCCCGGCCCGAACCCATCCCCGTCTACGCGGAGATGGGTTCGGTCAACCCGCTGTTCGTGACGGCCGCCGCCCTCGCCGCCCGGGGCCCGGCCGTGGCCGAGGGGTTCTTCGCGTCGATGACCCTGGGCACCGGCCAGTTCTGCACCCAGCCGGGTCTCGCGGTGGTGCCGGTTGGCGCTGCGGGCGACGCCTTCGTGTCCGCCGTCGGCGCACTGGTGGCAGGGGCGGCGGCCGGCCCCATGCTCGACGCCCGCATCCACGCCGGCCTGGTGGAGCGGCTGGCCCGGACGTCGGCCCTGCCGGGCGTGTCGGTGGTCGCGCAGGGCGCGCCTGCGCCGGGCGGCGGCGGCGTCGCCTGCCATCCGCCCGTGCTGCTCTCGGTCGATGCCCCCACGTTCCTGGCCACGCCCGAACTGGCCGAGGAGCTGTTCGGCCCGGTGAGTGTGGTGGTGCGCTGCTCGTCACCCGCCGAGGCGCTGGCCGCGGCCCGCTCCGTCGAAGGCAGCCTGACCGCCACCATCCACTGCGAGCCCGCGGATGCGGACGCACCCGCGCTGGCCGACACCCTGCGCGAGCGGGTGGGCCGGCTGGTGTTCAACGGTTATCCCACCGGTGTGGCCGTGGCCCCGGCCATGCATCACGGCGGGCCCTGGCCGGCCACCACGGCGGCGTCGCACACGTCGGTGGGGGCCACCGCCATCCGCCGGTTCCTGCGCCCGGTCGCCTACCAGGACGCCCCCGCGGCGCTGCTCCCGCCCGCGCTGCAGGACGCCAACCCGCTCGGCATCCACCGCCTGGTCGACGGCGCCTTCACCCCCCCATTCTCGAGCAACTGAGTTTCGGGGGCCGGTACCCAGTTGCAACAGAACGGTGGGGGGCTCGCTAGTGGGGGTAGGGGCGGGCGAGCGGGAGGGTGCGGTTCAGCTCGACGCCGAACCCGGGGCGGTCGGGAACGCGCAGGCGGCCGCCCACGGGCACCGGTTCGTCCACCAGCAGGGGGGCGAACATGGGCACCACCTCGGTGGCCTCGGGGTGCATCATCAGGAATTCGCCGAACGGCGTCTCCGGCCGGGTCACGAGGAAGTGGTAGCTGTAGACGCTGGAGCCGTGGGGCACCACGGGCACCCCGTGCTCGCGGGCCATGTCCGCGATGCGCAGCAGCTCGGTGAGGCCGCCGCACCAGCCCACGTCGGGCTGGATGATGTCGGCGCACTCCCGCTCCAGCAGGAGCTTGAACCCCCAGCGGGTCGACTCGTGCTCACCCGTGGTGGTCAGGATGCCCGAGCCGGACGCGGCCACGGCCCGCTTCACCTCGGCGTAGCCCCAGTAGTCGTCGGGCGGCAGGAACTCCTCGACCCACTTGAAACCGTACGGCCCGATGGCCTCGACCAGGTCGAGGGTGAAAGGCACGTCCAGGCTCATGTAGCAGTCGAAGGAGAGGAAGAAGTCGTCGGGGTCGCCGCACTTGTCGCGCATGGTGGCGGCCAGGGCCACGTTCTCGGCCAGGCCGTCGGCCCCCTCGGCCGGGCCGGCGGGCAACGGCAGCTTGCCGCCCACGAAGCCCAGCGACCGGGCGATGTCCGGGCGGGGGCCGGTGGCGTAGAACGCCAGCTCGTCCAGGGCGGCGCCGCCGAGGAGCTGCCACACGGGCTCGCCCCGGCTGCGGCCCAGGGCATCCCACAGGGCCAGGTCCACGGCGGAGATGGCGTTGATGGCCAGGCCCCGGCGCCCGTAGTACAGCGAGCCCCGGAACATCTGGTCCCACGCCTCGGCGATGCCCTCGACGGTGAGAGGCTTGCCCTCCACGAACCGGGCCAGGTGGCGCTCGACGATGAACGCGGCGGGGGGGCCGCCGATGGAAGGAGCGATGCCCACCTGCCCGTCGGACGTCTCCACCTCGACCACGAACGTGCCCATGGCGCCGATGCCCCACGACGTGCGCGAGGCCCGGTACTCGGGCCACCCCGACATGGGGTTGGCGATCTTGGTGTCGGTGATCCAGTGGCCGGTGGGTTGGCGGTGGTAGTCGGCCCCGGCATCGGCATCGGGCACCAGCACTCGTACCGCCACCACCCGCGGGTCGTTCGTGGTGGGCACGGGCCAACGCTAGTTGAGCGTCGCGGCCGAGTTCGTTAGCCTTCCTTGCTAATGGTCTTCGAACCTGACGTGATCCGCCGTTTCGAGCGCCTGTACTCGTCGCTGGTGTCCGACTGCGCCGAGGCGGTGGGCCTCGGCCCCCGGGCCCTGGCGCCTGGCCTGCAGCCCTACCACGCCGACACCCTGCGGGTCGTGGTCGGCCCCGCCCACACCGCCCAGATCCACAAGACGTCCACGCGGGTGGAGATCGACATGCTGCTCTCGATGGTCGACGCCACCCCGCCGGCCAGCGTGTGCGTGGTGGCCACCGACGAGGACGTGCAGGGCGCCCTGTGGGGTGGCCTCATGAGCGCGGGCGTGCAGCAGCGGGGCGCGGTGGGCGCCGTCGTGGACGGCGGCGTGCGCGACCTGCACCAGATCAGCCCCCTCGACTTCGCCGTGTTCGCCACCTACCGCTCCCCCCTCGACATCCGGGGCCGGGGCGAGATGGTCGGCTTCGGTGAGACCGTCGTGTGCCGGGGCGTGGAGATCGCCCCCGGCGACCTGGTGTTCGCCGACGCCAACGGCGCCGTGGCCCTCCCCGCCGGAGCCGCCCTCGACGTGCTCCGGCTGTGCGAGGAGCGGGTGACCAAGGAAGTGGCTACGGAGCACGAGCTGCGCGATGGTGACTCCGCTGTCGAGGTCTACAAGCGCCACGAGGCGTTCTGAGCGAAGGAGTCGGTTGTGCGAATCGCACGGGTTGGCATCGGTCAATCGAGTTGGGTCGCCCGCGTCGAGGGCGACACGGTCACACCCATCGTGGAAGCGCCCGAAGGCCTGGGCCGTGACGCCCTGCGCGATGCGCTCGCCGCGGGTGTCGACCTGGCCGCCGCGCCGGCCGTGGCCGACTCCACCACGCTCGACGCCGTACGCTTGCAGAGCCCGCTGACGGCGCCCACCAAGGTGCTGGCCATCGGCCTCAACTACGCCGACCACGCCCGGGAGTCTGGCCTGGAGCCGCCCAAGTCGCCGGTGACCTTCGTCAAGACCAACAACAGCATCGTGGGCCCGGGCGACGGCATCCGCTACTCGAAGGAGGACAGCGAGCAGGTCGACTACGAAGCCGAGCTCGCCGTCGTCATCGGGCGCCGGGCCCGCCACGTGAGTGAGGCCGACGCCCTGGGCTACGTGTTCGGCTACACCAACTGCAACGACGTGTCCGCCCGGGACGCGCAGTTCTCGGACGGTCAGTGGATCCGGGGCAAGTCGTTCGACACCTTCTGCCCCCTCGGTCCCTGGGTGGTGACAGCCGACGAGATCCCCGACCCCCAGGCCCTGCGCATCGCCTGCCGAGTCAACGGGACCACGCTCCAGGACAGCACCACCGGCGAGATGATCTTCGGCGTGGCCGCCATCATCAGCTACCTGTCCCGCTTCATGACGCTGGAGCCGGGCGACGTGATCGCCACGGGCACCCCGTTCGGCGTCGGCTTCGCCCGCACGCCCCCGGTGTTCCTGCTCAACGGCGACGTGGTGGAGATCGACATCGAGGGGATCGGCGTCCTCACCAACCCCGTCGTCGTCGAGTAGCGCCCACCCACCATCCGTTCTCGTTGCGTTCTTGCTCGCCTACCGGGAGAAGACGCAACGAGAAGCGGTAGAGGAAGGTGAGGTTAGGGGTCTTCGGGGTCGATGAAGTCGGCCATCAGAAGCAGGGCGGCGGCCGCGCCCCACGTGTATCGCGTGGTGCCCAGGCCTCGCCCGTCCTCGTGGGACAGGTGCTCGAAGGCGTCGCCCCCGGCCGCGTACGACGTGGCCGTGGCGTCGCAGAACGCCCGGGCACACGCGGCAGCCAGATCGGTGAAGCCGTACCGGGCCAGGCCGTAGCACCCGTGCATCTGGTGCGGTCCCCAGATCGTGCCTGACCAGAACTGCGTGGGCGCGCCCGGCGCCGGGTGCTTCCCGTCCAGCGGGTGGGCGCTCTTGATGCCATACGGCGACAGCAGGCCCGACGCCGGCCAGTCGTCGTAGCGCACGTCCACGGACCGGACCGTGCAGCCCGAAGCCACCAGCTCGATGCGGCGCAGCCCGTGCACCCACGTGCGCCCGCCGGGGACCGACCACGGGTCGGGCCCGGCCGCCACCTCGAACTCCCCGGCGGCGTCGGGCTTGATGTCGACGGCCCGGAACACCCGCCCGTCGCCGTCCTCCACCTCCACCACCACGCGGGCATCGGCAGACACGAGCCCGGACACCGACACGGCGAAGCCAAGCCGCCAGAAGGCGGCGGCGGCCGGGCCCCGGTCCTCGCCGAAGCGGGCGACGAAGCCGTCGTTCGTGAGCTCCACGCCTCCGGCCGCGGCACCGTCGCCCCGCGACGGGTGCAGGCCGTCGGTGACGACCTGGTAGCCGTTGTACAGCTCAGCCCCCAGGCGTACCGACATGCAGCGCGACCAGTGCGGGTAGTTGCGAGGCCGGGACAGCAGCGTGTCGACGGTGCGGGCCGCCTCTTCGGGCGTGGCCAGGCCCGCCCAGAGCGGCTGCAGCAGCGCGGGCGTGTGCCGGTAGTGGCGAGGCTGCGACGGGCACAGGTCGCGGCGCACGACCGGGAAGAAGCCGCCGATCTCGTCGTCCCACATGGCTTCCCGCATGCGAGCCGCCAGGGCGTCACGGCGCCCCTCCCACTCCCCCACCCGCTCGGGGTCGGCGACCCGAGCGAGGTCGGCCAGGGCGTCCAACTCGACGTACAGGCACGAGTTGAGGAATACGTCGGCGAAGGGCTCGTGCACCAGCCCGTCGTCGCTCTGGGGCGTGGGCTCGCCCATCACCAGGTCGCGCTCGGGCGAGTAGTCGTGGCCCGACTCGTAGGCCACGTACGTGGGTGTCGACCCCGCGTACTCGCACAGCCCGTCGCCGTCGTAGTCGCGGCGGGGCGACTGCCACCAATCGATGAAGGCGGCCAGGGCCGGGTACACCCGGCCCACGAAGGCCTCGTCCGGCTCCAACCGGTGCAGCTCGCGAGTGAGCCATGTGAGCAGCGGCGCCTGGGTGCCGTCCTGCCCGGCCTGCGACCCGTCGGCCGCCACCGAGCGGGGGATCATGCCCGCATCGGGACCGTCGGTGAAGGCGAAGTCGAGCATGTTCTCGACGAAGCCCCGGCACAGGTCGACCCGGCCGCCCACCCGAGCCACGGCGATGGTGGAGTACGGCAGGTCCCACACGAACTGCACGCCGTAGGGCTCGTAGAAGGGCGCCACCCGCATGGCCGGCCGGGGGTAGGCGCCGTGGGGCGCGACGATGTTCTGCTCCAACGCCAGGTCGTACAAGGCCCGGCGCAAGGACGCGGGGTACCGGCTCATGCGAAGAACGGCTCGCCGGCCTTGGCGTACCGGGCGGCGGCGTCGAGGTCGAGGTCCACGCCGAGACCGGGACCGGTCGGCACCTCCACGTGGCCGTTGACGATCAGGGGGCCGGCGCCCACGAGCAGGGCATCGAAGAAGGGGACGTCCTGGGCGTGCCACTCGAGCGAGTGGAAGTTGGGGATGGCCGCGGCCACGTGCACGGACGCCATGGTCCCGATGGGACCGGAGATGTTGTGGGGAGCGACGCTCAGGTCGTGCATGTCGGCCAGCTCGGCGATGCGCTTGCCCTCGCCCAACCCACCGCACTTCTGGAGATCGGGCAGCACGATGTCGAGCGCACCCAGCGACAGCGCCTCCCGGAACCCCTCGCGGGCGAACCAGTTCTCCCCTGTGCCGATGGGCGTGGACGTGGCGTGGGTGACCTTGGCCAGCGCGGTGGGGTTCTCGGGCGGCGTGGGGTCCTCGAGCCAGGCCACGGGCACACCCTCGATGGCACGGGCCAGGCGGATGGCGTCCTTGACGGTGAAGCGCCAGTGGCAATCGAAGGCCACTTCGACATGCGGGCCCACGGCCGCGCAGGTCTCGGCCACGAGCGAGGCCAGATGGTCGAGCTGGGCAGGGTTGAGGTTGCGGGCGTAGGCGTCGGGCGCCACCGAACCGCTGACGGGGACGTCGAGGTCGAACTTCAGGGCGGTGAAACCCCGGTCGGCCACGGCCCGCGCCTTCTCGGCGTAGGCCTTGGGCGTGAAGTCGTCCGACTCGTCGGGCAGCGATTCGAAATACCCGGATCTCGAACCGGCAGCGTCTCCATTGCCCAACCACGCAGGCGCCCGGCGCTGGAGCAGCGGCCCCAGGCTCTCCAACGTGTGGCCGGCGTGGCAGTCGGCGTAGATGCGCACCCGGTCGCGGAACTTGCCGCCGAGCAGCTGCCAGATGGGCACCCCGAGGGCCCGGCCCTTCAGGTCCCACAGAGCCGCTTCGATGCCGCTGATGGCGTTGTAGGCGAACCCGGCGATGGACCCGGCCGAGGAGGCCCAGCGCATCTTCTGGTAGAGGCGGTCGATGTCGAACGGGTCCTCGCCCACGAGCACGGACTCGAACTCGCGCATCATGGCGGTGAGGCCAGGCGCGAAGAACGCCTCCCCCAGGCCGCTCACCCCCTCGTCCGTCTCCACGCGCACGAGCGTCCAGTCGAAGTTGGCCTCGATGACGGCGGTCTTGATCCCGGTGATGCGCACTATGCAGCCCTTCCGTTCGGGAGCACCACGACCTTCAGGTGCTCGCCCGGCTCGGCGACCAGCGCCTTGAAGCCCTTCTCGATCACCTCGGCCAGGCTGATGCGATCGGTGACGAGCGGGTCGAGCTGCACCGCGCCCCGGTCGATGAGCGACACCGCGTTGGTGAAGTCCTGGTCGTAGACGTGCGACAGGCTGGTCGTCACCGTCTTCTCGTGCATCAGGAAATCGACCATGTCGATGGGCACCGTGTCGTCGAACACGCCCAGCAGCACCGCCCTGCCACCCGGGCGCAGCAGGCGGACGGCCGCCGCCGCCGCCGCCGCGTTGCCGGCGACTTCGATGGCCACGTCGGGACCCAGCCCGTCGGTGGCGTCGACCACGGCCTCGGCCGCGTCCTCGGGCGACACGGCCAGGTCGGCACCCAGTTGCTGGGCCAGGGCCCGGCGCTCGGGCAGGCGCTCCACGGCCACGACGATGCGAGCCCCGGCCAGGCGGGCGGCCTGCACGGTGAGGAGGCCAACCGTCCCCGCCCCGAGCACGGTCACGGTGGAACCGAGGCCGATGCCGGCGCGGGTGACGGCCCGCACGGCGACGGACAGCGGCTCGGCCAGAGCCGCCTGCTCGGCACTCACGTCCGTCGAGAAGGGGATGCACATGTACTCGGGAGCGAGCATGACCTCGGCCAGGCCGCCGTCACCCATGAGGCCGAGCGACGCCAAGTCCGGGCACAGCTGGTACTCGCCCCGGCGGCACCACCAGCACCGCCCGCAGAACAGGTTGGACTCAACGGCCACGGGCGTGCCCACCTCGAGGGTGGTGCCCTCGCCCCGGCTCTCGACGATGCCCACGGCCTCGTGGCCCAGCGTGAGGGGCGGCATGCAACCGGTGAGGGGGTGGGGTGCGGTGGGGATGATCACGGGGCCGGACGTGTACTCCTCCACGTCGGTGCCGCAGATGCCGCACGCCTGCACGCGCAGGCGCACCCAGCCCGCGGGCGGGTCGCCCGGGTCGTCGATGTCCTCGACCCGTACGTCGTCCCTGCCCCACCAACGTGCTGCCAGCATGCGACTCTCCCGATCGTCCTGCCCTCGTAAGGTTTCCTAACATAGTGGCAGGAGTCCTGCCCGTACAGCGGGAAGTGTTCCGACAGACCCATCTCCGGAGGCCGTGCATGCGCCGTCATCATCCCTGGGCCCGAGTGGCCGGAACCGTCGCCCTGCTGGGCTCGCTGCTCACGTTCGTGGGCGGCACCACCACCGCGCCGCCAGCGATGGCGACCGTGCTCCCCCACCCGCGCCTGCTGTTCTCGGCTGCCGACGTCCCCGCCCTCCAGGCTCGCATCCAGTCGGGGGTGCCCGCCCAGGCGTGGGCCTCGCTGAAGGCCAAGGTCGACAGCTACACCGACCCGACCAGCCCCAACTACGTCAGCCCGGCAGTGGTCAACAACCCCGACGGCTCGGGGTGGAACTGGTACGACGGCTTCTTCGGCCAGAACCAGATGGGCAGCTACCTCACCGACCTGGGCTTCGCCTACCAACTGTCGGCCGATCCCAAGTACGGCCGCGCCGCCATCGACCTGCTCGTGGCCCTGTCCGCCCACTGGACGGCATGGAACAACAACGAACTGGGCCGCGGTGACATGACCAAGGGCGTGGGCCTGGCCTTCGACTGGACGTACGACCTCATGACCGCGGCCGAGCGGGCCACCATCGTGAACAGCCTGGCCGCCCAGGAGCACACGGTCTTCTCCTGCTTGTACTCCACGTTCCAGTTCGACGCCTCGCCCGGCTTCAACTGGAACACGGTGTGCGGTGGCGGCAACGGCCTCACCCTTCTCGCCATCGAGGGCGAGCCCGGCCTGCCCGCCGACTTCACCGCCCTGGAGGACATGGCCCGGCACCGCATCCTCCAGACCCTGCCGGCCCAACTGGGCGCGCACGGCGACTGGCAGGAGGGCATCGTGTACGGCGGCTACGGGTTGCACAACGCCCTGCCCTTCGCCTTCGCATGGAACAGGAACAAGGGCGAGGACCTCCTGGCCCAGTCGCCCGGCCTCACCCAGATGGCCCGGTTCCTGAGCGCCGAACAGCTTCCCGGCCGGGGCAACCGCTTCATCCCCCGCAACGACTCCGTGATCAGCGCGCCGCTCTGGAAAGAAGTGCTCCCCATGCTCTGGAACGCGGGCAACGACCCGGGAACGGTGGGCTGGCTGTGGGACCACACCGTCGGGCCCGACGGCGACAACTTCTACGCCAACCAGCCGCCCTAC
>DASRGI010000047.1:0-4548 GCA_035651095.1 Acidimicrobiales bacterium | reverse complement strand
CTGGGCGCGGGCTGGCTCGAGGCTGCCATCGAGGGCCACGCGGCCGCCCCCGCGGACACCTATCCCGCCGTGTGGGACCGCTGGAACGACAGCACCCCGGAAGAACAGGTGGCCGGGTGCCTGGAGTGGGACGCCAGGTTGGTCGAGCGGTACGAGGCCCTGTCCGACACCGAGTTGGCCGCGGCGCGCGTCCAGCTGTTCGGCCAGATGGACCTGGACGGGCGGGGGCTGGTGCGGCTCCGCCTCAAGGAGCATGCCGTGCACACATGGGACATCGCGGTGGCATTCGACCCCAACGCCGTGGTGGCGGCCGATGCCGTGGCCGTGGTCGTCGACGAGGTGGCAGGCGTGGCCGGGTACTTCGGTCACCCCACCGGTGAGACCCGACGGGTCCGCATCCGCACCACCGATCCCGAGCGGGCATTGGTCATGGAGGTGGGCGAAGGGGTTGCCCTGCGGCCCGCCGGCTCCGGCTCAGGCGCCGACTGGTCCGGCCCGGCCGACCTCACGCTGCCGGCCGAGGTGCTGGTGCGCCTGGTCTACGGCCGGGCTCGTACCGGCGACGGCGTGCCCGAGCACGTGGCTCGGGTCTTCGCCCCTCAGAGCGTGTAGCGGTACACGTTCGTCTCCCGGGCCTCGAAGCCGAGGCGCTGGTACAGGCGGTTGGCCGGCTCCCGGGAAGGGCGAGACGTGAGTTCCACCGTCTTGGCCCCCGAGGCGCCGGCGATGTCGAGGGCCAGGGCAGTGAGGGCCTCGCCTGCCCCCCGGCCCCGGGCCGCGTCGTCGACGACCACGTCCTCGATCCAGGCCCGGATCCCTGTGGGGATGCGGAACAGCACGAGCGTGAGGGTGCCCACGATGTCGCCCACCGTCTCGCCGTCCGAGGCCAGGCGCGCCACCAGCACGTGGGTGCCGGGGGCGTCGACCAGCTCGGCCACCTCGTGCTCGGTGGGCGGGGGTGACGAGCGGGAGAGCTGGGGGATGAGCCGGGCGAAGGCGTCGACCAGCTCGGGGGTGACCTCGGTGGCCTCCTCGACCTGCAGTCCTGCCAACGTCGCCTCCCCGTTCTTGCTGCCGCCGAACGCGCCGGAGTGTAGTGGTGACATGCGGCTCCGAGGCTCGAGGGTGATCGTGACCGGGGCGTCGTCGGGCATCGGCCGGGCCACGGCCCGACTGCTCGCCAGCAAGGGCGCCCACGTGTTCGCCGCCGCCCGCAGCAAGGGGGCGCTGGAAGAGCTGGCCGAGGCCCAGCCGGGCATCACGCCGGTGGTCGCCGACGTGGCCGACGACGAGGAGCGGGCCGCATTGGTGGGCGCCGTCGGCGATGTCGACGTGCTGGTGAACAACGCCGGCATCGGCTGGAGCGGGTTGGTGGAGGAGATGCCCGCCGAGCAGGTGCGCATGCTGTTCGAGGTCAACGTGCTCGGGCTCATCGACCTCACCCAGCGGGTGTTGCCCGGAATGCTGGCCCGCAAGCGGGGCCACATCGTGAACGTGGCGTCGGTGGCAGGGTACGTCAGCGCGCCGCCCATCTCCGTGTACTCGGCCAGCAAGTTCGCGGTGCTCGGGTTCAGCGATGGCCTACGCCGCGAGGTGAGCGGCCGGGGCGTGGCCGTCACGTGCGTCAACCCCGGGCCCGTGTCCACCAAGTTCTCGGCTCGGGCTGGGCTGGTCGACGCTTCCGTGCTCAGCACCGAGGTGCCCGCCACGAGGATGGGCGGGGTGCCGGCGTGGACCGTGGCTCGGGCCGTGGCCCGGGCCGTACGCATGGGCGGCCTGCCGGGCTACGGGACGATCACCGTCCCCCGGGCCCTGGGGTTGGCTCGGCTGGGCGCCGTGCCCGTGCTCCAGCTCACCGTCGACGGAGTGACCCTCGTCAGCCGAAGGTCGGCTCGCCGCCACTGACCTGCCGGCGTGCCTCCCCCCGCCTTCCCGTTCTCGTGACGCCGACGCCCACACAGGCGGCGCCAGCGTCACGAGAACCCATGGTCCCCTAGGTCGCGGTGGCCGGCGGCTCAGGCGTCAGCGGCGGGGGCGGGGCGGTCTCCGGCCCTGGCCGGGTCGTGGCCGAGCCCGGGGTCACCTCGGCCCGCCGGAACTCGGGCAGCAGCCAGCCCACGAGGAGCACGCCGGCCACGCAGGCCAGTCCCCCACTCACCACGGAGAAGCGCGGCGAGGTCAGGGCGGCGACGGCGCCCGCTTCGGCGTCACCCAACCGGGGCCCGCCGGTGACGACGGCGATCTGCAGGGCGGACAAGCGGCCCCGCAGGCTGTCGGGTATCAGCAGGTGGAGGATGGTGTTGCGGAACACGGCAGAGATCACGTCGGCCGCGCCGGCGACGGCAAGCAGCACGAGGGCGAGAGGCAGTGATGCCGTCAACCCGAAGACGGCCACGGCCAGGCCCCAGGCGGCGACGGCCACGAGCACGGCCATGCCCTGTCGACGCACGCGGCTCACCCACCCGGTGGTGAGGGCGCCGATCAGCGCACCGGCACCGGGCGCGGCGTAGAGGAGGCCCACCGTCCCGGCGCCGCCACCGAACACACCGGTGGCCAGGGCGGGGAACAGGGCGCGGGGCAGGCCGAAGATCATGGCGTCGAGGTCGATGACGAAGACGCCGATCAGCTCCTTGCGGGGGCGGAGGAAGCGGAACCCTTCGACGATGGAGGCGAGCCCGGCGCGGGTGCCGCCGCCGATGGGCGGGAGGGGCCGGAGACGGAACACGGCGTAGAAGGCGCCCACGTAGGTCACCGCGTCTATCCAATAGACGGTCGATAAACCGAATCTGGCAACGAGGAGGCCGGCCAAGGCGGGACCGGCCACCGCACCGACCTGGAGAAGGATCTGCCACAGCGCGTAGGCGGCGGGGAGCGACTCCCGGGAGACCAGGTTGGGCAGGGCGGCGCTGCGAGCAGGTCGGTCCATGCCGGAGACGCCGGCGGCCAGGGCGGTGGTCAAGTAGATGGGCCAGAGGGCGCCGTGGGCGCGGGCGTTGAGGGCGAGGATGACCGAGGTGAGGGCCATCGGGACCTGGGCGGCCAGGAGGAGGCGGCGGCGGTCCATGCTGTCGGCGACGGAGCCGCCCAGCAAGGAACCGATGATGAGCGGGCCCAGCTGCGCCAGGCTGACCAGGCCGACCTGCAGGGACGAGTGGGTGAGGGCGTAGACCTGCACGGGAACGGCCACGACCGTGAGCTGGGTACCCATGAAGGACACGAGCTGGCCGCCGAAGAGCCACCGGAAGTCGCGTGACTCCTTGAGGGGCGTGATGTCGGCGAAGAGGGGCACGTGGCAGTGGCAGGGTGGTGGTGGCAGGCCGGTGGCGAAGTGTCGGGTCCTAGGCTCCGTGCATGGTTGCAGACACGCGTGGGGTGGCCCGACGGTTGCAGCAGGTGTTGGAGCCGTTGGCGGCCAGTATCTACTTCCTCCCCGAGGCACTTTCCGGATACGAGGCGCTGGGGCTCGACTTCGGCGAGGGGTACTTCGCCAGCAGGAGCGCATGCATGGGCCAGGTGCCGGGGCCGGTGGTGGCAGCCACCTTCGGCGTCTTCTACCCGCCCATGGTGGAGCGGTTCGTGGATCAGGCGTGGGCCAAGACGTCGGTCCCGGACGTGCTGGCGGCGCGGGTGGCGGGCGCGCAGGCCGGGCTGGGCCGCGTCCTGGGAGCGTCACCCGAGGGGGCGGGTCGGGCCACGTCGCTGTTGCGGCGGGCGGCCGACGCCGCGCCGATGGAAGGGCGTCCGCTGTTCGCCGGGCTGCGCTCGCTGCCCTGGCCGGGTGACACCGTGGGCGATCTGTGGCGAGCCGCCGACCAGGTGCGCGAGCACCGCGGCGATGCCCACGTGGCCGCGTGGGTCGCGCACGGCCTGCGACCGCTCGAGGTCATGCTGCTCACCGAAGCGTGGATGGGCCTGCCGCTGAACAGCTACCTGCGCACCCGGGGCTGGCCCCAGGCGGAAGTGTTGGCCACCATCGACGACCTGCGGTCGCGGGGGCTGTTGGAGGCGGAGGGCCTGACCGAGGCCGGTCGGTCGTTGCGGGAGTCGGTGGAGGAAGCCACCGACCGGTCCGAAGCCGCCATGCTGGGCGCGCTGGGCGACGACGTGGAGGAGCTGCTCGGCCTGGTCCAGCCGTGGGCCGATGCCATCGTGGCCGACGGCGCCTTCCCGTCGAGCCTGGCGGATTTCCCGTCGCGCACCCGGTCCAGGTCTTAGCCGGGGCTTGCCGGTCGCCGTTGGCGGGGTCGGTGAGTCAGCCCAGGTCGGCGGTAACGCGGGGCGCCGGGCGGCGGGCGCAGACCGGTCCCGGCGCCAGCTCGTCGTCGAGCAGGGCGAGGAAGCGGTCGACGTCGGCCTTCACCTGGCGCGCCTCCTCCAGCTGCGCGTCCCGGTGAGACCGGGAGAGCGGCGGCGGGATGAGGGCGTGTTGCACATCGATGGTGTCGGCGTGCAGCGGGTCGACTTGAGGCAAGGTTTGGTAAGGCGTGGGCAAGCGGTCGGGATGCAAGCCGGCAGTGGGTGGGCGCGGCGGCGCGGGCTGGCAGGCGG
>DASRGI010000046.1:0-17652 GCA_035651095.1 Acidimicrobiales bacterium | reverse complement strand
CACGCCCACATAGGCGGCGCCAGCGTTACGAGAATGCGGAGGCGTGCGATCAGAGGTCGTCGCGGAGGCCGGACTGCTGGAGGGGCGACGACAGGTTGTGGAGGGCGGGCTGGTCGGCCAGGGCAGTGACGTCCGCGGCGGCGTCGTCCTGGGGGGCGTACCCCAGCAGCCGGCGGGTGTCGGTGAGGTCGAGGCGCTTGTACCGGTTCTCGCTCAGCCCGTGGACCACGGCGAACGCCATGCCATCGGCTTCGATGCAGCGGTCGATGAGCTGGCACATGTCGCGCCTGGAGATGAAGGCGTCAGCCTGGTCCGGGTTGTCGAAGGCACCGATGCGAATGGCGATGACGGACAGGCCCTCCTGCTCGGCCATGTACCGGCCCAGGGCCTCGCCGAAGCACTTGGTCACGCCGTAGACGTCGCCCGGGTTCACCGGCTCGCTCGTCTTCACCTGCACGTCGGCCGAGTACCCGGACACGGCGTGGATGGACGAGGCGTACACCACCCGGCGGCACCCGGCCGCCTTGGCCGCCACGAACACGTTGTACGTGCCCTCGATGTTGGCCCGGTGCACGGACGCCCACGTGCCCGACGGGTCGGGGTCGCCGGCCAGGTGCACCACCGTGTCGATGCCCTCGCACAACGACTTGAGGGCGCCGAGGTCGGCCAGGTCGGCGGGCGTGATCCCGGTGGACGGGTCGGCCCGCACATCAGTGAGCCGCAGCTCGTACCGGCCGGCGGTGCGGGCGTGCGCCGTCCACGCGGTGCCGATGTTGCCCGCCGCGCCGGTGACGAGGACCCGCCTCACTGGGCGCGCAGGGTGAGGTACAGGCCCTTGTCGAGCCCGCCCAGCCGGTCGAACAGCACGTACTGCTCCCCCGGCCGCAGGTGCACGTGCAGGTTCTGCTTGGACGGGACCGTGGTGGGCAGGAAGCCGGCGATGGTGCGGGTGGCCGAGCGCATGGTGCCGGTGACGGCGACCACGGCCTCGTCGTCCCGGCCCCGCGCCGCGGTAGCCAGGCGGGGCGCCAGGGCGGGCGGCTGCTGGTCGGTGCGAGCGAGCACGACCTGTCGCCGCGTGAACGTGTAGTTCTCCACGGTGATGACGACTTCGCCCGACCGCACGGCGCGTGCCGTGGGGATGGCGAGTTCCATCTTGTCGTCGCGAAGGCGAACGGTGGCGTGCTCGGCGCCCAGGCGGACGCCACAGCCGGGAGCGACCACCAGCGCGGCCAGAGCGACGAGCGCGAGCCGCTTCAGGCCCCTCACGATCCCACGCCCTTCAGACACAACCGGCAGGCCGACAGCCCGCGGCCCAGGGCGTCGGCGAGGGGCAGTTCCTCCACGCCGTCGCGCCCGGCAACGAGCAGGCAGTCGGGCCGGTGGCACGAGTTGGCGCTGGCGACCACCAGATCGGGCACGGCGGCCAGGGCCGCGCCCGCGCCGCTCGCCGCCGCCGCCCGCGTCTGCAAGCCGGCGAGAAACGAACGGCGCGCCTGCTCCTCGCCGTCGGCTGCCAACCAGGCCCGCTCCACGAGCACGATCACCACGCCGAGCACCACCAGCCCCACGCCGATGGTGCCGCCGCTGATGGCGAAGTCCATGCGCCGGCGCATGTTCCTGGCCAGGAGGAACTGCAGCAGCGCCGAGGTCATGACGATGTACCCGGCGGCCAGGACCAGCAGGCCGATGCGACCACCGAACCGCCCCCAGACCCGCTCCCACGCCCGCGTCATCGGCCACCCCCGATGGCCCCGGAACGGGAGATCGTCGTGGGGTCAGTGCCCAGGTAGGCCTCGATGACGCGGTGGTCGTTGAGCACCTCGTCGGGCGTGCCCCGGGCGATGACCCGGCCCGTCTCCATGCCGTACATGGCGTCCGACAGCGTGCGGATGAGCGGGATGTCGTGCTCGATGACGACGAATGTGCACCCGAGCGCTTCCTTCACCCGGACCAGGAGGTTGCCCAAGGCCTCCACCTCTCGCTGGGCGATGCCCGACGACGGCTCGTCCAGCAACAGCACGCGCGGGCGGTGGGCCAACACGCACGCCAGGTCGACGATGCGGCGCGACCCGGTGGAGAGCTCGTGGATGAACTTGTCGTAGAACGACGCCAGGCCCATGAGCTCGACCAACTCGTCGACCTTGGCGGCGACGCCGCGCTCGGCCAACCGCCGCGAGCCCAGTGCGGCGCCGAACAGTGAGGCGTTGGGCAGGTGAGTGTGAAAGGCGACGGCCAGCGTCTCGGCCACGGTCATCGACTCGAAGAGGGTGGCGTTCTGGAAGCTGCGCCCCAACCCTCGTTGGGCCCGCAGTTCGGGCTTCATGCCGATGAGCTCGGTCGCGCCGTCGAGCACCACCGATCCCTGCTGCGGTTCGACGAAGCCGGAGAGCACGTCGAACAGCGTGGTCTTGCCCGCGCCGTTGGCACCCACGATGCCGACGATGGCGCCGCTGGGGATGAGCATCTCGTCCACGTCGACGGCGGTGAGCCCGCCGAAGCGCACCACGACGCCGGTGATGCGCAACACGATGTCGCCGTCCTGGCGCCAGGGAGCGGTGGTCACGTGGCTCGCCTCCGCCGGCGGACGGGAGCGGGGGCCACGGCCGGCAACGACACCGGCGGCGACACCGGCGGCGACACAGCCGACGCCAGCTCGGCCAGGGCCTCGTACAGCTCCTGCTGCGCTCGGGCCCGGCGCTGGGCCAGGCGGCGCTGGCCGTCGACCGCCACCAGCCCGGCCCCGGTGAGGATGAGGGCGAGGCCACCAAGGCCCGACCCCAGCAGGGTGGAGAAGCGATCGGCGTTCAACGGCATCTCGGCCGCCGCGTCCAGCCCGAGCAGCACGCAGGCGATGCCACCGATCACGAGGACGGCAGCGCCGATCAGGAGACGAGGAACGCGCCACGCGGTCACGGCTGCCACAGGTCCTTGCCGGTGAGGCCGAGCACGGCGGCCAGCAGCAACAAGCCCACCCACACCGGCGCGGGCACGCGCCGGGGCGCCGTGGTCTGGGCCACCGTGCGCACCGCCGGTGCGACCGGCGCGCCGGTCGTGGGGGCGACCACCGTGGTGGGAGAGGCGGTGGTGGCATCGCTCAGCCCGTTGGAGATGGGCGTGAGCGGGATGCCCGGTTCGGGGGACGACACGAACGGCGGGGCCAGTGACCCGGAAGACCCTGGATCGGATGGCGCGGAGTTCGACGGCGTCACCGTCACCGATGCGGGCGGCGGGGCGTCCACGCTCGTGATGCGAGCCTCGACCTTGGCCTTGATCCCGTCCAGCACGACCGTCCACGTCCCGCCCGCGGCCTTGGACGGGACGATGGCCACGCCGTTGTCGGCGTACGCGCCGCTCGTCCAGCTCGACGCGATGGCGGTGAGGTCGAACACCCACGCCGGCTCGGCGCCGGACGTGTCGATCCGGCCGGCCGCGGCCCCCAACTCGCAGTCCACCGTGACCTTGGGGTTGTCGGGGCTGCCGGGAGGATCGGGGACGAAGGCGGCGGTGATCGGGCACGCCATGAGGACGGCCACGTTGCCCTGCTGTTGCGCGGTCGGGACGTTCGCGTTGCTGAACGGATCGATGGCGCCGTTCTGCGGGTCCGTATTCGACGGGTAGGTGAGCACCAGCGAGGCGATGTCCTCGCCGGGAGCCAGGGAAGCCTGGGCCAGCTGCAGCAGGGCGCGGGACTGGGGAGTGCCGTTCTGCTCGGCGACGTACTGGAAGTCGGGATGCTGCGTGCCGTAGGGGTGCTGTACGGGGCCGGTCCACGTCCACGTCTTCTGGGTGACGGGCACCGCGTCCGTGCGCTCGGACGCCCGGGCCGGCAAGGACAGGAACGGGAGAGCGAGGCCGGCCACGGCCGACACAGCGGCCAGGACGCGCCGGGCGCTCACGATCCCGCCCCCAACTTGGTGCCCGCCCCCATCTTGGTGCCCGCCCCTTCGAGGAAGATGGAGCGCAACAGGTCGCCCCGCTCCATCAGCTCGGACGTGGCGCCGTCGAAGCGGACCTCGCCCTTCTCCAAGAAGTAGGCCCGGTCGGCGAGGGTCATGGCGATGTTCACCGACTGCTCGACGAGCACGATGGGTGTTCCCCGAGCGGCGATCTCCCGCACGGCGACGAGTAGCTCCTGCACGACGATGGGCGCCAGCCCCAGCGACAGCTCGTCGATCATCAGGATGCGCGGGCGGCTCATGAGCGACTGGGCCAGCGTGAGCATCTGCTGCTCGCCGCCCGAGAGCGTTCCCGCAGGCTGCTTCATGCGCTCACCCAAGCGGGGGAACAGCTCGAGCACGTCGCGCTGGGCCTGCTCGACGTAGTCGGGTTCGCTCCAGTAGAGGTACGTGCCCAGCTCCAGGTTGCGGGCCACCGACAACCCCGGGAACACGCCCCGACCGCCCGGCACCTGGATGACGCCCCGCTGGGCGGTGAGCTCGGTGTCGAGGCCGGTGATGTCGTCGCCGTCCAGCAGGATGGTGCCCGTCGTGGGCGTGAGCAGGCCGCTGATGACGCGCAGCAGCGTGGACTTGCCGGCCCCGTTCGTCCCCAGCAGTGCGACCACCTCGCCCGTGCGTACGTGGAAGTCGACGTCGAAGAGGATCTGGACGTTGCCGTAGCCCGCGTTCACGCCCCGCACGTCGAGCACGTAGGCCTGGCCCGGTCCTTCGGCTTGACGGCGGCGGGCGTGCAACTGGGCCATGGCCGTGTCGTCCATGCGCTGGATGTCGCGCGCCACGGTGAACGTGGCTGTCCACATCAGGAAGGCGCCGAACAGCAGCATGGGCACGAAGGCGAGGATCGTCGCGCGGAAGCCCAGGCGGTCTCCCAGGCTGAGGCCGTAGAGCAGGGCGATGCCGGTGAAGGCGAACTGGAAGAAGCCGAAGATGCCGAAGCCCTGCGACCGGATGTGGGCAGGCACCAGCCGGGCCAGGAGCAGTTGCAGCGGGAGCATGGCGAACGTCGACACGGCCACCGCCGCCGTCGACGCCAGGACGGCCACCCACACCACGGGCGCATACGCCATCCCCGCGAAGAGGGCACCGCCGATGGCGAGCATCAGCGACGTGAGCTGTACGACCTTCTTCGACCTGCCCTCGCTCAGCAGCCGCTGCGCGTAGGCGCCGCCTGCGAACAGCGTGACGAGGCTCACGGGGAGCGGGATGAAGTCGAACACGCCACGCATCCCGGCCTGCACGTCGAACACGGTGTGGAAGTAGAACGACAGGGCGACACCACTGCCCACGACGGCGGCGAAGGTCACCGCCGTGGCCCAGCACATGCGCTTGAACGTCGGCGTCTTGAGGAGGAGGCGCGCCGCCCGGATGGGGCCGAGGGTCGACTGTTGCGGCGCCTCGGACTCGCCCGCTTCCTGAGCATCGATGAGGCCTCGCACGGGCTCGCGCATGCGCAGGGCGAGGAGGGTGAGGACGACGCCCGGCAGGGTGAGGATGATGAAGGCCTGGCGCCAGCCCCAGTACTGGCCGATGAAGCCGGCGGCCAGCAGGCCGACGCTCGGACCGATGCGGAAGCTGGCGTTGTAAAGGGCGAACGCGAAGCCCCGCGCCTCCGTGGGGTAGTAGTCGGCCAGCAGGCTCTGGTGGGCCGGGGCCGGTCCCTTGGCGATGGACGACAGCAGCCGGAACACGCCGAGCAGCACGACCGTCGGGGCAATGCCGCTCAGGAAGCCCGAGATGACCCAGAGCACGGCGCCGACGATGGTGAGCCTCACCCGGGACGTGCGGTCGGCGATGTAGCCGAACACCAGTGGGAGGACGAGGGCCAGCAGGAGTTGGGGCAGGAGGATGAAGCCGAAGGTCGTGGCGTCGGTGTGGAAGTCGGCCACGATCTCGGGGGCCAGGAGCCCGAAGGCGGCGGTGTCGAACTGGTCGACGGTGCTGAGCCCCGACAGCACGAGGACGGGGAGGGCCGGCGCGTCGCCCAGGCGCTTCTTGCGGTCTTTGGCCACGGCGGTCACGACGACACCACGCCGACCAGTTCAGGCTCGGTGGGCGGCGACGCCATGGCCGCCTCCTCGGGGCCGTCCTGGTCCTCGCGGGTGTCGGCCACCAGCGACGGCACGCGAATGCGATGGGCTGCCGCGTACTTGCGCAGGAAGGCGTCACGAAGGCCGAAGAACAGGCTCCCGATACCGCCGGGCAGGAACAGGAGGATGAGCAGCAGGCCCACGCTGGTGGCGAGGAACTGGGCATAGCCGGGCAGGAAGTACGACACGCCGCGGAAGTAGACGGCGGCGAGGATCGCGCCCGCCTGGGAGCCCAGGCCGCCGATCACCACGGCCGAGAACAACAGCAGCGACGTGAGGGCCGGGAAGCTGCCGGAGTCGAGCTTGCCCGCGTTGTACACGTAGAGGTAGCCGGCCAGGGCGGCGAGGAACCCGGACACGGCGAAGGCGCTGAGCTTGGCCCGCACGAGGTCGACGCCGTACGACGCGGCCGCCCGGTCGTTGTCGCGGACCGCCACCATGCTGCGGCCGATGCTGCTCGATCGCAGGTTGCGCAGCCCGGCCATGGTGACCACCAGGACGGCGAGGCAGAAGTAGTAGTAGGACAGCTCGCTGTTCACGAACGACGGTCGGGTGACGGGGACGTCGAGGTGGAACAGTGGACGCTGGAACAGGTAGGCCTGGGCGGCGATGCCGAAGGCCAATGTCGTCACCCCGAGGAAGATGCCCCGGATGCGCAGGGCCGGGAGGCCGATGACGACGGCCAGGGCGGCGCCCGCCAGCGGGACGATCGCCAGCCCGGGCAGGAAGGGCAGTCCGTGCTGCGTGGCCAGTCCCCCACCCAGCAAGGCGCCGAAGCCGACGATGGCCCACTGCCCGAAGGACACCTGGCCGGCGTACCCGGTGAGGACGGTGATCGACAGGGCGGCGATCATGTAGAGCACCACGGCCGACGCCAGGTTCTGGCCCGACAGCTCGAGCGTGAGCGGGAACACGATGGCCGCGGCGAGCAGCAGGGCGCGGGCCGCTTGGCGGGCGACGCGCAGCGACGGGATGCGCGCCAGCTCGCGAGGGAACGGCCGGATGACGGTGGACACGCCGAACGAGCGCTCCTCCCCCTCGGTGGTGCGGCCCCGGGCCTGGCGCCGCAGCAGCAGGACGCCGAGGATGATGGCGAAGAAGACGAGCTCGATGGGTCCGGTCTGGCGCAGGTTGAAGGCCATGGCCTGCTCCACCACGCCGAGCACCAGCGCGGCCACCACCGCCACCGGCAACGACTCCAGGCCGCCGATCATGGCGGGAGCCAACGCTCGCAACAGCAGACCGGCCCCGGCGCCACCGCCCACGTTGAGACCGGAGACGGGCGTGGCCAGGATGGCCGCCACACCGGAGAGGGCGCCGACCGTCACCCAGGTCGCGGTCGAGATGGAACGCACCGACACGCCCAGCAGCCGAGCGCGGTCGGCGTTCTCGGCCGCGGCCTGCACGACGGCGCCGTAGCGGGACCGTTGGAAGAAGATGATGAGGCCGACGATCACGGCCGGCGCCACGATGAGCACGAGCACGTGCCCGCCCGAGAACAGAGCCTGGTTCACGCGGAACCGCAGGTGCAGCGGCGGGTCGAAGTTGTTGAGCGTGCCCTTCCTGGCCAGCGTGTTGAACCACAGCTCGAAGAAGGCGACGAACTGGGCGATGCCGATGGTCGCCACCGTGAGGATGAGGCGGGGCGCCTTGAACAGGCGCTGGATGAACAGCACTTCGGACACGCCGGCCAGCGCGACCGAGACGACCAGCCCGAGCCCGACGGCGAGGAACCAGTTCCACCGGTTGGCACTGATCAGGCGGAAGGCGAGCACGGCGCCGGCCGAGCCGAACCCGGCCTGGGCGAAGTTCACGTACTTGCCGGCCCGGTACACGAGGATGAGGCCGATGGCACCGAGGGCGTTGATGAGCCCGAGCACGCACCCGATGAGCACGACGCCCGGCGGCAGGCCCCGCGGCAGCAGGAAGCCGGCCGCCAGCCAGGTGGCGACCGCCGCCGCCGCGCCGATGGCGGGATTGCGAACGTCGGCGGCCGTCAACCGCACGCCACGCCCCCACCCCCACCCGCCGCCGCCGGCGCCGGCGCCGTTCTCGTGCAACTGAGTTTCGGCCCCCGAAAGTGTGTTGCCACAGAACGAGTGGGGAGCCCGGGCTGGGGGTGGGCGCCGCGGGCACGACGGGTCGAGGTCAGCACGGCTTGTCCGGGCCGAGGCCGGTGTTGGGCTGGCGGTTCATCGGGTAGCCACCCTTGACGCCCGTGTCCCACGACGGCGCATTGGGCAGGCCGTCGAGGGTGTCGAACCGGTAGTACCCGTCGTACGACTCGAAGTAGCCGGGCGTGCCGAACTTGCTCTGCTTCTGCACCCAGTACAGCGTGGTGAACCCGGACCCGCCGAAGTGCTTGCCGGCGCGGTAGTCCGTGTAGCCGACCTGCGGGTGGTCGCGGCCGAGGAACCGCCACACGTTGCATCTGTCCTTCTGGGTGAGGAACATGCCGTACTCGAACGTCTTGGCGTTGAGCACGGGGCCGGCGCCCATCACCCCGATCGACAGGGCGGTGAGCTGCGTCCAGAAGTCGTAGGCGGGCGCGCCGTTCTGCGGGTTGTCGGCCTGGCCCCCCGCCTGCTTGTACGCCTTCACGTACCCCAGCGAGTTCTCCTGCATCTCGCAGCTCGGGCAGCTCTGCTCGTCGGTACCACCGGACGCCGACAGCTCCAACCGCTCGCACACGATGCACGGCGTCCCCACGCCGATGAACCGCTTGGCCTGGGTGCCGTAGATCGTGTCGAACACGGCCAGGGCCCCGAACGAGCCGTAGTCGCTGATGAGGTTGTCGGGGTGGAACTGCTGGCTGTCGAAGGCCGACGCCACGGCCACGCCACCGGTGCCGAACACGCCGAACACCAGCGTGTTCACGCCGTCCTGCTGCATCTGCAGGGCCAGGCCGGGCGCCTGTTGCGACGCCGCGTTCTGGTCGGACGACACGAAGTACTGCTTGATGGGGATGCCCATGGCAGTGAAGCGGGCCTTCACCACGTTGGCCAGGTCGTGGCCTTCCTTGCCGTCGAAGAAGAGCGAGCCGTAGCCGCGCGGGTGGAGGCCGCCCTGCTCGTCCTTGTACTGCGTGCCCTTGATTCGCTTCTGCACGAACCACGTGAGGTCGGTGAGTGAGGACTCGGCCGTGATGTACGTGCTCCACGCGTAGGGCGCCCGGCTCTCCAGGCCCTGCTGCGTCTGGAAGTTGGTCCCGATGTGCAGGGTGCCGTTGCGGGTGACGGTGTCGGCCACCACAGGCGCGTCCGCGCCTGGGTTGGACGACACGCCGAGGGCGGCGAAGGCGTTGAGTTCCTTGGAGATCTTCAGCCCGGCCGAGCGGGCCTTGTCCTGGCAGTTGGGGTCCTGGCCGCCGTCGTCCACCACCGAGTACTTCAGCTTGCGACCGCCCGGGTACTGCACGTACTGGTTGAACCACTTCACGTACGTGTCGATGCGGTCGTAGTACGCGTTGCTCACGCCGCTTGTCGACCCGCACGTCTGGGACGTGATGTGGAACGCGACCGTGATGAACTTGTCGGTGACGCCCTTGCCGTTGCCCAACTCGGAGCCCGGGATCGTGGATCCGGCCGCCGCCGGCCCGGAGCCCGAGCCACCAGCGCCAGCCGGACCAGCCGCGCTTCTCGCACCGCCCCCGCCCGCGCCGCGCCCGGTCGCATCAGTCGACCCTCCCGCCGTCCCCGCACCCGAGCCTGCCGTCCCCGCGGCGGCGCCCGTCCCGCCGGTGCCCAAAGCGGACAGATCGCCATTGGGGCCCGTCCCGTCGGCCAGGCCCGAACCGGCGTTCACGCCCGTCGCCTGGCGGTCGGCCCCATCGATCACGTTGGGGACCCCCGAACAACCGGCGGTCATCGCCGAAGCTGCGAGGACGGCGAGCGCCCTCCGCGCCTGCTTCCGCACCATGCTGGTCACGCAACAACCCCCGGATCCGCCGGCCGCCACACCACTTCGTAAAGATTATGCACAAAGTGGGGGCCCGCGACCAAGCAGGGGTTGTGTTGCACGTATCGCTCCTCGGGAGTTGGCGCGAAGGGTCGGATTGTGGGGGCTCGGCGCGTTCGAACCCAACAAGGGTGATTCGTCAGGAACGACCTGACATCCTGCTCAGTTGACGGTTCGCTCCCGCCCTTCCCAATAGGGAGCGCGCAAGTCCCGCTTGAGGACTTTGAGAGCGCCGGACAGCGGGAGTGGCTCGGTGCGGAACTCGAACGACTTGGGCACTTTGTACCCGGCGATGCGCTCGCGGCACCACGCCTGCAGCTCGGCCTCGTCAGCCTGGGCGCCGGGCTTGAGCACGACGACGGCGTGCACGGCCTCCCCCCACCGCTCGCTGGGGATGCCGATGACCGCGATCTCGGCCACGGCCGGGTGGCTGGACAGCGCGTTCTCCACCTCGGTCGAGTACACGTTCTCCCCGCCGGTCACGATCATGTCCTTCACCCGGTCGACGAGGTACACGTACCCGCCGCCGTCGACATAGCCGGCATCGCCCGTGTGGTACCAGCCACCCCGGAAGACCTCGGCCGTCTCGTCGGGCCGGTTCCAGTACTCCCGCATGTAGTTGCCGGACCGGGCGCACACCTCGCCCGTCTCGCCTGTGGGCAGCTCGTTGCCCTCGGGGTCCTGGATGACGACGACCGCTCCGGGAACGGGCCGCCCCGCCGAGCGCAGGACGTCGCCACCCCGGCGGTGCTCCTCCGGACCGAGGGCGGTGAGCAGGCCGCAGCTCTCGGTCATGCCGTATCCCTGGTACACATCGACATCGGGGAACATGCCGAGTAGGCGGTCGAGCAACGCCGCGGGCATGGGTGAGGCGCCGTACGTCAGGACCTTCAGCGACGCCAGCCGTTCGGGGCGGAAGGCCGGGTGGTCGAACGTCATGGCGATCATGGTCGGGACCATCACGGTGATGGTGGTGCCCGTCTGCTCGATGACGTCGAGCAGGGGGCCCGGGTCGAACATCGGGAGGTACGTGGTGACGCCGCCGGCCGCGGGGATGCCGAGCACGCCGCCGAGCGAGGCGGCGTGGAACATCGGGGTCTGGTGCAGGTACACGAACGACTCGTCGATGCCCCAGATGGTGGCGATCTTGTACAGGTCCAGGACGAGCGCTCGCTGCTCGACGACCACGCCCTTGGGCACCCCGGTGGTGCCACCCGTGTACATGAGGACGGCGACGTCGTGCTCGCCGGGCTCGGCGGGGAGCACCGGATCGCCGGCGTCGAGCACGTCCTCGTAAGCGGCGTCGTGGGGCACGTCGGCGCCGTCGCCACCGATGAGGACGACGTGCTCCAGGCTCGTCTCCGCCCGCACCCTGTCGATCAACGGAGCGAAGAAGCGATCGACGAAGATCACCCGCGTGCCCGAGTCCCGGAGGATGAAGGCCAACTCCTGGGGCGCCAGCCGGAGGTTGAGTGGGTTGATCACACCCGCCCCCAGGAAGGCGGCGTGGTACAGCTCGAGGAACTCGTGCCCGTTGAGGGCCATGACCGCGAACCGGTCGGCTCGACCGACCCCCAGCTGCGCGCCCAAGCCGCCGGCCAGACGCAGCACCCGCTCCACGTGTTCGCCGTAGGTGGCCTGGAACGACCCGTCGACGGAGGCCACCTTGTCGGGCGTGCGCTCGGCCGTCGGGAGCAGCTGCCTGTGGTACACGAGCTCCTTCACGTGGGCGAGTTTCCCACCCTGCCGCAACTGATGCGGACGGCCCGCCGCCATCGTGCTAGAAGGCAGTGCATGGGATCGAACAGCTCGTCGAACAGCTTCGGGGCGAAGGGCTCCTTGACCGTCGGTGGGCGTGACTACCTGGTGCACCGGCTGGCCCCGTTGACCGCCGCCGGGCGCGACGTGAGCCGCCTCCCCTACTCCCTCAAGATCCTCCTCGAGAACCTGCTCCGCCACGAGGACGGGGTGACCGTCACCGCCGACGACATCACCGCCCTGGCCGGCTGGGACCCACACGCCGAGCCTGACCGGGAGATCGCCTTCGCCCCGGCCCGCATCCTCATGCAGGACTTCACCGGCGTCCCCGCCGTGGTCGACCTGGCCGTCATGCGCGACGCCATGACCACCATGGGCGGCAACGCCGACAAGGTGAACCCGCTGGTGCCGGCCGAGCTGGTCATCGACCACTCCATCGTGGCCGACGTGTACGGGGTGGCCGACGCCTTCGCCCGCAACGCCGCCCTGGAGTTCGCCCGCAACCAGGAGCGCTACCGCTTCCTGCGCTGGGGCCAGACCGCCTTCTCCAACTTCCGCGTGGTGCCGCCCAACACCGGCATCTGCCACCAGGTGAACCTCGAGTACCTGGCCCGGGGCGTGTTCACCGACGAGAACGGTCAGGCCTACCCCGACACCCTCGTCGGCACCGACAGCCACACCACCATGGTCAACGGCCTGGGCGTGCTGGGCTGGGGCGTGGGCGGGATCGAGGCCGAGGCGGCCATGCTCGGCCAGCCCATCTCGATGCTCGTACCCAAGGTCGTCGGCTTCAAGCTGCACGGCGCACTACCCGAGGGGGCGACGGCCACCGACCTCGTCCTCACCGTCACCCAGCTCCTGCGCAAGCACGGCGTGGTCGGCAAGTTCGTCGAGTTCTACGGGCCCGGCGTGGCCGGCGTCCCTCTCGCCGACCGGGCCACCATCGGCAACATGTCGCCCGAGTACGGCTCGACGTGCGCCATCTTTCCCATCGACCGGGAGACGCTGCGGTACCTCGAGTTCACGGGCCGCCCGGCCGAGCAGGTCGCGCTGGTCGAGGCGTACGCCAAGGAGCAAGGCATGTGGCTCGACGAATCGTCGCCCGAGCCCGTGTACTCCGAGCACCTCGAGCTCGACCTGTCGACCGTGGTGCCGTCCATCGCCGGGCCCGCCCGGCCCCAGGATCGGGTGCCGCTCACCGACTCCAAGGCGATGTTCGCCGACGCGCTGGTGTCGTCCCTACCCGAGCTGCCCAACGGCAGCCCCGAGGAGGCGTCGGCCGAGAGCTTCCCGGCCAGCGACCCGCCTGCGGCGGCCGAGGGCGTCACCGGCGTGGGCAAGCCCAACCACACCCCGTCGCCCACCCACGACGGGCACACCCACCACCGGCCGTCCAAGCGGGTGCCCGTGCGCCTGGCCGATGGCACCGAGTTCGAGCTCGACCACGGCCATGTGGTCATCGCCGCCATCACCAGCTGCACCAACACGTCCAACCCGTCGGTGATGATGGGTGCCGGCCTGCTGGCTCGCAACGCCGTGGACAAGGGCCTGGAGGTGAAGCCGTGGGTCAAGACCACGCTCGCCCCCGGCTCCAAGGTGGTCGTCGACTACTACGACCGGGCCGGCCTCACGCCCTACCTGGAGAAGCTGCGCTTCAACGTGGTGGGCTTCGGGTGCACCACGTGCATCGGCAACTCGGGGCCGTTGCTGCCCGAGATCTCCCAGGCCGTGAACGACGGCGGCCTGTCGGTGGTGTCGGTGCTGTCCGGCAACCGCAACTTCGAGGGACGCATCAACCCGGACGTGCGCATGAACTACCTGGCGTCGCCCCCGCTGGTGGTCGCCTACGCACTGGCCGGCACCATGGACATCGATCTCTACAACGAGCCCCTCGGAACCGGGACCGACGGCCAGCCCGTGTTCCTCCGGGACATCTGGCCGTCGCGCGCCGAGATCGCCGAGGTGGTCCAGGACGCCATCCAGTCCGACATGTTCCACAAGAGCTACGGCGAGGTCTTCACGGGCGACGAGCGCTGGAACTCGCTCGACGTCCCCACCGGCAACCGTTTCGAGTGGGACGACACGTCCACGTACATCCGCCGGCCCCCGTACTTCGACGGGATGCCTCACGAGCCCGGTCCGGTCCAAGACGTCACCGGGGCGCGGGTGCTGGCCGTCCTGGGCGACAGCGTGACCACCGACCACATCTCCCCCGCCGGCAACATCCGCAAGGACGGCCCGGCCGGCCGGTGGCTGATCGAGCACGGCGTCGACCCCGCGGACTTCAACTCCTACGGCGCCCGCCGGGGCAACCACGAGGTGATGATCCGGGGCACGTTCGCCAACATCCGGCTGCGCAACCGCTTGGCACCGGGCACCGAAGGCGGCGTCACCGTGCACCTGCCCGACGGCGAGCAGATGTCGATCTACGACGCGTCGGTGAAGTACGCGGCCGAGGGCGTCCCGCTGGTGGTGCTGGCGGGCAAGGAGTACGGCTCGGGCTCGTCCCGCGACTGGGCGGCCAAGGGCACGGCCCTGCTCGGCGTGAAGGCGGTGCTGGCCGAGAGCTTCGAGCGCATCCACCGGTCCAACCTCATCGGCATGGGCGTGCTGCCCCTCCAGTTCGCCGACGGTGCATCGGTGGCGTCGCTCGGCCTCACCGGCCACGAGGTGTTCTCGATCGCCGGGCTGTCGGACCTCCCCCGGCAGCTCACCGTGCGGGCCGACGACAAGGAGTTCACCGTCCGGCTGCGCATCGACACGCCCAAGGAGGCCGAGTACTACCGCCACGGCGGGATCCTCCAGTACGTCCTCCGGAGCCTTCGCTGACCATCCACTCGGGCGTCACGGTGGCGGGGCCGTTTCGTTGAAGGTGCGCAGGACGGGCCGGCCGTCCGGCGTGATGGCGATGCGGCACACGGCGGCCACGTCGAGGTGCATCCGGAACGACGACGTGTCCGGCGCGTCGACGGCCCACGCCACGGCCGCCTTGATGGGCGACACGTGGCTCACGACCACCACGTCGCCCTCGGCCGCGTCGGCCTGCAACGACGCGCACGCCTGCCGCACCCGCGTCCCCACGGCCGCCAGTGACTCGCCGCCCGGGGGCGTGAAGCCGGCGTCGGCCCGCCACTCGGCCCACACCGACGCGGGCACGTCGGCCAGCGGCATGCCGTCGTACGAGCCGTAGTCGACCTCGACCCAGCGCTCGTCCACCTCCACGGGCAGGCCCAAGGCCGACGCCGTGGCCCTGGCCCGGACCAGCGGGCTGCTCACCACGCGGGCACCCGGCGCCAGCATCGCCCCCAGCCAGGCCGCCACCGCCCCGGCCTGGGCTTCACCCACGGACGTCAGCGGCGGGTCGGCCCGGCCCAGCAACAACCCCGACGCGTTCCACGTCGTCTGGCCGTGCCGGACCAGGTACAGCACCCGGTCCCGCTCAGACCCGCACGAGGATGCGCCCGCACTGGTCGCAGAACACCAGGTCGTCGGGCGAGCCTCGCCGCAACCGATCGAGCTCGGTGGCCGGCAGCGCCAGGTGGCACCCCGAACACTGCGAGCCCATCAGCTTGGCCGCCCCCACGCCGCCCAACTTGGCCCGCAGGCGCTCGTAGGTGGCCAGCAGGTCGGCCGGCACCCCGCCGGCCACAGCCGCGCGCTCGGCCTCCACGCCAGCCAGCTCCTGATCGACGGCCGCCTCGGCCGCACCGAGCGCCACGCGCACCGACGCCGCCTCCTCCTCGGCCGCCACCCGCTCCGCCTCCAGCGCCGCCACTTCGGCGTCCAGGGGCTCACGCTCTTCCATCACTTCGAGGATGCGGTCCTCGAGCATGGAGCGGCGGGCCTTCAGGTGCTCGATCTCCTCGGACATGGCCTGCAGGTCGCGCGACGCCGACACCGTGCCCGAGTACAGCCGCTTGTCCACCTCGGCGATGCGGTTCTCGGCCGCGTTCACATCCGCCTCCAGGGCCGACTGCCGGCCGGCGACCTTGTCCCGCCGGGCGCCGACCGTGGCCAGCCGCTCGTCCAGCGACGCCATGCGCTGCTCCAGGGACGCCAGGTCGCCCCGCTCGGGCAGGTTGGCCCGCCGGTGGTGCAGCTGGTCGATGGCGGTGTCGTGCTCCTGGACGTCGAGAAGGATGTGCAGTGCGTCGCTCATGGAGAATGCCCGCCGGTCGTTGTCGTGGTCGTGGTCTTGGGTGGCTCGCTGGTGGTGGTCGTCGGAGTCGGTGGTGCCGTCGTGGGCGGCACCGTCGTGGGTGGGTCGGTGGCCGGCGGGGCGACGGGTGCCGTGGTGGTGGTCGAGGACGACGAGGTCGTCGTGGTCAGCAGCGAGTGGCTGGAGAACGTGTCGTTGATGAACCGGCCGGCGGGGATGAGCGATGGGTTGGGCAGCGGGAAGTCCATCGCCGGCTGCCCCTTCAGGGCCTCGGCCATGAAGGCCCCCCAGATGCGGGCCGGGTAGCTGCCGCCCTGCACCCGCACACCGCCCACGTTGTACATGGAGATGTTGCCGGCCGGGGAGCCCATCCACACGGCCGTGGCCAGCTGCGGCGTGAAGCCCACGAACCAGGCGTTCTGGAACAGCTCGGACGTCCCCGTCTTCCCCGCCACCTGCCGGCCGGGCAGGGCGGCTCGGGTACCCGTGCCCCGGGCGACCACCTGGCGCATCACCTGGATGACTTCCCGCGTGTACTGCTTGTCAACCACCTGCTTGCCCTTGTCGGGCCCCTCGAAGATGACCTTGTTGTGCCGGTCGACGACCTTCTCCACGAAGCTGGGCTTGCGGTACACGCCGTCGGCGGCGATGGCCGCGTAGGCCGACGCCATCTCCAGGGGTGACACCTCCTGGGCGCCGAGGGAGATGGAGGGGAAGGGCTTCAGGCGGTCCTTGGGGATGCCCAGCCGGCTGGCCATGTCGACCACGTGGTCGAGGCCGATGTACGCGCCCAGCCGCACGTACGCGCAGTTGACGGAATGGACGGTGGCGTCGGTGAGCGTCTCCAGACCGCCGCCCTCGCCCTCGAAGTTCTCCACGTCATAAGGCGCGAAGCCGGGGACCTTGAGGGTGCAGGGCGTGGTGCCGTCGACGGTGTCGTTGGGGCTGCGACCGTGCTCCAGGGCGGCCAGCAGCACGAAGGGCTTGAACGACGAGCCGGGCTGGCGACCGCTCCCGCCCCGGGCCGTGGCCAGGTTGTACTTGGCCGTGCTGAAGTCGTTGCCCGCCACCATGGCCCGCACGTACCCGGTACCCGGCTCGACCGTCACCAGCGCGGCGGTGAACTTGCCCTTGGTGTCGGGAACGATCCTGTCGACCGTGTCCTCGGCCTTCTTCTGCATGACCGGGTCGAGCGTGGTGTGGATCTGCAGGCCGCCCTTGAAGAGGGCGTTGTAGCGCTCGGCCGCCGTCTCGCCCAACCGGGGATCGTCGAGCAGCCGCTGCTTGACCTCTTCCACGAAGTAGTCGTTGGGCGGGGGTAGGGGCGTGTTGATCTTGGCGGGCATGGGCGCGTTGCGCAGACCGTCGGCCTCGTCCTGGGTGAGGTGGTGGTTGGCGACCATGCGCTGGAGGGCGACCTCCCGCCGGGCCCGGGCCGCCTCCGGGTGGCGGATGGGGTCGTAGCCCGACGGGTCCCTGATGATCCCGGCGAGCAGGGCGGCCTGGACCTCGTTGAGGTTGCCCACGTCGGTGTTGAAGTACGTCTCCGCCGCGGCCTGGACGCCGTAGGCGCCGTTGCCGAAGTACACGGTGTTGAGGTAGCGCTCGAGGATGTCCTTCTTGGACAGCTTCTGCTCCAGGCGAACGGCCAGCACCGCCTCCTTCACCTTGCGGTTCAGGCTGCGCTCCGGCGTGAGGAGGGCGTTCTTGACCAGCTGCTGGGTGATGG
>DASRGI010000045.1:0-9750 GCA_035651095.1 Acidimicrobiales bacterium | reverse complement strand
GGTGCAGCCCTGCCGGCCCGAGTGCGCTCACACCCGGGCGTTGGAGCCGGACCTCGGGACCGGCGACCGCAAGACCGTCTACACCGACGCCCTGATGCGCCACGTGGCCGACGGGCTGGCCCACCGCCAGCAGGTGTGGGGGCCGGTGAACGCGGCCCAGGCGTTCATCCAGGAGCCCATCGTCAGCCCGACGGTGCTGGCCCTGTTCGCGGGCGGCGACAAGATCGGCGCCGAGCTGCGGCGGTCGAACGCCAGCCCCTGGCTCACCGGCAACGTGGTGGGAACGGTGGTGTCGAGCATCGGCATCGGCAACGTGCTCGTGTCGGGGTTCCCGGGCGAGGCGTACCCCAACATCTCATTGGGTGTCGGCGGCGCGGTGGAGCACGTGACCGAGAGCATCCCGCTCGGGCTGGCCAACGATCAGCTCGGCTACCTCATCGCGCCCACCGAGGCCTACCCGCAGGTGGCCGCCGAGGTCCCCGTGAACGACAACAGCATCTTCAACGTGAGCCCGGCCATCGGCGACCACGTGATGTGCACGAGCATCGCCCTGGCCGGTCGCATGGGGTACAACGCCACGGTGCCCGCCCGGTGCGCGGGGTACGCAGCCCTCGGTCGATGACACCATCGCCCAACCCGTTCTCGTAACGCTGGCGCCGCCTATGTGGGCGTGGGCGTTACGAGAATGGGTGGTGGGGTGGCCCACTCCAGGACCCGGAACGCGCCCAGGCCGGCCGGGTCAGTGAGGGCGGCCGCTTCCGAGACGCGGCTTCGGGCCGCCAGGGCCTCGATGGTGGGTGCCGCGGCCGCGGCCTCCCACTGGGCGCGGGCCGACGCGACCAGATCGTCGATGCCATGGGCGCGGAGGAAGTCGGCCTGGCTGCGGTTGGCGGACAGCGGCCGCACCGCGTCGAGCTGATCGACGGCGACCTCGCACGTCACGTCCTGCAGGCCGAGGTCGGTGAGCGGGTCCTCGCCTCGCATGTGGTCGCGGTAGGTGCGCACCCAGTCCCAGGGTTGGCGGGTGGCCATGCCGGCGGTGGCGTCGGCGTAGTCGACCACGACCAGCCGGCCCCGCTCGATGATGGACAGGGCCGACGCCACCCACTGCTGCGCGGTGTGCTGCAACGGGATCCATCCGCCGACCGGCGCATCGGGGGCGAAGCGCCGGGCCTGGCGGGTGAGCTCTTCGTCGGCGGGGATGGGCCAGTTGACCAGCTCGCCATCGCGCTCCCCCACCCGGATCTCCTCCCACCCGTGCTCCCGCCGGCGCATGGGGGTGAAGGGCAGGTTGTCGAGCAGCTCGTTCGCCAGCACCACGCCGGTGACGCGCTGGGCGGGCAGGTCGGTCAGCGACGCGCACATGGGGCCGGTGCCGAGCTCGTGGCGAGTGCCGTCGTCCTCGTCGTCGGACGTCGCCGGGCCCAACACCCATCCGGGTGGTTCCAGCGGGACCACGCCGGGGTGCTGGGCCCGCAACGCCTCCGATCGCTCGACCAGCACGTAGCGCAGCGCCAGCGTGCACGCGGGCGCAGCGTCGAGCACGGCTCGAGCCAGCGTCCCCACCCCGGAACCCGCCTCCACCACCACGAACGGGTCGGGCTCGCCCAGCTCCCGCCACCAGGCGTCCAGCGCCCGGGCCAGCACGGCGCCGAACAATGGCCCCACCTCGGGGCTGGTGAGGAAGTCGCCACCCCGGCCGGCCCGGCCGGCGGCGCCCGCTGTCGAGTAGAAGCCGTGCTCGGGGTCGTACAACGCCAGCTCGACCACGTCGGCGTACGGCAGGGGGCCGAAGCGGTGGATCCGCTCCAGCACGCGGGCGGTGAGCGCGGCGCTTACCGAGCCAGTGACGCCAGGTCCCCCAGGTGCGCGAACGCCTGCGGGTACACGCCGATGGCGACGACCACGATGACCGAGATGCCCAGAGCCGCGGCCAGCCCGGGCGGCACCGAGATGGGCGTGCGGTCGTCGTCCGGCACCGGGCTCATCCACATCTCCCGGGCGATGTTGGCGTAGTAGAAGAGCGCGATCACCGAGTTGACACCGGCGATGACGGCCAGGGCCACCGCCCACGGGCCGCCGGCGTCGATGGCCGAGCGGAAGACGTAGAACTTGGCGAACCACCCGCCCAGCGGCGGGATGCCGGCAAGGGCGAAGAGGAACGCGGTCATCAGCAGCGTGAGGCCCGGCGCGTACTGGAACAGCCCGCCGTACGACGAGATCTCACCCGAGCGGGTCTTTCGGGCCACGGCGATCACCACGGCGAAGGCGCCCAGGTTCATGGCCGCGTAGATCAGGAGGTAGACGATGCTCGCCGTCTGGGCCGAGTGCAGGGCCTTGGCGTTGCTGCCCGCCACCGCGAAGGGCACGAGGATGTACCCGGCCTGGGCCACGGACGAATAAGCCAGCAGTCGCACCACGTTGGTCTGGCGCAGGGCGACCAGGTTGCCCACGGTCATGGTGAGGGCGGCGAGGACCCAGAACATCGGTGCCCACACGTCGTGGCGGCCGAGAAAGCCGAGATAGATGAGCTGGAGGAGGGCCACGAACCCGGCCGTCTTCGATGCCACCGACAAGAACGCGGTCACCGGCGTGGGCGCGCCCTCGTACGTGTCGGGCGCCCAGAAGTGGAAGGGCACGGCCGACACCTTGAAGGCGAAGGCCACGACGATGAAGAACAGGCCGATGGCCACGATGGGCTGGTGCCCCAGGCCGCTGGAGAGCAACGGCTGCATCTTCACCAGAACGGTGGTGTGGGTGACGCCGAACACCAGCGACATGCCGTAGAGCATCACGCCCGACGTGAGCACGCCCAGCAGGTAGTACTTCATCGACGCTTCGTTGCTCTTGGGATCGCGCTTGCGCCAACCGGCCAGCATGTAGGCGGGGATGGACAGCAGCTCGAGGGCCACGAAGATGCTGATCAGATCGCGCGACGACGACATGACCACCATGCCGAGGATCGACGACAGCAGGAGGAACGAGAACTCGCCCTCGTAGTAGTCGCCCTCCTCGATGTAGTTGGACGACATGAGCAGTACGACGTAGCCCATGATGAGGAAGGCGGCCTTGAACACCAGGGCGAAGTCGTCCACCACGTAGGCCCCGCCGAACATGGAGCGAGTGCCGCCGCTGACCGCCAGCGTGAGGATGGGGATCAGGGAGCCGAGCAGGCCGATGCCGGCCAACTGGGTGACGAGGTACTTGCGGGTCTCGTCGACGATCAGGTCGGCGACGAGCACGATGCACAGCACGCCGGTGAGGACGATCTCCGGCGCGAGCGCGTGGTAGTCGAAGTACGGCGTCTTGAGGGCGGCGGCAGCGGCCAGCACGACTAGTTCCCCACCGCCTTGAAGGCGGCCGTCACCGTGTTGACGGCACCGTCGGTGACGTGGAACAGCAGGTGCGGGTACACGCCCAGCACGACGATGAGGGCCAGCAGCGGCGCCCAGGCGATCCACTCGGGACCGTGCACGTCGTGGATGTGCGAGTGCTCGAACTCCTCTTTGGGCACGCCGAAGGCGGTGCGCTGGTACATCCAGAGGAGGTAGCCGGCGGCGAACACGGTGCCCACCGAGGCGACCACCATGTAGAAGCGGAACAGCGGTTCGCTGAGGCCGGCCGCCGGTTGGTACGAAGACAGGATGGCGGGGAACTCACCCCAGAAGCCGGCCAGGCCGGGCAGGCCCAACGAGGCCATGGCGCAGAACCCGAGGATCCACCCCAGTTGGGGGGCCTGCACCAGCAGGCCGCCCAGGCGGGAGATCTCGCGAGTGTGGAAGCGCTCCTGGATGGACCCGGCGAGGAAGAAGAGCATGCCGGTGATGAGGCCGTGGGCCACCATGCCGAACACGGCGGCGTTGATGCCGTACGACGTGAGGGTGGCGATGCCCAGCATCACGAAGCCCATGTGGGCCACCGACGAGAAGGCGATGAGGCGCTTCAGGTCCTTCTGGGCCAGGCAGGCCAAGGCGCCGTAGATGATGCCGATGACGGCGAGCCCACCGATCCACGGGGCCCACGACTTGGCCGCCTCCGGAAGGATGGGAATGGCGATGCGGATGAAGCCGTACGTTCCCAACTTCAGGAGGATGGCGGCCAGGATCACCGAGCCGACCGTGGGTGCTTCGGTGTGGGCGTCGGGCAGCCAGGTGTGGAACGGGAACATGGGAACCTTGATGGCGAAGCCCATGAACAACCCGGCGAAGATCCAGAGCTGGGTGGCGTGGGCGATGGCACCGCCCTGGTTGATGAGCGTGGGGATGTCGAAGGTCTGCCCGCCCTTGAAGTACAGAGCCAGGAACCCGAGGATCATCAGCGCCGAGCCGAACAGCGTGAACAGGAAGAACTTGATCGACGCGTACTGGCGGTTGGCGCCCCCCCACACGCCGATCATGAAGTACATCGGGAGCAGCACCAGCTCGAAGAAGACGAAGAACAGGATGAGGTCCTGCGCCGCGAAGGTGCCGTTCATGCCCACCTCGAGAACGAGCATGAGCATGAGGAAAGCCTTGGGGTTGTGCGGCTCAGGGAAGTGGTCCCACGAGTAGATGACGCACAAGACGGTGATGAACATCGACAGCAGCAGCAGCGGCAGGGAGATGCCGTCGATGCCGATGTGGTACCGGCTGTTGATGGCGTCGATCCAGTGCCGGTTGACCTCGAACTGCAAGGCGCTGGAGTTGCCATAGTCGAACCGGGCCAGCAGGTACGCGCCGTCGGCCAGGACGACCAGCGAGGTGACGAGGGCAATGGCCTTCTGGAGCGTCTCGTCCGTCTTGGGCACCAGGCCCACGAGGACGGCGCCGACGAGCGGCAGGAACACCGCCGCGGTCAGGGCCCAGTGGTCGAAACCGTTCATCTCTCTCCTACCTGCTCACGATCAAAGCGAGGGCGAGCGCGGACACGGCCGCCACCCCGAACATGACGGCGGCGTAGCTCTGCACGCGGCCGTTCTGGATGACGCGAAGGACGCTGCCGCCCTCCTCGGCGCTGAACCCTGCGCCGTTCACGGCTCCGTCGACGATCTTCTGATCGATGACGTCGTACACGAAGTTGGCCACAGCCCGGGCACCGACGCCCACGCCGTTGACCACCCCGTCGAGCACGTTCTGGTTGAACCAGTAGACGGCTCGGGGGATGGGGCCCTTGATGCCACCGATGATGTAGTCGGTGTAGAGCACGTCGAGGAAGTACTTCTGGTCGAGGAAGACGTACCCGGCCCGCAGCAGGCGAGACCGCTCGGTGATGCCGTGGGGGCCGAGCTGCCGGAAGTACCACAGGAAGCCGGCGGTGATGCCCAGCAGGGCGATGAGCGTCGACCCCCCGGCGTAGAGCAGTGAGAAGTGGTGCTCGGGGATGCCGGCGTGGGCGAACACCTCGTTGAGGTTGAGCTTGCCGAACAACTCGAAGCCCGGGGCGTTGAGCAGCCCGCTGACCGCGGCCAAGGAGGCCAGCACCACGAGGGGCCCGGTGATTGCCGGCGGCGACTCGTGGGGGTGGTGCTCGGCGGCATTGCCGCGGGCCTCGCCGTGGAAGGTGAGGTACACGCAGCGGGTCATGTAGGCGGCGGTCATGGCCGCGCCGATGAGGCCGACGACGAGGAACGCCGTGTACCCGTTCGACCCCGCGCCCAGGAGGATCTCGTCCTTGGACCAGAAGCCGGCCAGGATGGGCAGGCCGGCCAGGGCGACGGAGCAGACGACGAACGTCCAGTAGGTGATGGGCATGTGCTTCTTGAGCCCGCCCATGTCCTTCTTCATGTCGAAGCTGTGGTGCGAGCCCGAGTGGCTCACCGAGCCGGCACCGAGGAACAGCCCGGCCTTGAAGAAGGCGTGGGTGAAGATGTGGAACACGGCACCGGTCCAGGCGCCCACGCCCAGGCCCATGATCATGTAGCCCAGCTGGCTCACCGTGGAGTAGGCGAGCACCTTCTTGATGTCGGCTTGGACGAACGCCAGCGCGGCGGCGATGAGGATGGTGATGCCGCCGATGATGGCGATGGGGTTGACCCCGGCATGGCCCTCGGCGCCGATGGAGAAGGCGCTCCAGAACACGCCGTACATGCGGGCCACGAGATAGACGCCGGCCACGACCATGGTGGCGGCGTGGATGAGGGCGGACACCGGCGTGGGCCCGGCCATGGCGTCGGGCAGCCAGGTGTGGAGCGGGAACTGGGCGCTCTTGCCGATGACGGCGACGAACAGGGCCGTCGCCCCCATGAGCAGGGCCCAGTGGGACATGTGCCCGTCGAGGGCCAGCTCGTTGATCTTGGCCGCGTTGAACGTCCGGTCGGCGGCGAAGAAGAGGACGGAGACACCGACCAGCAGACCGATGTCACCGGTGCGGGTGGTGAAGAAGGCCTTGAGGGCGGCGTCGGAGTTGGCCTGCTCCTCCCACCAGTGCCCGATCAGCATGAACGAGCACAGGCCCATGATCTCCCACCCCAGGATCATCTGGAGGGTGGTGGCCGCGGTGACCAGGATGAGCATCCCCGACGTGAACAGGCTCAGCGCCGCGAAGAAGTGCGTGTAGCGCCGGTCGCCCTTCATGTACTCGGTGGAGAAGACGTGCACCAGGAAAGAGACGAGAGTGACGACGAACAGCATCGTCACGGTCAGCCCGTCGACGTGGATGCCGAAGCGCACGTCGGTGCCGCCCATGCTGAACCACGTGAACAGGTTGTGGTCCACGGCGTGGCGGAACTTCTCGTGGCCCTCGCCCACCGGGTGACGGCTGATCCATGCCACCGCGGTGGCGATGGACAGCACGAGGCTGATCCCCAGGGCGGCCACGCCGATCTCCGAGCCCTTCTTGGGGAGTCGCTTACCGAAGAAGATGATGAGGACGAACGACAGGACCGGGATGGCGGGGATGAGCCAGGCGTTGCGCAACAGTGTGTTCATCCGGGCTAGCCCTTCATGGAGTTGACCGAGGTGAGGTCAACCGAGTGCCGGTTCCGGTAGATGAGCAACACGATGGCCAGCCCCACGCCCACCTCGGCGGCGGCGATGGCCACCACGAACAGGGCGAACACCTGGCCGGCAATGAGGTGCCCGTAGGCGGCGAAGGCCACCAGGTTGATGTTCACGGCGTTGAGGATCAGCTCGATGGACATCAGCACCAGCACCGCGTTCTTCCGGGCCAGGGCGCCGTACACGCCCACGCAGAACAGGAACGCGGCGAGGAAGAGGAACTCGTTGAGCAGCATGGTCAGTCCCTCCTCGCGATGACGACGGCGCCGACCAGGGCGGCCAGCAGCAGGATGGACACGACCTCGAACGGGATCACGAACGTCTGGAAGATGGAGTTGCCCACGTCGGCCGTACGCTGCACCTGGGCAGGCGGGAGCCGGTCGCTCCCCCACGCGTCGTTGAGGGCCCAGCCCAGCACGCCGAGCAGGAACAAGGAGACGACCGCCGCCGCCCAGCGCTGGTCGTTGTCCAGGTCGGCCGACTTCCCGATGGGGGCGCGCGTGAGCATGGTGCCGAACAGCAGCAGCACGACGATGGCGCCGATGTACACGAGGATCTGCACGACGGCGATGAACTCGGCGGCCAGGAGTACGTAGTCCACGGCCACGCCGGCCAGGACCACCACCAAGTACAGGGCGGCGTGCACGACGTTGTCGGTGGTCACCACCCGGATGGCGGCGACCACCATGGAGAGGGATACGAGCCCGAACACGATGTTCTGGGCCACGTCGAGGTGCTGGGTCGCGGCCAGGATCATGGGCGAGCCTTCAGCGCGAAGGCCGATCCGGCTTCGGCGGTCGGCCGGAGCACGATCGAACTCGCCCGAACGGAGCAAAGCGAGTGACGGCGAAACATCACTTCTTACCCACCTGGGCGCCGACCTCGAGGGGCGGGGGCTCGGGGACGGACTTCATCCACTCGCCCAGCCGCTCCTTGTCGTGCAGCAGGTCGGCGATCTTGACCTCCGAGTACTCGTACTCGGGGCTCCAGAACAGGGCGTCGAACGGGCACACCTCGACGCAGATGCCGCAGTACATGCAGAGCCCGTAGTCGATGTCGAAGCGGTCGAGCTTCTGCACCGTGCGGGGCTTGCCGCCCTCCCGCCGGGGCGGGGCCTTGTCCTTGTGGCCCTCGATGTAGATGCACCAATCCGGGCAGCTGCGCGCGCACAGCATGCAGACCGTGCAGTTCTCCTCCTTGAGGGCGATGACGCCGCGCGCCCGGGTGGGGGGCGCCTCCTTCACGTGCGGGTACTGCACCGTCACGTTGGGCTGGAACATCGTCTTCAGGGTGACGCCGAGGCCCTTGATCAGGCCCTTGCCGGGGATGTCGGGCACTACTTGACCACCACCTTCAACACGCCGGTCACCAGGATGTTGACGAGCGAGATGGGAATGAGGACCTTCCACGCGATGGCCTGCAGCTGATCCTCGCGGAACCGGGGGTAGCTGAACCGCACCCAGAAGATGAGGAAGGCGACCAGCATGATCTTGGCGCCGAGGACGAGCGGGCCGAGAACGTCGGCCAGGGTCCCGTGGACACCGGGGAAGTACCAGCCGCCCAGGAACAGCGTGGCGCCGAGAGCGGACAGGGCGAAGGCGGTGCCGAACTCGCCCATGAAGAAGAACAGGAAGCGGAACCCCGTGTACTCGGTCATGTACCCGGCGACCAGCTCGGATTCGGCCACCGGCATGTCGAACGGCGTCTGGGCCAGCTCGGCCTGGGCAGCCATCACGAACAGGATGAAGCCCACGAACTGCGTGAAGATGAACGGCTCGCCGATGGCGTCCACGCCAAAGATGCTCCCGTGGGCCTGGGCGTTGACGATGCCCTGCAGGCTCATGGTGCCGGCCTGCATGACCACGCCCACCACGGCCAGCACCAGGGGCAGCTCGTAGGCGATCAGCTGGCCGGCGGCGCGCAGAGCGCCGATGAGGGAGTACTTGTTGGCCGACGCCCAGCCGGCCATGAGGATGCCGAGCACCGACAAGGACGACACGGCCAGGGCGAAGAAGATGCCGGTATCGAGGTCCTCGACGACGAGGCGGGGCCCGGCCGGGATGACGAGATACAGCAGGAACGTCGACATGAGCACCACGACTGGTGCCAGCGCGAACACCCGGCGGTCGGCCCGCTCCGGGAAGATGTCCTCCTTCTGGAGGAACTTCACGCCGTCGGCCACGAGCTGCAACATGCCGTAGGGGCCGGCCTCCATGGGCCCGAGCCGGCTCTGCATGAAGCTCATCATCTTCAGCAGGAAGACGTAGCCGAGGATGAGGGCACCGGCCGGGATGAGGCCGAGGACGACCACGACCTTGAGGACGGTCGTGGCCCAGTATGCGGTGAGATCGACGGCAAGCAGCATCAGCAAGCCCCCAGCGCGGAGGCCGATCCGGCTTTGCCGGTCGGCTGGAGCACCTTCGAACTCGGCCGAACGGAGCGAAGCGAGTGAGGCCGAAGGATCATCGCGGAGGCCGATCCGGCTTTGCCGGTCGGCTGGAGCACCTTCGAACTCGGCCGAACGGAGCGAAGCGAGTGAGGCCGAAGGGTCATCTGTCGATGTCGCCGAGGATGAAGTAGAGCGACGCCAGGATGGTGATGACGTCGGGCACGAACACGCCCTTCAGCAGCCAGGGCAGGATCGAGATGTTGTTGAAGCTGGGCGTGCGGATCTTGCAGCGGAACGGCCCCAGGCCGCCCTTGCTCACCACGTAGTAGCCCATCTCCCCCAGCGGGTTCTCGGTGTGGACCCACGCCTCGCCCGCCGTCACCTTGA
>DASRGI010000044.1:0-2210 GCA_035651095.1 Acidimicrobiales bacterium | reverse complement strand
CGGCCTCGTTGACGAGGGCCTTCACATAGGCGAGCACGTCCTTGACCTCCCGCCGGTCGTAGAACCGGGTGCCGCCCACCACCTTGTAGGGGATGTTGCGGCGGACCAGCTCCTCCTCCACCGACCGGCTCTGGGCGTTGGTCCGGTAGAAGATCGCCATCTCGCCCCACGCCAGCCCGTCGTGGTGCATGCGGGTCATCTCGTGGGCCACGAAGGCGGCCTCGTCGTGCTCGTCCTCGGCGTGGTAGCGGGTGATGAGCTCGCCCCCCACCTGCTCGGTCCACAGCGCCTTGGGCTTGCGCATGGCGTTGTTGGCGATGACGGCGTTGGCCGCGTCGAGGATGGTCTGGGTGGAGCGGTAGTTCTGCTCCAGGACGATGGTGGTGGCGTCGGGGAACGCCTCTTCGAACTCGAGGATGTTGCGGATGTCGGCCCCCCGGAACCGGTACACGCTCTGGTCGGAGTCGCCCACCACGCAAATGTTGTGGTGCTCCTTGGCCAGGAGGATGACCAGCTCGTTCTGGGCCCGGTTGGTGTCCTGGTACTCGTCGATCAGCAGGTGCTTGAACCGGGTCTGGTAGTGGGCCAGCACGTCGGGGTGAGCCTGGAGCAGGTTGACGGTGACCATCAGCAGGTCGTCGAAGTCCATGGCGCTGGCCCCGTGCAGGCGCTTCTGGTACTCGGCGTACACATCGCCGATGCGCCGCTCGTAGATCGTCTTGGCCCGGTCCTTGTAGGTCTCGAAGTCGACCAGCTCGTTCTTGGCCTGGCTGATGACGGCGTGCACCTGCCGGGGTGGGAAGCGCTTGGCGTCGATGTTGAGGTCGCGCAGCACGTAGCTGACGAGGCGGTTGGCGTCGGCCTGGTCGTAGATCGTGAAGCTCGGCTTGTACCCCAGGCGCTCGGCCTCCCGGCGCAGGATGCGCACGCACGCCGAGTGGAAGGTCGACACCCACATCTTCTGGGCCACCGGGCCGACCAGGGTGGCCACCCGCTGCTTCATCTCGTCGGCCGCCTTGTTGGTGAAGGTGATGGCCAGGATCTCGAAGGGGCTGACGCCGGTCTGGATGAGGTGGGCGATGCGGTGGGTGAGCACCCGGGTCTTGCCCGAACCGGCCCCGGCCACCACCAGCAGGGGCCCGCTGTCGTGCACGACGGCCTCCCGCTGGACGGGGTTGAGGCCGGCGAGGAGGTCGTGGTCGTGGTCGGTGTCGGCCGGGGACATCAGGTGACCCACGATACCGGCGGGGTGTGGCCTTTCAGTCGACCTGGGCCGCCTGGCCCAGCGCTTCCAGCAAGGCCGCCTCGGTGATCGAGCCCGGCGGCCGGCGTTCGGCCGCGACCCGGTTGGCCAGGCGCTGGACGGTGGCGTTGACGGGCGTGGGCACCCCATGCATGCGCCCGAGCAGGGCGATCTCGCCGTTCAGGTAGTCGGCCTCGATCGACCCCGACCCGCGGGCCAGGCTCTGCCACGACGACCCGCCGCCTCGGCGCTGGCCGGCCACGGGGCGAATGGCGACCGACGCGCGCCGCTCGGCGTCCTCCTCCTCGCTGGCGAAGTCGACGCCCGCCGCTCGCAGGCACGCCACCCCCTCCTCCCGCACCCGCTGGGCGATGGCGCCACCCCGGGCGTCCGGGCCCAACACCGCCTCCACGGCGTTGCCCAGGTTGGTGAGGAGCTTGGCGTACTTCCAGCGCATGACGTCGGGCCGGGCCACGCTTTCGAAGGTCGACGCCCTGAAGGCCGTCGCCACCGCCACCGCGGTCTCGTCGACGCCGCCCGGATACCGGCCCACGTCGAGCGCCCCGGTGACGGGGGACGAGTACGCCACCACGCTCCCCGGCTCGAGGTGGCTGGCCGGGCACAGCACGCAGCATCCGTACACGTCGGGGAACAGGCGCAGCGCGACCCGCTCGTTCTCCACGCCGTTCTGCAGGCAGACCACGGGCACGGCGATGGGCAATGTGGCGAGGGCGGCAGCCGTGTCCTGGCTCTTCACCGCCAACAGCACGACGTCGCCCGCCCTCAGGCCGGCCTGGGCCGCACTGCCCACCGCGGGGACCTCGACCGTGAGCGTCTCGTCGGGCGTCTCCAGGCGCAGGCCCTGGGACTGGATGGCGTCGAGGTGGTCGCCCCTGGCGATGAGGACCACGTCGTGGCCAGCCTGGAAGAGGCGGGCGCCGACCACACCGCCGATGGCCCCGGCCCC
>DASRGI010000043.1:0-9651 GCA_035651095.1 Acidimicrobiales bacterium | reverse complement strand
CTCGATGACCAGGCGGCGCTGGCTGCGGGACAGGGCGAAGGCGGCCAGGCCAGGAACGAACCCGAGCAGCACGAGGACGAGGCTGAGGAGCAGGCCGTCGCGGTGGGCGGCGCTCAGCTCTCGGTCGGAGTTCTCGACCACGACCTTCCGGGCCGCGTCGAACTTGGCCCGGGCGTCCTGAAGGGCATTGGCCGCGGGACCGAAGGACAGGGCCACGGCATCGTCGGTGCGCCCCGCCCCTCGCAGCTCCACCACCGATTGGTGCAGCCCGACGTAGCGGTGGTACGGGCCGAGGGCGGCGTCGATGGCCCGCTGCTCGTCGGTGCTGACGGTTCCCCCGAGGGCGTCGCGGAGGCCCACGATGCGCTTGGTCTTGGCGTCGAAGGCATCCACGAACGTGCGGTCGCCGGTGAGGAGGAAGCCCCGCTCGTCGCTGGCCTGCTCCGCCACCAGGGTGGCCATCTCGCCGATGCCCCCGATCTCCCCCTCGGCGTCGGCCACATGGCGCGCCACGGACATGACCATGACGACGGCGAGCGACCCGGCGCCGATGGCGCACGAACTCAGCAGGGCGACGAGCCAGACGAGAGGCCGGCTCCGGCGCGGCGGGGCGGCGGTTCTCCCGCCGATCGGGCTCATGATCCATCTATCGGCACGGCTTCCGGAAAGCTGGAGCGAAACCTAGACAGAAACCTCTACACAACAGTAAGGTTCTCGCCCATGGCGGCGTTGGTGGGTGGTTTCTCGTTGCGCATCGGGGATGTCGCCGCACGGACGGGCGTGTCCGTACCCGCCCTCCGGGCCTGGGAAAACCGCTACGGCTTGTTGACCCCCCACCGCACACCAGGCGGGCACCGGTTGTACTCGGAGGACGACGTGGACCGGGTCCGGCGGGTGCAGCTGCTCGTCGCCCACGGGTGGACGGTGGCGGCCGCCGCTCGGGAAGCTCGCCGGCGCGCCCTGAGCGACTCGGGCGACAAGGCTCGACCGGCGGTCAGGGCTGACGGCGACAGCGCCGCCCGGCAACTTCTCGGCGACCTGCTCGACGGCGTGCGCCGCTTCGACGTCGATGCCATGCAGCGGGCGATCGGCAGCGTCTTCGAGTTCGAGGACGTGGCCGGCGCCATCGAGCACGTCCTGGTCCCGGCTCTCCGGGAGGTGGGGCGCTGGTGGCGGGACGAGCCCGGGGCGGTCGCCAACGAGCACGCCTTCTCGCACATCCTGCGGGGCCGGCTGAGTTCGGTGCTACGCACGTTCCGGAGCAACCGGCGGCCGCTCTGTGTCGCCCTCGCCCCTGAGGGCGAACTGCATGACATCGGATTGTTGATGGCGTCTCTCCTCGTTGCTCAGGACGGGTGGTCGGTCACGTTCCTCGGGGCGGACACCCCGGTGGCGGCGGTGGAGGCGGCCCTGCGCCGTCTGACCCCCGGCGCCGTGCTGGTCGCCGCCTACCGGCGGGGCCCGGCCCAGCGGTTCCTGGCCGGGGCGCAAGATTTGGCAGCCCGGGTCGTGCTCGGCGGCCCCGGCTTCCGGCCCGCCGACGTCGCCGGCCGACCATCGTGGGCGTATGCGGCTGGCATCGGTGAGGTGGTCGGCGTGCTCGCCCCCCGGTGACGGGCGCCGGCCACTAGAACCCGAAGCCGAGCAGCAACCCGGCCATCCCGACGGCCAGCACGGCGGTCATCACCCGGAGGTCGAACGAGAGGCCCTGCTCGGTCACCTTCCGGATCCATTCGGCGCGTGCGCTCATGGGTCCAGTGAACGCCATCTCGGCTCTCATTGAGAGTCCAAACGGCACCGGACATTCGTCCTAGTACCGCCTGCTGGTACCGCCTGGGCTGGGCACCCAGACTTCGGGCGCCCGGGCATGGGGCAGAGCGTCAGGTGGCCTGGAGCGGTGCGGGAAGGTCGGTGTGGCCCATGAGCCATCGGTCCACGGCCGCCGCGGCCGAGCGGCCTTCGGCGATGGCCCACACGATGAGGCTCTGGCCCCGGCCCATGTCCCCGGCCACGAACACGCCCTCGACGTTGGTGGCCCACGCCTTGTCCCGGGCCACGTTGCCCCGGGGCGTGAGGTCGACGCCCAGCTGCTCGAGCAGGCCGCCCTTGTCAGGGCCGACGAAGCCCATGGCGAGGAGGACCAGCTCGCACGGGAGCTCGAAGGCGGTCCCCTCGATCTCCTCGAAGCGGCCGTCGACCATCTGCACCTCGTGGGCCCGCAAGGCCCGCACGTTCCCGGCGTCGTCGCCCAGGAAGCACTCGGTGTTGACCGAGAACACCCGCTCGCCGCCCTCCTCGTGGGCGGACGAGGTGCGGAACATGAGCGGCCACGTGGGCCATGGCGTGGAATCGGCCCGGGTGTCGGGCGGCCGGGGCATGATCTCGAACTGGTGGACGGACGCCGCCCCCTGCCGGTGGGCGGTGCCCAGGCAGTCGGCCCCCGTGTCGCCGCCGCCGATGATGACGACGTGCTTGCCCTCGGCCGTGATGGGCGGAACGGCCAGGTCGCCCTCCTGTACCCGGTTGGAACCGGGCAGGTACTCCATGGCCTGGTAGATGCCCGTGAGCTCGCGCCCGGGGACGGGGAGGTCGCGCCACGCCGTGGCCCCGCCCGCCAGCACGATGGCGTCGAACTCGGCCTGCAGGTCGGCCACCGGGATGTCGGCGCCGACGTTGGCGTTCACCCGGAACACGGTGCCCTCGGCCTCCATCTGCGCGATCCGGCGGTCGAGGAACCGCTTCTCCATCTTGAACTCGGGGATGCCGTAGCGCAGCAGCCCGCCGATGCGGTCGGCCCGCTCGAACACCACGACCTCGTGCCCGGCTCGGGTGAGCTGCTGGGCGGCGGCCAGGCCCGACGGGCCCGATCCCACCACCGCCACCTTCTTGCCCGTGTGTTGCTTGGGCACCACGGGCTGGACCCAACCCTCGTTCCACGCCCGCTCGATGATCTCGACCTCGACCTGCTTGATGGTGACCGGATCCTGGTTGATGCCGAGCACGCACGCCGCTTCGCAGGGTGCCGGGCACAGGCGGCCGGTGAATTCGGGGAAGTTGTTGGTGGCGTGCAGGCGCTCGATGGCCGTGCGCCACTGGTCCCGGTAGACGAGGTCGTTCCAGTCGGGGATGAGGTTGCCCAGCGGGCAGCCGTTGTTGCAGAAGGGGATGCCGCAGTCCATGCAGCGCGATGCCTGGGCGCGCAGGGTGTCCTGGGGGAAGGGCTCGTAGACCTCGTTCCAGTCCCGCAGCCGCACGGGCACGGGCCGGCGGGTGGGCGTCTGGCGCCCGTGCTTGAGGAACCCGCTCACATCACCCACGACAAGACCCTTTCAAACGCCAGGTGCGAGCTCGTCGAACCTTCGGTTCGACGGCGAGCCAGCAAGCTTTTCAGCGCGGCGGTCGATCCGGCTCTGCCGGTCGACCGGAGCACAACCGAACTCGCTGCGAAAGCTCCGCTTTCGCAGCGATAGGCCCTAGCCACGAGCGGCCACCATGATCGCCTCGTCCACGGACAAACCTCGTTCCTCGGCATCGCGGGCCGCTTCCAGCACCCGCTTGTAGTCCTTGGGCATGACCTTCGAGAAGTTGCGGATCTCCTCGTGCCAGCGCCCGAGCAGCCGTTCGGCCACGGCCGACCCGGTCTCCGCGTGGTGCTTGCGGACGGTGGCCCGCAACCACTCGGCATCCTCCACCTCGATCGGGTCGATGTCGACCATCTCGTTGTTGAGGCGCAGCGGGAACGTGTCGGAGGGGTCGTAGACGTAGGCCACGCCGCCCGACATGCCGGCGCCGAAGTTGCGGCCGGTGGGCCCGAGCACCACCACGGCACCGCCGGTCATGTACTCGCACCCGTGGTCGCCCACGCCCTCGACCACCGCGGTGGCTCCGGAGTTCCGCACGCCGAAGCGCTCCCCCACCACGCCCCGCAGGAACGCCTCGCCGCCGGTGGCGCCGTAGAGGATGACATTGCCGGCGATGACGTTCTCCTCGGCCACGAAGCCCTCGGCCGTCTCGGCCGGAGGCCGCAGCACGAGCCGACCGCCGGAGAGACCCTTGCCCACGTAGTCGTTGGCGTCGCCCTCCAGCCGCAGCGTGATGCCGCGGGGCAGGAAGGCCCCGAAGCTCTGCCCGGCCGAGCCCGTGAACCGGAACGTGATGGTGTCGTCGGGCAGGCCGTCGCCGCCGTACCGGCGGGTGAGCTCGGAGCCGAGCATGGTGCCCACCGTGCGGTTGACGTTGCGGATGGGAAGCGAGGCGTCGACCTGATCGGCCCACTCCAGGGCGGGCTGAGCCAGCTCGATCAGCGTGTTGTCGAGGGCCCGGTCGAGGCCGTGGTCCTGGGTGGTGACCTGGTGCCGGGCTGCGCCGCTGGCCGTCGCCACCTCGGGCACGTGGAGGATGGGCGACAGGTCGAGCCCGCTCGCCTTCCAGTGGTCGATGGCGTCAGCCGTGTCGAGCAGCTCGGCCTGGCCGATGGCCTCCTCGAGCGAACGGAACCCGAGCTCGGCCAGCAGCTCGCGCACTTCCTCGGCGATGTACTCGAAGAACGTGACCACGAACTCGGGCTTGCCGGTGAAGCGCTTGCGCAGCTCGGGGTTCTGGGTGGCGATGCCCACCGGGCAGGTGTCCAGGTGGCAGACGCGCATCATGATGCAGCCACTGACCACGAGCGGGGCGGTGGCGAAGCCGAACTCCTCGGCACCGAGCAGGGCGGCGATCACCACGTCCCGGCCCGTCTTCAGCTGCCCGTCGACCTGGACGACGATGCGGTCGCGCAAGCCGTTCAGCAGCAACGTCTGCTGGGTCTCGGCCAGGCCCAGCTCCCACGGCGCGCCGGCGTGCTTCAGCGACGTGAGGGGCGAGGCGCCGGTGCCACCGTCGTGCCCGGAGATGAGCACCACGTCGGCGTGGGCCTTGGACACGCCCGCGGCCACCGTGCCCACCCCGACCTCGGCCACCAGCTTCACGTGCACCCGGGCGCGCGGGTTGGAGTTCTTGAGGTCGTGGATGAGCTGGGCCAGGTCCTCGATGGAGTAGATGTCGTGGTGGGGCGGCGGCGAGATGAGGCCCACGCCGGGCGTCGAGTGCCGGGTGCGGGCGATCCACGGGTACACCTTGTGGCCGGGGAGCTGGCCGCCCTCGCCCGGCTTGGCGCCCTGGGCCATCTTGATCTGGAGGTCGTCGGCGTTGACCAGGTACTCGCTGGTGACGCCGAAGCGGCCGGACGCCACCTGCTTGATGGCGCTGCGGCGGAGGTCGCCGTTCTCGTCGGCCACGAAACGATCGGCGTCCTCGCCGCCCTCGCCCGTGTTGGACCGGGCACCGATGCGGTTCATGGCGATGGCCAGCGTCTCGTGGGCCTCCTTGGAGATGGAGCCGTACGACATCGCCCCCGTCGAGAAGCGCTTGACGATGGACTCGACCGACTCCACCTCGTCGATGGGCACGGCCGGGCGCTCGCCCGTCTTGAGCTTGAAGAGGCCGCGTAGGGTGGCCAGCTGCGCCGACTGCTGGTCGACCAGGGACGTGTACTCCTTGAAGATCTCGTAGCGCTTGGTGCGGGTGGCGTGCTGGAGCCGGAACACGGTCTCGGGGTTGAACAGGTGGTACTCGCCCTCGCGACGCCACTGGTACTCACCGCCCACCTCGAGGTCGCGGTGGGCCAGTTCGGCCGGGCGCTCCGGGTAGGCCTTGTGGTGGCGGGCGGCCACCTCAGCGGCGAGCACGTCGAGGTCCACACCGCCGAGGCGGCTGACGGTCCCGCTGAAGTACTCGTCCACCAGCAACTGCGACAGGCCGATGGCCTCGAACACCTGCGCGCCCGTATACGACGCCACCGTGGAGATGCCCATCTTGGACATGACCTTGAGCACGCCCTTGCCCGCGGCCTTGATGAAGTTGCGGATGGCCTTGCGCTTGTCGATGCCCTCGATGACCCGCTCGGCGATGAGGTCCTCGATGGTCTCGAACACCAGGTACGGGTTGACGGCGGCGGCACCGAACCCGACGAGCAGGGCCATGTGGTGCACCTCGCGGGCGTCGCCCGCTTCGACCACCAGGCCGACGCGCGTGCGTGACTTCTCGCGGATGAGGTGGTGGTGCACGGCCGACGTGAGCAGCAGCGACGGGATGGGCGCCAACTCGGCCGAGCTGTTGCGGTCCGAGAGAATGATGATGTTGGCGCCGCCGGCGATGGCGTCGCTCACCTCGGAGCGGATGCGCTCGATGGCGTCCCGCATGGCCTCGCCCCCACCAGCCACCGGGTACAGGCCGTCAATGGCGAAAGCGCGAAAGCCCGGCGTCTCGCCCCGCTCGTTGATGTAGAGCAGCTTGGCCAGCTCGTCGTTGTCGATGATCGGGAAGGGCAGGACGATCTGGCGGCACGAGCCGGCCGACGGCTGCAGCAGGTTGCTCTCGGGCCCGACGGTGGCCGACAGCGAGGTGACCAGCTCCTCACGGATGGCGTCAAGGGGCGGGTTGGTGACCTGGGCGAACAGCTGGGTGAAGTAGTCGAACAGCAGGCGAGGCCTGGCGCTGAGCACGGCCACGGGCGTGTCGGTGCCCATGGACCCGATGGGCTCGGCGCCGGTACGGGCCATGGGAGCGAGGATGATCTTCAGCTCCTCGGTGGTGTACCCGAACAGGCGCTGGTGCTTGACCACCGACGCGTGCACCGGCGTGAGCATGTCGCGCACGGGCAGGTCCTCGAGGTGCACGAGGCCCCGGTGCAGCCAGTCGGCGTAGGGCTGGGCCGCGGCCAGCTCGGTCTTGATCTCCTCATCGTCGATGATGCGGCCCTGGGCGGTGTCGACCAGAAACATCTTCCCCGGCTGGAGGCGGCCCTTCTGCACGACGGTGGCCGGGTCGACGTCGAGCACGCCCACCTCCGACGCCATGATCACCAAGCCGTCGCTCGTGACCCAGTAGCGCGACGGGCGCAGGCCGTTGCGGTCGAGCACGGCGCCGATCACGGTGCCGTCCGTGAAGGCCACCGACGCGGGACCGTCCCACGGCTCCATGAGCGAGGCGTGGAACTGGTAGAAGGCCCGCTTCTCGGGCGACATGGAGGTGTGGTTCTCCCACGCCTCCGGGATCATCATCAGCACGGCGTGGGGCAGCGACCGGCCGGCCAGGTGCAGCAGTTCGAGGGCCTCGTCGAACGACGCGCTGTCGCTGGCGCCGGGCGTGCAGATGGGGAAGACGCGTTCGATGTCGCCGGGCAGGACGTCGCTCTGCAGCAGCGCCTCGCGCGCCCGCATCCAGTTGCGGTTGCCCTGGAGCGTGTTGATCTCGCCGTTGTGGGCGATGTAGCGGTAGGGGTGGGCGAGGGGCCAGGACGGGAACGTGTTGGTGGAGAAGCGGGAGTGCACGAGGGCCAGCGCGCTCTCCACCCGTTCGTCGGTGAGGTCGGGGAAGAAGGCGGACAGCTGCGGGGTGGTGAGCATGCCCTTGTAGACGAGGGTGCGCGTGGAGAGGCTCGGGAAGTAGACGCCCACGACCTCGTGCTCGATGCGCTTGCGGAGGATGAAGGCCCGGCGCTCGAGCTCGATGCCGCTGATGGCGGCTGCTTCCGGGCCGGCCACGAACAGCTGCTTGAACGTGGGCTCCACGGCCTTGGCCGTCGAGCCGATCATGGAGTCGTCCACGGGCACGTCCCGCCAACCGAGGACCACGAGGCTCTCGCTGTCGACGATCTTCTCGATCACCCGCTGGGCCGCGGCCGCGGCGCCGGGGTCGCCGGTGCCGGGGCCGGGCAGGAAGGCGGTGCCCATGGCGTAGGAGCCCTCAGCCGGCAGCTCGAAGCTGGCGACCGCTCGCAGGAAGCGGTCGGGCATCTGGATGAGGATGCCGGCGCCGTCGCCGGTGTTCACCTCGCTGCCGGATGCACCTCGGTGCTCCAGGTTGCAGAGGGCGTTGATGCCACGGGCCACGATGGCGTTGCTCCGTCGTCCGTGCATGTCCACGACGAAGGAGACGCCACATGCGTCATGCTCGAACGCGGGCTCGTAGAGGCCCTGGGGCGCAGGGAGATGCGACATCGTCATCCTCGGGCGGTGAATTGGTGGGTTCTGGTCCTGCCCCGGACGACGTTGGCCGTGCAGACGAAAGGATCAGACTACCGGAAACCATGGCAACGCTCATCTCCGACCCCGGCGATCCCCGTGTCGCCGACTTCGCCGCCCTCCGGGACCGGGAACGTCCCCCTGGGGTGTTCGTGGCCGAAGGGCTGCTGGCCGTGGAACAGCTGCTGGCGTCCGCGTACCCGGTGCGGTCGGTGCTGGTCACGCCGTCCCGGGCTGGGCAGTTCCCAGGCGTCCCCTTGTTGGTCGCCGAGCAGGCCGTTTTGAACCAGATCGCCGGGTTCGACATCCACCGCGGCGTGCTGGCGTCGGCCGACCGGCTGCCGCTGCCATCGGTGGCGTCCGTGCTCGCCGGTGCAGGCTCGTTGGTGGCCGTGCTCGAGGGCATCAACGACCTGGAGAACATGGGCGCCTTGTTCCGCAACGCCGCCGCCTTCGGCGTGCGGGCCGTGCTCCTGTCGCCCGACTGCTGCGACCCGCTGTACCGGCGGTCGGTGCGGGTGTCGCTGGGACATGTGCTGCACGTGCCCTTCACGCCGTTGGAGGGCACGGTTGGCTTGGCGGCGGTTGCGGCCGCCGGGTTCATGACGGTGGCCCTCACTCCCGCCGCCGACGCCGAGCCCATCGACGCGTTCGCCGCCTCAGTGGGCCCGGATGCGCGTCTCGCCCTGCTGCTCGGCGCCGAGGGACCCGGCCTGCGGCCCGGAACCCTGGCCGGGGCTGACCGGCGAGTGCGCATCCCCCTGGCGCCGGGCGTCGACTCCTTGAACGTGGCCACCGCCGCGGCCGTCGCTTTCCATCGCCTGACCACGCGCGCATAGAACAGACGGCATGGCGGTGACGGCACGAACTCGACGGGTCGCAGGTGCCACGTTCCGCTCGTTGCAACACCGGAACTTCCGCCTGTTCTTCATCGGGCAACTGATCTCGAACTCGGGCAACTGGCTGACCATGGTCGCCCTCGTCCTGCTGATCCTGCACCGCACCCACAGCGGGCTGGCTGTCGGCCTCCTCACCGCCTGCCAATTCGGGCCCATCCTGCTGCTGTCCCCCTTCGCCGGGGTGGTGGCCGACCGGTCCGACAAGCTCAAGCTGCTGAAGGTCACCCAGTCGCTGGAGATGCTCCAGTCGCTCGCGCTGGCGGCGCTGGCGTTCATGCACCGGCCGCCGGTGCTGGCGCTGTACCTCGTCGCCCTGGCCGGCGGCTGCATGCTGGCGTTCGACAATCCAGTGCGGCGGTCCTTCGTCACCGAGATGGTGCCGCCCGAGGACGTGACCAACGCCGTCACCCTCTACAGCGCGCTGGTCAACGCGTCGCGCATCTTCGGCCCCGCCCTGGCCGGCCTGCTGGTGGTGACCCTTGGGTTCGGGTGGGCGTTCACCATCGACGCCCTGTCGTACCTCGCCGTTCTCCTCGCCCTTCGCATGATGCGGCCGGACGAGCTGCGCAAGACACCGGCGACGCCGCGGGGCAAGGGCCAGGTGCGGGAGGGCCTGCGGTACGTGCGCAACGTGCCCGAGCTGTGGATCACCTTCATCCTCCTCGCCCTGGTGGGGACGCTCAGCTACA
>DASRGI010000042.1:0-3731 GCA_035651095.1 Acidimicrobiales bacterium | reverse complement strand
CAGGCCCACGGCCACGGGCACGGGCACCTGGGCGCCGTTTCGCATGACGGTCACGGTGCCGGAGGTCGACGCACCCCGGAGGGCCGCGGTGGGCACGTGCAGCACGTTGTCGGCCTTGGCCACCACCACGGCGACGCTGGCCGACATGCCCGGCTTCACGTCGGTGGTCGGGTTGTCCAGGGCGATGGTGACGTTGTAGGTCACCACGTTGCTGACCACCGTGGCCAGGTCGTCGATAGCCACGATGTGCCCGGCCACCTGCTCGTTGGGCAGGGCGTTGAACGAAAGGGTGGCGGGCTGGCCGTCCTTCAGCCGGGAGGCGTCGGTCTCGCTGAACCCGGCCTTCACCTGGAGGCCGCCCAGGTCCACGAGGGCGAGAAAGCCGGAGCTGGAGCCCGAGCTGGAGCCCGAGGCGGACGATGCCGTGCCCGTGGACGACGAGGTCGACCCGGTCGTCGACGCCACCGACGAGCCGCCCCCGCTCACAGCCTGGCCCACCGTGCCGTTGACAGTGCCGACGGTACCGTCCACCGGGGCGGTGAGGGTGGTGCCCTCCTCCGTCTGCTGGGCCGAGGTCAGCGACGCCTGAGCCGAGGCGACGGCGGCCTGGTCGGTGGCCAGGTCGCCGGGCAGCGGGGGTGCGGCCTTCAGGTTGTTGTTGGCGATGGTGACGGCCTGCGCCTTCTGGGCCGACACCAACGATGCCTTGGCCTGATCGAGGGACTGCTGGTCGTGGGCCAAGCCCTGGGCCTGGGCGGCCTTGGCGTTGTTCAGGGCGGCCTGGTCCTTGGTGACGGCCTGGTTGTCGGCGTTGACCTTGTCCTGGTCGCTCGCCGCCGCGCTGGAGTTGCCGGCGCTCTGGTCCTGCTGGAGGCGGTTCTGGTCGCTCTGCTGCTGTGCCTGGTCGGTGTTCAGCTGTGCCTGGGCGTTGTCGACGGCGGCCTGGTACCCGGTGGCGTTGGCCGCGAGCATGCGCTGCTCGTCGTCCAGGGCCATCTGGGCGTTGGCCACGGACGCGGCCGCCTGGTCGGCCGACGCCCGGTTGGCCGCGGCCTGGGCGGCACTGAGCGGGTGCTGCACCTGGTCGAGGCGACCCTGGGCGGCCACCAGGTTGGCCTGGGCCGACACCAACGCGGCTCGCTGGGTGGTGTCGTCCAACTTGGCCAGCACCTGGCCGGCGGTCACGTGGTCGCCCGTCTTCACGTCGATCTCGGATACCCGCCCGCTGCTGGTGAAGTTGAGGGCCAGGGTGTCCTGGGAGGCCACGTTGCCGGTGGCCGTGACCGTGGCCTGCACCTCCCCCCGTTGCACCGGCGACGTGCGCACGGTGGCCTTGGCCGTGGTGGGGTTGCCGATGGCCGCCACCCCGGTCGCCCCGGCGGCGATGACACCGGTGGCCAGGGCCACGTTGAGCCACTTCATCCTCGACATCGCTGCTCCTCCTGGCTACGCGGCCGTGGTGGACGTGGTCGGCGCAGGGAGCAGGGACCGGCAGGCTTGGTCAGCGGCCTTGAAGGCCGGGGTGGTGCGGTCCACGTTGGCCAGCGCCTGCCGGCCCTGACTGGGGTCACCGGTCTGGACGCCGTGGTTCTTCAGGCAGGTGACGTAGGCGACGAAGGCCGAGCGGAACTGGGCGTTGTTGCCGTTGCCGCCCCCGAAGCCGCCCGCCGGGAGCGTGCTGGCGCAGGCCTGCATGGCGGCCTGGAAGGTGGCGGGGTCGACACCGGGCGGGGGCGTCGAGAAGCCGCCGCCCCGGCGCCCGCCGTCACTGGTGGGCGGGGCGCCGCCCGCGGTCGTGCTCGTGCTGGTCCGGGGCTGGCGGGCGGGCAGCTGCACGCCATGGGCGGCCATGCAGTCGCGGAACGCTTGCATGGCCGCACCCCGAGAGGCGGTGGTCGACGTGGTGGTCGTGGTGGTCGTGGCGGCCGTCTTGGTCCCGCCCCCGCCGCAGGCCGCGCCGGCGACCAGGACGAGGACGGTCACAGCAGTGGTGAGTCGTGACGCGCGCATGGCGCGAGCAAGTGGACCGCGCCGACCATTGGAGGGATGTGAGCGCCCGCTGAGAGCCAGCTGGCAACGGGCGCTCGCTCACCTGGGAACTACCTCCCGGCGGCGAAGTCCTCCACCATCTGGCGGGCGTCCTCGTCCCGGTACTGCACGGCCGGCGACTTCATGAAGTAGGCCGACGGCCCGGCCAGCGGCCCGCCGATCCCCCGGTCGAGGGCCAGCTTGGCGCAGCGCACGGCGTCGATGATCACGCCCGCCGAGTTGGGCGAGTCGTGCACTTCGAGCTTGAGCTCGATGTTCAGGGGAACGTCACCGAAGTTGCGGCCTTCCAGCCGGATGTAGGCCCACTTGCGGTCCTCCAGCCAGGGCACGTGGTCCGACGGACCGATGTGCACGTCGCGGTCACTGATCCCCTCGTCGATCTGGCTGGTGACCGACTGCGTCTTCGAGATCTTCTTGGACTTCAGCCGGGACCGCTCCAGCATGTTCATGAAGTCCATGTTCCCGCCGAAGTTCAGCTGGTACGTGTGGTCGATGGTGGTGCCCCGGTCCTCGAACAGGCGGGCCAGGGTGCGGTGGGTGATGGTGGCGCCCACCTGGCTCTTGATGTCGTCGCCCACGATGGGCAGGCCGGCGGCCTCGAACTTGGCTGCCCACTCGGGGTCGCTGGCGATGAAGACGGGGATGGCGTTCACGAAGCCCACGCCCGCGTCCAGGCAGGCCTGGGCGTAGTGCTTCTGGGCCACCTCGGAACCGACGGGGAGGTACGACACCAGCACGTCGACCTTGGCCTTACGCAGCTCCTCGGCCACGTCGACCGGCTCGGCCGGCGATTCCTCGGCCTCCTGGCGGTAGTACTCGCCGAAGCCGTCGAAGGTCGGGCCCCGCAGGACGGTGACCCCGAGGTCGGGGACCTCGGCGAACTTGATGGTGTTGTTGAGGCCGGCGAACACCGCCTTGCCCAGGTCGAGGCCGACCTTGGCCGCGTCCACGTCGAAGGCGGCGACGAACTCGACGTCGCCCACGTGGTAGCCGCCCAGGTTCACGTGCATGAGGCCGGGCACGCGCTCCGAAGGATCGGCGTTGCGGTAGTACTCGACACCCTGGACCAGCGAGCTGGCGCAGTTGCCCACACCGGCGATCGCCACCCGGACCTTGTTGCTCATTGCTCCTCCTGCCGTTCGGCTTGGATCAGTTGGTCGAGCCACGAGATGTCGCGCTCGGTGGTCTCCGTGCTGTGCTCCATGAGGGAGCGGGTGTAGTTGTCGAGCCGTTCCCGGCTGGCTCGGACCGTGCTGCGGGCCCGGGCCAACCGCTCGACCAGATGGGCCCGGCGCCGCTCGAGCAGCCCCAGGCGGGCGTCGGGCGGCAGGTACCGGGCGAAGGCCAGCTTGAGATTGAAGGCCCGCTCGTCGTCACCCGACTGCGACTCGGTGACGAGCAGCTCCTCGAACAGGGCCTCACCCCGCTCGGTGATGCCGTAGACCTTCTTGCCCCGGCTCCCCCTGGTGGCGACCCGCTTGGCCCGGAAGGCCGCCAGCTCACCGCCGAGCGAACCGGTCATCGGGATGGCGGGGGCGCTGGCTGGCAGCTCGTGGGCGTCGACCGCCTTGACGGCCCCGGCCGCCTCCAGGCGGTTGAGCGCCGGGTACAGCGAGCCGAACGACACGCTGGAGAGCGGGCCGAGCGTCTCGCCCAGCCGCTTCTTCAGCTCGTAGCCGTGC
>DASRGI010000041.1:0-17256 GCA_035651095.1 Acidimicrobiales bacterium | reverse complement strand
GGCCTGCAGGGCGTCGACCGTCGATCCCACCCGCTCGGCGATGTGGCACAGCGGGAGGTACGACAGCACCTCGTCGTCCTGGCGAGCACCGAAGGCGTCGACGAACGCCTGCCCGGCGGCCACCAGGTTGGCGTGGCTCAGCAGCGCCCCCTTGGGCGGGCCGGTGGTACCGGACGTGTAGACCATGACGGCCGCCGTCGCCGGGTCGATGGCGGTGACGCGCCGGCGGTACTCGGCCATGTCCCGCTGGGCGCCCAGCGCCTCGAGGTCGGCGAAGGTCATGACCATGGGGTCGTCGAGGTCGCGGATGCCGCGCGTATCGATCACGACGATCTTGCGCAGGGCGGGCAGCTTCGAGCGCACGGCCCACGTCTTGTCGAACTGCTCCTCGTCCTCGACCACGACCACCACCGACTCGGAGTGGCCCAGGAGGTACTCGACCTCGGCCGCCGGGCTGGTGGGGTAGATGCCGACGGTGACGGCACCGATGCCCTGGGCACCGAGGTCGGTGAGCAGCCACGCCGGCCGGTTCTCGCTGTGGACGGCCACGCGATCGCCCGGCTGCACGCCCAACTCCAGCAGCCCCAGGCCCACCCGGGCGGCGCGGGTGGCGTACTCGTCCCATGTGTACTGCTTCCACCGACCCAGGTCCTTCTTGCGCAGGGCCACGTCCTTGGGCCGGGCCGCGGCCTGGACCAGGAGCTCGGCGGGAAGCGACGCCGCCGCGCCGGCCGTGGGTCGGGTCTCGGGGCGATCGTCCAGGGCGGTCACGAGGCCTGCCCGAGGTATGCCTCGATCACCTTTGGGTCGGCCTGCACGGCCTCCGGCAACCCGGTGGCGATGACCTGGCCGAAGTCGAGCACCATCACCCGGTCGGCGATGTCCATCACCATGTGCATGTCGTGCTCCACCAGGATCATGGCCAGGTCCAGCTCGCTCCTGACCTCGAGGATGTAGCGGGCCATGTCCTCGGTCTCCTCGAGGTTCATGCCCGCCACCGGCTCGTCCAGCAGCAGCAGCTTCGGCTCCATGGCCAACACCCGCCCCAACTCGATGCGCTTCTTGATGCCATACGGCAGCGAGCCCACGTGGGCGTGGCGGTAGGGCTCCAGCTCCAACAGCTCGATGATCTCCTCGCACCGGCGCCGGTGCTCGATCTCCTCGGCCTTGGCTCGACCCAGCCACAGGGCGCCGGCCGTGAACCCCGTCCGCATGAGGTGGTGGCGGCCGAGCATGAGGTTGTCGACCACGTCGAGGTTCATGAACAGCCCGAGGTTCTGGAACGTGCGACCGAGGCCGAGCTTGGCCGTGGCCACCGGGCGCTTGCCGATGAGGTCCACGCCCTCGAAGCGGATGCGCCCCTCCTGCGGCCGGTACACGGCGGACAGGCAGTTGAAGATCGACGTCTTGCCCGCGCCGTTGGGGCCGATCACCGCGAACAACTCGCCGGGCAGCACGTCGAAGCTCACATCGGCCAGGGCGGTGACGCCACCGAACCGGAGGGAGACGTGCTCGACCGTGAGCAGCGGCTCGGTCCCGCCCGTCCCGCCGGTCACGAGCTCCACCGCTTCCGCCGGCGATAGCTCTTCACGTCCCGGAAGGATTTGCGACCGGCTTCGCCCACGCCCAGGTAGAACTCCTGGATGTCCTTGTCCTCCAGCAACTCGGTGCCCGGGCCGTCCTTCACCACCCGGCCGTTCTCCATCACGTAGCCGTAGTCGGCGATGGACAGCGCCATGGTCGCGTTCTGCTCCACGAGGAGGACGCTCGTCCCCTGGGCGTTGATGTCGGCGACGATCTGGCGGATCTGCTCGACGATCAACGGCGCCAACCCGAGCGACGGCTCGTCCAGCAACAGCAGGCGGGGCGACTGCATCAGGGCCCGGCCGATGGCGAGCATCTGTTGCTCGCCGCCCGACAGGTAGCCCGCCGTCGAGCGGCGGCGTTCGGCCAGCTTGGGGAACAGGCCCATCACCCGTTCGTACGACTGGCGTAATTCGGCCTTATCCCGCCGGCTGAACCCGCCCGCCTTGAGGTTCTCGTCCACCGTGAGCTCGGCGAAGATGCGCCTGCCCTCCATCACCTGGCTCACGCCCTGGCGCACGATGGCCGCCGGATCGGCGCCGGCGATCGATGCACCGTTCAGCGAGATGGTCCCCTTGGTGATGGCACCCCGGTGCATCCGGAGGAGCCCGGTCACCGCCCGTAGGAGCGTGGTCTTGCCCGCACCGTTGGCGCCGAGGAGGGCAACGATCGATCCTTCGGGTACATCGAGGCTCACGCCCCGCAGCACGAGGATGACGTCGCTGTACACCACCTCCACGCCACGAACCGAGAGAACCGGCTGGCTGGCGGGCGAGATGCTCGTCATGTGGTCGCAATTCGTAGCACGGCTGTCAAGGCCGTGCCGGTCGCCCTCGACGGGAAGATCTTCAGGGCGAAGGGTCGATACGGCTCCGCCGCCGGCCCCGAACTCCGCACAACTCGCCCGAACTGGGCGAAGCGAGTGAGGGCGAACGCTTACCTGTTGGCGCCCATGAACATGACCTTGAGGGAGTCGTAGGCCTCGATCACGCGGCCGGCGCCGAGCACCACGCACTCCAAGGGCGCGTCGACCAGGTGCACGGGAATGGCCGTCTCCTCCGCCAGCCGGCGGTCGAGCCCGCGCAACATGCCGCCGCCGCCGACCAGATGGATGCCCTGCACGATGAGGTCCTGGGCCAGCTCGGGGGGGGCCAGGCCCAGGCACTGCACCACCGAGTCGACGATGGCCGACACCTGTTCGTCCACCGCCTCGCGCACCTCCTCGGGCGACAGGATCACCGTCTTGGGCAGGCCCGACATGAGGTCGCGCCCCCGCACCTCGGCCTTCACCTCGTCGACCATGGCGTAGGCGCTGCCGATGGCGACCTTGATCTCCTCGGCCGTGCGCTCGCCGATGGCGATGCCGTACTCCCGGCGCACGTACGTCTGGATGGCGGCGTCGATGTCGAAGCTGCCCACCCGGATGGCCTGCAGGGCGACGATGCCGCCCAGCGAGATGACGGCGGTCTCCGACGTGCCACCACCCACGTCCACGACCATGTTGCCCAGCGGTTCGTGGATGGGGAGCCCGGCGCCGATGGCCGCGGCCATGGGCTGGCCGATGAGCTGGGCGTCGGCCGCGCCCGCCCGCCGGGCCGCCTCCTCCACCGCCCGCCGCTCCACCTCGGTGATGGCCGAGGGCACGCAGATCACCACGCGGGGCCGGTTGAACCGCGACACGCCCGCCCGCTTGAGCAACAGCCGGATCATGCGCTGGGTGATGTCGAAGTCGGTGATGGCGCCCTTGCGCAACGGGCGCACGGCCTGGATGTATCCGGGCGTTCGCCCGATCATCTGCCAGGCCTCGTGGCCCATCGCCAGCACGTCCTGCGTCTGGATGTTGAGGGCGATGACCGTCGGTTCGTTCAGAACGATGCCTTGGCCCTTGGCGTACACCAGGGTGTTGGCCGTGCCCAGGTCGATGGCGAGGTCTCTAGCCATTGGCTTCCCGGTCCCGGCGCTCGGGGGCCAGCGCCTTGAGCTCCCGGGAGAACGAGTCGATGCCCGACTCCAGCGAGGTGGGCCGCCGGTGCCGCAACCACAGGATGAGCGAGCCGAGCGCGGACAGCACGACGGCGATGAGGAGGTACAGCAGGCTCGTCACCGCCGTACCTCTGTCCCGCACTCGGCATCCGTGAGCCCCCAGGCCACGCCCTCCGACCAGGTCTCCTGCTTCCAGATGGGCACGTCGGCCTTGATGGTGTCGATGCACCAGCGGGCGGCCTCGAACGCCTCGGGCCGGTGGGGTGCGGACACGGCCACGAGCACGGCCACGTCGGTCAGCTCCAGCGGGCCGATCCGGTGCAGCAGGGCGATGCGCCCGAGCAGGGGCCAGCACCGGCGGGCGGCGGCGGCCACGGCGGCGAGCTTGGGTTCGACCTGCTCGACGTAGGCCTCGTAGGCCAGACCGGTGACACCGGGCCGGCCCTCGGCGTGGTCACGGACGGTGCCGGCGAAGACCACGACAGCCCCGCAGGATGGCAGCACGGCCCACTCGCCCACCACTGCGAAGGGCAGTGGCTCGGTGGTGAGACCGAGCCAATCGTGGCCCCCGTCCGGGGCACGCGCGCTTTCCACAGCCCTTCATGCTACGGCGGACACCCCCCGATGCCAGCGAAAGAGGCCCCGTCGTTATCCTCGCGACCATGGAGCTGGACGATTCGCTCGGCGACGACGAGCCCGAGCGCCCGCTCCTCCCCCCCGACGATCGCCTGTGGCGCCACCCGTCGGAGGTGGCCGACCACGGGTTGCCCGGCCTCTTCTCACCGCCCCCGGGCGGCCGGGCCCGGGTGTGGCCCAGCGCCTTCCTGTCGGGTGCCATCGGCGCCCTCCTCGTCATCGGCATGGTGACGGCGGTCGGGGGTTTCCGCACCCGCAAGATCCCCGTGCGGTCCACCGAGCGCACCGCCGTCGTCCCCGTCGACGCCCTCTCGCCCGCGTCGACCCAGGGCGACCAGATCGTGCGCATCGCCAGCCGCCTGCGCCCCACCCTCGTCCAGGTCAAGCTCGACAGCGGCTCGGGCCAGTGGTCGTGCTCGGGCTTCCTCTTCCGCAGCGACGGCTTCATCCTCACCACCGCCCAAGGGCTGCAGGACGCCCGCCACATCAACGTCACCATGGCCGACGGCACCAACCACACGGCCGGGCTGGTGGGCACCGACCCCGACACCGCCATCGCCGTCCTGAAGATCGACGTCGACAACGTCACGCCCGCGGCGCTGGGCACGGCCACCAGCCTGCAGGTCGGCCTCACCACCATCGCCCTGGGCATGCCGCCGTCGGTGTCGGTCGGCGTCATCAGCGGCACCGGCCGGCAGGTGCAGACCAAGGACACGCCCCTGCTCCTGGACATGATCCAGACCGACGCCAAGGTCGACGCCGCCAGCGAGGGCGGTCCCTTGGTCGACGGCAACGGCGCCGTGGTGGGCGTCACCGTCACCCTCGACGGCAAGAGCTACGCCACGCCCATCGACGTGGCGCGTGACGTTGCCAACCAGCTGATCGTCACCGGCAAGGTCGTGTACGTGTGGCTCGGCGTCGACGGCGACGACCTCGACGCGGCCACGGCCAAGTCCATGAACCTGGAGGGCGGCGCACTCGTGCAACAGGTGCACGACAGCAGCCCGGCGGACACGGCCGGCATCAAGCCCCGGGACATCGTCACCGCCATCGACGGGATGAAGGTGGTGTCGATGAGCGCCCTGAAGCTGGTGCTCCGGAACTACCGGCCGGGGCAGGCGGTGACGCTGAAGCTGCTGCGCGACGGCAAGGAGCAGATGGTGAAGGTCACGCTGGCAGAGCGGCCGGCCAAGCTCTAAGGGCGGCGGGCCCGGCGCACCAGCGCCGCCACGGTGGCGACCACGGTGGCGGCCGCCACCACGGTGCCGGCCAGTGCCACCTCTTGGCGCCGCTTGGGCGACAGCTCGGGCCAGCGCCGCCCGGCGCCGTCCACGAACGCTTCTTCGTTGGTGTGGGCGGGCGCCCATCCCGCGGCCCGCAGGCGGTCGTTGGCCACGACCCACGGGTGCCGGGTGTAGGGCTCGATGCCCGGCCAGGTGCGGCCCAGAGCTCGCAGGGGGCGGGCGATGCGCTCCGACACGGGCAGCCGGGCCGGTCCGCCCACCAGGGCGCGAACGGTCTCGTCCGGCACCCATCCGTCGGGGGCGACGTTGAACACGCCGTCCAACCGCTGCACGGCGACCAGGACCAGGGCGCTGGCCAGGTCGTCCTCGGCCAGGACCTGCACGGGCCGGGACGACTCCACCGATCGCAGCCCGGTCACGCCGGTGAGGGCGCGGGCCAAACCGTCGGCGTCGTCCTCGCCCAGGGTGACGGCGGCGCGCAGCACGGCGGCCGTGGCACCCGGGTGATCGTCCTTCCACTCCGCGAGCTGGCGCTCCTCCTCGGCCTTGGCCGCGGCGAAGGCGAAGCCGGGGTTGGGACGGCTGGCCGCGTCCTCGGGAAGGGGCACGGGGTTGTCGGGCCAGGCGCCGTACACGGTGGCGCTGGAGAGGTGGACCACGTGACCGGCGGCAGCGGCGGCCGCGCCGGCCAGGACGTCGGGCATGGACCCTTCGAGCATCACCACGGTGTCGGCCCCGTCCCGCTGGAGGCGCGCCTTCACCTCGGCGGCGGGGAGGTCGGGCGGCAGGACGACCACCCGGTCGACATCCGGCTCGGCGTCCAGGCGCTCGGCCACCCGGTGTCCCAACGACGTGCCCGGGGTGATGACGGCGACGGCTCGCATGGGGCCTACCATGCCCTCGTGAGCACGCCTGGTCCATTCGGCGGTTTCGAGGGCATGCCGCCCTTCTTCAAGGACCTGTCCAAGATGTTCGCCGGCCAGGGCCCGCTCAACTGGGACTTCGCCCGGCAGTGGGCCCAGTGGGTGGCCACCGAAGGGGTGGCTGAGGGCAACGTCGACCCGCTGTCCCGCATCCGCATCGAGGAGCTGGCCCGGGTGGCCGACCTCCACGTGGCCGAGATCACCGGCCTGTCCACCACCATCACCGGGCGCACACTGTCGGTCGTCCCCGTGAGCCGGAGCGACTGGGCCCAGCGCACCCTCGACGCCTGGCGCCCGCTGCTGGAGAAGCTGGCCACCAGCCTGGGGCAGGGCGCCATGTCCACCGGCACGGAACCCGATCCCGAGGCGGACCTGCTGGGCGGCCTCACCCAGTTCGTCGTGCCCGTGCTCATGGGTGGGCAGGCGGGCTCGATGGTGGGTCACCTGTCCCGGCGAGTGATGGGCCAGTACGACCTGCCCATCCCCCGGCCCCCATCGGACGAGGTGCTCGTGGTCGGCGCCAACATCGAGGCCTTTGCATCGGACTGGAGCCTGCCCCTCGACGACGTTCGCCTGTGGGTGGGCCTGTCCGAGATCGCCCATCACGCCGTGCTGGGCCGGCCCCACGTGCGGGCCCGGCTGCTCGAACTGCTGGAGGCGTACGCCAGCGCCTTCCGGCCCGACCCCACCGCCCTCGAGTCCCGCTTCGGCGAGATCGACCCGGCCAACCCCGAGTCGTTCAACGAGGTGCTGGGTGACCCCGGCGCCCTGCTCGGGGCCATGCAGAGCGACGAGCAGCGCCGGTTGGTGCCGCAGCTGGAGGCGTTGGGGGCGGCCGTCGAGGGCTACGTCGATTGGGTGGTCGACACCGCCGGCCACCGCCTGATCACGTCCTACGGTCCGTTGAGCGAGGCCCTGCGCCGCCAGCGAGTGGCGCGCGGCGACGGGGACCGGCTGGTGGAGCAGATGTTCGGCTTGGAGCTGGGCCAGGCCCAGTACGACCGGGGCGCGGCCTTCGTCCGGGGCGTCGTCGAACGGGCGGGCGAGGACGGGCTGCACCGGCTGTGGCGCTCCGAGCGGGAGCTGCCCACGCCGGCCGAGGTCGACGCCCCCGGGTTGTGGCTGGCCCGCCTGGAGATCGACTCGCCCGACGCCGACACCTGACCGTTCTCGTAACGCTCACGCCCGCATAGGCGGCGCTTGCGTTACGAGAATGCTCAGAGGGGGACGATGTCGTGGCGGGTGATGCGGTCGCCGTTCACCTCGATCACCCCGTAGGTGTGCACGGGCTGGTGCCGCCGCTCCGTGGGTGAGCCCGGGTTGAAGAGCAGTTGCCCGTCCAGGCCGGGCTCGTTCCAGGGGATGTGGCTGTGGCCGAACACCACGGCGCCGGCCGCCGGGAACATGTCCCGCACCCGCCGGGCCCGGCCCGGCGCCGGGCCGGTGTCGTGCACCATCCCGATGCGCACGCCCTCGGCCTCCACGACCCGCGTCTCGGGTAGGTGGCTGAGCGCCGGGTCGAGGTCGTTGTTGCCCAGCACCGCGTACGTGGGCGCGAAGCCGGACAGCTCGTCCAGCAGGTCGGCGGTCACGATGTCGCCTGCGTGGAGCACCAGGTCCGCCCGGTCCAGTTCGGCGTAGACGGCGTCGGGCAGGCGGCGGGCGGTGCCCGGCCGGATGTGCGTGTCCGACACCACGAGAATGCGGACGGGGCTCACGGCCGCCACCGCAGGGCCAGGTACGACCCGGCCAGGGCCGCCCCACCCACCCCCAGCACGAATGCGCCCACCCGGGTGGGCATGGGCACGGCCACCGGCGCGAGGGCGCCGACCACCCAGGCCAACTGGAAGGCGGCTTCGAAGCGGGCGAACTGGCGGCCCCGGGCGCCGTCGGGCGCGTCCCGCTGGACGATGGCGTCGAAGGCCAGCTTGGCCGTGCTCGCGGCCAGGCCGACGGCCGCGGCCAGCAGCACGGCCGCAGGGCGAGGGTGCAGCCGGGTGGCAATGAGGCCGGTCACCGCCACCAGGGCCAGCGACCCGGCCACCAGCCGTTCCTCCACCACCATCTTGCGGAGGCGGGGCGCCAGGACGGAGCCGACGAGCGTGCCGGCCAGGCTGGCGGCCACCACGGCGCCGAACACCCACGCCGGGGCGTGGCTGCGGCGCAGGGAGAAGGCGGCGAGGAAGGTGAGGAAGCCCACGCCCGCCCGGAGCCCGCCCATGGCGACGGCCGCGGCAGCGATGGCCGTCGATGCTTTGGCCGTCGATGCTTTGGCCGGCTCGGCCGGCTCGGCGGGTTCGGCCGGCTCGGCCGGCTCGGCCGCGGGCCTGAGGCGCAAGGCGGAGAAGGCGGCCACCCCGAACACCACGGCGGCCAGGCGCAGCACCCACTCGGCGCCCAGCAACTGGAGCACGGGCACGCCGGGGATGGCGGCCAGAAAGCCCATCACCACGGCGATCAGGGCGAGCTTGCTGTTGGCCTCGACCAGCTCCTCGTCCGATGTCACCACCGCCGGCACCAGCGAACTCTTGGCCACGGCGTGGGTCTTGGACAGCACCAGCGACACGAACGCGGCCGGGAACAACAGCAGCCCGTGGACCACCCGGGCCATGTACAGGCAGGTGAGGGCCCGGCCGGCGGCGGCCAGGAAGACAACGGTGCGCCGCCCGCTTTCCCGGCGGTCGATGGCCGGGCCCAGGAAGGGCGCCACCACCGCGAAGGGGGCGATGGTGAGCACGAGCGACAGGGCCACCCGGCCCCGGGCGGCGTGGGGCGAGATGCTGAAGAACAGCGAGCCGGCCAGGGCCATGGTGACCAGCGCGTCCCCGGCCGCGGCCAGGGCGTGGGTGATGGCCAGCCGGGAGAAAGGCGAAGGCTCCCTGTCGTGCCGGGTCAGGGGCCGCCAACCCGCCCGAATCTCATCCACCGGGCGAGCATAAGAGCAGGTATCTAAAGAGCGCTCCCGGGATGGTCGATTGAAGGAACATGTCCGATCTCTCGAAGGTGCTTGGGGACCTGTACGACGGTGGCGGTGAGCCGGCTCCCCGCCCTGCCAACGATTACCGCGCCACCGCCCCCGCCTGGGCCGACGAGGATCGCCTGGACGAAGCCTTCGCCGAGTGGACGCCCGGCCCCCCGGACGACGCCCCCGCCGCTGAGCGGGAGATGTCGGTGGTGCTGGACATGCCCGCCGTGCCCCCGGCCCGCCTGGACGAGGACATGGCCGCCACCCTGAGCGCGGCCCTGGCCGAGGCGGCTACCGCGCCCCCCGCCCCCGCGTGGGACGCCTCCCCGATCCTGCCCGAGCCCGATCCCGCAGCCGAGGCGTGGGAGCCCATGCCCGTGTCGAGCGGCCGGGTGTGGCAGCGCACCGACGACGACATCTTCCCGGGCACCAGCGGCGGGGTGCGCAAGGAGCGCAAGGTCAAGGCCCCCAGGGCCGCGTCCACGGCCTTGCGCCTGCCCAAGCTGGGCAAGGCAGCCAAGGACGCCAAGCTTGAGGCCGCCCCGGTTGGCCCAGTTCCCGACGGTCCGATCGCCGGAGCCGCCCCCGAGAAGCAGCCTCTCAAGGTCTTCGGCCTCCAGCTCCGCCGCAAGTAGCCCACGCCCACTGCTTCTCGTACGGCGAGGCCGCCATCGTGGGCGCGCCAGCGTTACGAGAACGCGGGGAGCGGGTCAGCCTGCTCTGGCGGCGGCGTGGTACCGGATGGCCTGAGGACCGGCCGGCAGCTTGAGCGTGAACGTCGAGCCCTCACCCTCGGTCGACGTCACCTCCACCGACCCGCCGTGGTTCGCCACCACGTGGCGCACGATGGCCAGGCCCAGCCCGGCGCCGGCCGCGCCCGTCTCCCGGGACCGGGCGGCATCGGCCCGGTAGAACCGCTCGAACACCCGCTCCAGGTCGCGCTCGGCGATCCCGATGCCCTCGTCTCGCACGGCCAGCGACACCCAGGAGTCCTCCACCGACGCGGTCACGCGCACCGATCCGCCCACGTTGGAGTACGCCACCGCGTTGTCGAGCAGGGCATGCACGGCCGCCACCAGCTGGCGCCGGTCGCCCACCACCACCGTCTCGTCGGCCCCGGGCCCGCCTTCCACCTCGACCCGCATCCGCCGGCGCTCGGCCAGGGGTCGCACCCGCTCCAGGGCCTGGCTCACGAGCACGGGCAGGGGCACGGGCTCGCGGGCAGGGGCGCCTTCGGCCTCCACCCGGCTGAGGTCGACCAGGTCGTCCACCATCCGGGCCACGCGCGTCGCCTCGGCGTGCACCCGCTGGGCCAGGCGCCGGGCCACGGTGAGGTCGCCCTCGGCGGCCAGGGTCTCGGCCAACAGGCCCAGCGCGCCCAGGGGCGTACGCACCTCGCTCCCCACGTTGGCGACGAAGTCGCGACGGGTGGCCTCCAGCCGGCGGCGCTCGGACACGTCGTGGACGACGGCCACCGCGCCCACCGTGCGCCAACCGTCGTCAAGGGGTGACCCGCTCACCACCAGCGTGCGGCGGGGCGGCCCGAACAGGTCGAGCGTCTCGTTGCGGGCCGAGCCGGTCAGGGCATCGGCCACGACCGCCGACACGGTCTGTCCCACCAAAGGGTCGTCGTCGGCGCCAGCCTGGGTGTTGCGGAACACGACCTCGCCCCGGTCGTCGCAGATGACGATGGCCTCGTCCACCCGGTCGAAGGCGGTGGCCAGCCGTTGCACGGCGGCGGTCGCCTCGGTCATCCGCAGGACGTTGTCGTCGGCCGCCTTCTCCAGCCGGGCCAGGGTTCGTTCCAGCCCACCCTTGTCGGGCGGTTCGCCCCCGGGCTCCTCCATGCGGTGGACGATGGCCGCCAACCGCCGGGCGGTGGCCCGGCGCGACCGCCAGGACCGCCACAGCACGAGCACGGCCAGCACCACCGCGACGACGGCGGCGGCGGCAAAGGCCTGCTCCGGACGAGACAGGCTCACGGCGTTCACCGTACGCCTCTGCCCGGGGGCGTGCGCGGACCGGTCAAAACGGCCAGGGCCGCTCCCAACCGCTCGGCCACGTCGGGCTCGTCCCCCGCGGCCCGGGGCCCGACCAGCGAGGTGACGGCCGCGTAGCCGGCGTTGACCAGCGCCGTGTCGGTGTCGGGATCGAGCTCCTCGTCCGTCTCCTGGAGCTGGATCTGCACCTTGGACGAACCCGGCTCGGTGTCGGCCAGGGCAGCGCGGACGGTACCGAACGGAGCCAGCCGGGCCAGGCGTACTCCGAGCACGTCGGCCAGCGGCAGGTTGGGCACGTTGAGGTTGAGGATGGTGCGGGGACGGGCGCCGAGCAGCCAGTCGAGAGCGGCCACGGCCAGCGTCCCCGCCGACTCCCACACCATGGGTTCGCCGATGCCCATGCTGACGGCCAGCCCCCGCAGGCCCACGTTGGCGGCGGTGAGGGCGGCCCCCACCGTGCCCGAGTGGAGCACGGCCCGGCCGGTGTTGGGACCGGGGTTGATGCCCGACACCACCACGTCGGGCGACGGGCCGAACCCGCCCAACCGGGCGGTCAGGACGCACAGGGCGGGCGGGGCGTCCATGGCGTAGACGGGCACATCGATCCCCTCGAGCACGAGCGTCTCGTACTCGAGGGCGTCGCCCATGTGGACGGGGCCGATCGCCGCTCCCGAACCGCTGCGCTCGGTGGATGGCGCCACCACGACCACGTCGTGCCCGGCCTCGACCAGCGATCGGGTGAGTGCACGGATGCCCGGGGCGTACACCCCGTCGTCATTGGTGACGAGGACGCGCGGCGGGGACGGCGTGACTACGCGCCCTCCTCGGACTCCTCGGGCACGCCCAGGTCCCATTCGAGGAGCAGGTTCTCCCGCTCCGCGTCGCGCGCCACCCGCTCCCGGTTGCGCCGGAACTGCGGGTCATGCGGCGGCAGGAGCAGCAGCCGGGCCAGGGCCCGCTGCCGGAATTCCTCGATGAGGGAACGGTCCCCGAAGTCCGACTGGACCTCCCAGTGGGGCGCCACCGGGCCGAGGTAGACGATGCGCACGTGCCCGCGCGGTGGTTCGGCGGTCTCCTCGGTCTGCTCCGACATGCCCAGGACAGTAGTCGGCGGGGCAGAAGCCCTAACCGCCGCTCCCCACCTGGCGGGACCCCAACGTGATGGTCACCGTCTTCTGGTTGGCGCCCCGGTAGTAGGTCACGTCGATCTTGTCGCCCGGCTTGTGCGACCGCACGGCCGACACCAGATCGTCGGCCGATTCGACACCCTGGCCGCCGAAGCGGGTGATGACGTCGGCCTGCTGGAGCCCGCCGTTCTCGGCCGGGGAGCCCGGCACGACGTCGACCACCACGGCGCCCTTGTCCGGCGTGAAGCCGTACCGCTGTTTCACGTCGGGCGTCAGGGTCTGGCTGCTCACGCCCAGGAAGGGCTGGGCGGTGACCACGCCGGCGCCCGTCTTGAGCTTCTCGACCAAGGGCTTGATGGTGTCGATGGCGATGGCGAAGCCGATGTTCTGGGCCGGCTCCTGCCCGGTGGACTGGATGACGGCGGTGTTCATGCCGATGACCTCGCCGTTGGCGTTGACCAGCGGGCCGCCGGAGTTGCCCGGGTTGATGGCGGCGTCGGTCTGGAGCAGGCCTTCCAGGTGCTCACCCGCGGGATCGAGGGTGCGGTCCTTGGCCGACACGATGCCCTCGGTGACGCTGGGACCGCCGGGCAGAGCCAGGGCATTGCCGATGGCCAGCACGTCGTCGCCCACGCGGGCGTCCTTGGAGCTGCCGAACTTCACCGTGGGGAGGCCACTGACGTTGCGGATCTTGATCACGGCCACGTCGGCGCCGGGGTCGCTCCCGAGGAGGTCGGCGTCCCGGGGGTCCTTCTCGTTGTAGAGGGTGACCTTGATGCTCGTGGCCCCCTTGACCACGTGAGCGTTGGTGAGGACGTCACCGTCGGCCGTGATGAGCATGCCCGTGCCCGCCCCCTGGGCGGGGATGTCACCGAACGCTCCCTGCTGGAAGGCCTGGGTGCGGATGGACACCACCCCGGGTTGCACGCGAGAGAGGATGCCCTGGATGTCCTGGGGCTTGGCGATCACGCTCTGGTTGGAGCTGAACGTGCTGGCGGGGACCGTCTTGGTCTTGCGGGTGGCGGCCACCACGGCGCCGCCGATCAGCGCACCGATGAGCGCGGCCACCAGCGGGATGGCCACCCACATGGCGCCCGGGCGGCGGGGACCAGCGGGCGCCGGGGACGCCGGGGGTTCGGCGGGAGCGGCGGCTGCGACCGTGGTCGGGTCGGCCAGGCCGGCGGCGGGTGGCATGGGCTGGTAATCCCAGCGCAGCCCTGGGTCATTCAGGGATTCGGCCGAGGGGATGGCTTCGCCGACGACCGTGTCATCGGTGGCATCCTGGTCACCCTGCTGGCCACCCTGCTCGGGGGGCACGAACCCGGTAACGTCATGTTCGTGCGCGACTGTCTCGTCGCCCTGCGGGTGGGTCACTTCGTCCACTCATTCCTCCTCAAGAACACGTCGATCCGCGAACGTCTCTGGCTTCGTCCAGGTTCCCGGGAACCAGCTGCCCGTCTCCGCTCGTTGCACTGCGTGGAGGTGTGATGGAACTGCAATGGATGGCGAAGGGGAAGTGCCGGGAAATCTCCCCCTCCATGTTCTTCCCCAACGACGGGGTAGGCGTCGAAGTGGCTCGCCGTATCTGCGCTGATTGCCCTGTCAAGGCTCCCTGTCTCGAATACGCGCTGACCAACCGCATCGACCATGGCGTGTGGGGCGGCACGTCGGAACGCGAGCGGCGACGCATCGCCCGGCAGCGGCGGTTGTCGGTCAGCGAAACAACGAGCTGACCTTAGAGCCCTCCCGCCAGGGTCTCCACCAGAGCCCGGCAGGCGTGGCGGAGGCGCCCCCCGAAGGACAGGGAGCGGGCGCTCGGCATGGACGCCGACGCCGCCACCACGTCGTCCACCGGAGCGTCGCCGACCGTCGTGTACACGACACCCTTGGCGTCCCACATCACCACGTCCCCACCCGGCCACCGGTAGTGGATGCCCTGTTGGCGCCCCACGGAAACGGGCATGCCCCCGTTGGGCAGCTTGCTCGTCCGCAGCGTGCCGGGTTGGGCGAACACCGAGAGGCTGTGCAGCCCGTCGCTGTACACCAACTGCACGGCGTGGCCCCGGCGGTAAGCGCCCGTGCGCTGGTACCCGCCGGCCAGGGCCGTGGGCGCCGGGAAAGGAGCGGGCGGGCCGGCCATGGTGCGCAGGGCAGGCGGCGCGACGGGCTTGGCCTTCGGTGCGCTGAGCTGTAGCTGCTCGACCTCCACCGAGCGCACCACCCGCCCGGCAGCGCCGTACGTCTCCCGCCGCAGGATGATGCCGGTCTCCATGTCCAGCGCCAGGCGCTCGACGAGCTGGCCCCCTTCCCGCACCTCCACGGCGGTGGTGCGGCGGCCGGCGACGTACCCGCCCGGCTGCGACGTGATCTCGTACTTGTCGGCCAGCGGCGTGGCCGGCGCGGCCAGGGTCCCCGGCCACACCTGCGACGGCGACGGCCCGGCCACGGTCACGTACCCGGACCCGCTCACCACGTCGACACCGACCGTGTGCTCACCGGCGGCGTCGACCCAGCGGACGTCGACGTGGGCCGTGAAGGTGGTGCGCTGGGCGGCCCGGCCGGCCTGTTCGATGGGGTTCTCGGCGGCATTGACCGGGCCGGCACCGACGGGGAGGCCGAGGAGCAGCACCACGCCACCGGCGATCAGGCGCGCGCTGGCCGTCCCGTTCACGGCTGGAAGCTCACGGGCACGGCCACCGGGCTCACCTGGCCCACGGGGTCGGTGTTGGCTCCCGAGGTGGCGTGGGCCTCGACCATCTTGGCCACGTGGGGGGTGACCGGCTGCTGCTGGGGCGCGAGCTGGACGAGGAGGACGGCGGCCACGGCCGCGGCCGCGGCGGCCACGGCGGCGAAGGGTGCGCGCCGGCGCTGGGCGGCCGCCAAGGGGATGACGGGGGTGGGCGGGTCCACGGGAGGAAGGGCCCGTACCCACCCCCGAACCTGGTCGGTAGCCGCCAACTCCGCCTGGCACGTGGGACACGTGGCCAGATGGGATCGGGCGACCGCCGACTCGGCAAGGGTCAGCTCGCCGTCGAGCAGCGCGCTGATGCGATCTCCGAGATGTTCAATCATGCCAAGGCCTCGCGCAAGAGCGAACGCCCCCGGTGGATCCGGCTGCGCACGGTGCCCACGGGCACGTCGAGGGCCTCGCTGATCTCCTGGTACGACAGGCCGGCCACGTCGCACAGCACGACGGCGGCCCGGAAGTCGTCGGGCAGGCGGAGGATGGCGGACTGCACGTGATCGGGCAACTGCCGGGTGGCCAGCGCCTCCTCGGCCGGGGGCGACGACGGCAGCACCCGGTCGGCATCGTCCGGGAAGGGGTCAGCCGGGCGCCGCTTGCGCCGTCGAACCTCGTCCAGGAACGCATTCGTGGTGATGCGGCTCAACCACCCCTCCATCGACCCCGGCTTGTAGCCGGGCAACCCGCGGCGGACACGGAGGAGGACCTCCTGGACGAGGTCCTGCGCGTCGTCGTGGTGGCCCGTGAGCCGGTAGGCGACGGTGTACAGGAAGCGCCCGTAGGTACGGGCCACTTCCTCCCACGACGGCGGCTGTTCCTCGTTGTCCGACACGGAAACGACGGAGGCGGCCGCCGAGTTCCCCTGTGCCGGCCTTACGGCGCGGCGGGGGGAAGGTTCTTGTCCTCGTCCTCCTTGTGCCCCTCCTCGACCCCGCGGCGGAACTCCTTGGACGCCTGGCCGAGCGACTTGGCCAGCTTGGGCAGGCGGGTGGAGCCGAACAGGAGGAGCACGACGGCCAAGATGATGAGCAGCTCGGGAACTCCGAGGTTCATGACACTCCTTCGGTGGCGGCCGCAGCGAGCAGGTCGAGCGCGTCGAGGTCGTCGGGATGCGTTACCGAGAACGGTACTGCGCCCAAGCAGGCCACGACGAGACGGATGCCCAGACCGGACCATTGGCGCAATTGCTCCTGCACCTCCTCGACGGTGCCGACCAAGCGGCCCCGGCGGTACTCGTCCACGGTGGCGGCGGGGACGGTGCCGGGGGGCGCGTGCTCCTTGAGGCGCTCGAAGCGGCGGCGCACATCGGCGGCGTCTTCGCCGATCAGCGTGTACAGGCCGAGCGACAGGTCGACGGTGGCCGGGTCCCGGTGTCCGGCGAGAGCGTCGAGGCGGGTGGCGTAGTCGTCGGGCGTCGCCGTCCAGCACAGGTTCCACCCGTCGGCGTGCTCGGCCACGAGCTGCAGCAGCTTGGGTCCGCCCTTGCCGCCGACCCAGATGGGCGGCGACGGCTGCTGCACGGCCGGAGGCCGGTTGCGCAGGTTGGCGGTCTCGTAGAAGGGACCGTGGTGGTCGAAGGGCCCGCCCGCGAACGTGCCCCGCATGACGGCGATGGCGTCGGCCAGGCGGGCCAGGCGCGTGCCCGGGGGCTCGAAGGGGATGCCCGCCTGCTCGAAGTCGGGTTCGAAGTTGCCGGCGCCCAGGCCCACGATGACCCGGCCCTGCGAGGCTCGGTCGATGCCGCTCAGGGCCTTGGCCGCGATGGACGGCGGTCGCAGAGGGACGCTGAGGACGAGGGTGCCGAGTCTGACGCGGGTGGTCTGGCGGGCGAGGGCGGCCAGGCCCACGATCGGGTCGAAGCCCGAGTGGAGGCCCGGCGGCCCGCCGTAGCGCTCGACGGTGAAGGCCAGGTGGTCGGACAGCCAGACGGAGTGGAGGCCGGCCCGGTCGGCCCCTTGGGCCCAGCGGGCGGTGGTGCTCCAGGGCAGGTGGGCCTGGCCGGGGACGGAGAAGCCGTCGTACTGCGGGAGGGCGAGGCCGACGTCCACGAG
>DASRGI010000040.1:0-7007 GCA_035651095.1 Acidimicrobiales bacterium | reverse complement strand
AACGGCCCATCACGCCGCTCGCGTGCAGAACGGCTTCACCCCCTGAAGCACAACTGCACGCCGACGTCGTAGATCGGCCAGCCATCGTCCCCCACCCGGGCGAAGTCGGGGAGCTGGTGGGACTCGGCCTTGCCCGCGTCGAGCAGGTGGACGACCGGCGTCCCCCGCATGACGGCGGCGTCGGCCAGCAGGCGCCGGTGACAGCGCCACCACAGCGTCTCCGCGCACATGACGGCCACCGGTTCGGGGGACGCCAGCAGGCGGGTGAACGCATCCCGGAACCCGGCCGTGTCCATCCAGTCGGCGTAGGCGCGGAAAGCGGCGTTGGTCCATGCCGGGTGCCGGGACTCGGGTGACGCGTGGCGGCGGCCACCCAGCTCCTCGCCCCACCACTCGTAGCCAGGCACGTCGGCGGCCAGCGCCTCCCGGGAGAGGTGGGGGTTGCGGCGGGACCCGGGGAAGCGGCGCACGTCGGCCAGCCGCTCGACGCCGGCGGCGTCCAGCATGGCGACCAACTCCGAGGTGGTGCGGGTGCCGTGGCCGACGGTGAAGAGCGTCACCCGGCCAGGATGGCCCGGGCCACGAGGTCGGTTCCGAAGGCGGTGAGGATGGCCAGGTACAGCAGGCCCGTGGCCGCCATCACCGCCGAGTACGACTTCTCCTTGAGGGCGGCGCGGGTCACGAAGGTGAGGGCCAAGGTGGTGATGGCGCAGGCCACCCAGAACCACCCGAGGATGCCCTTGTAGCCGTCGTCGATGCGGCCGGTGAGCACCGACACCATGCCCGTGGGCCACAGCAGGGCACCCACCTCGAAGGGCCAGATCCACGCCACCCAGCGGTTGAGCTCCTCCAGCGGGGCCCGGCCCAGGCCCGGCTGCACGAGGTACCAGTGGCCCAGGAGCATGGCGTCGGTGACCGAGCCCAGAAAGGCGGCGCCGATCAGCGTGCGCACGATCGCCAACACGGGGGGCCCGCCCGCGGCCATGCCGGCGGCCACCAACCCCACCGCTCCGAAGAGGGGCGGCACCAGGTCGAGCAGGGGCGGGAACTCAGGGCCGTCGGGGTCGGACGGGCCCTGGTCCGAGGGCACACGTTCGATGCCCGTCATGGCCGCCACCCGGGCCGACCGTCGCTGGTGGGTGGCCCGCTGGCCCGCCACCCCGGCCTGGCGGCGCAGCACGGAGACCACCAGGGCCACACCCGTGGCCAGAGCCATGGCCACGGCGGCCACGTCCCGCACGGGGACGGGCGTGCCGATGCGGCCGGCGGCCACCGCCCCCACGGTCATGACCAGGTAGACGCCCCGCAGCAGCCAGCCGTACCCGATGCCGAGCTCCCGCCGGCGGGTGGTGACCCAGAGGAACAACAGCCCGCCCGTCGCCCACTGCAAGAGCACGGTGGCAGCGTCGAGGCGGATCACCTCGTGAGTCTTATGCGTCGGCGATGGCGGGCACGACCTCGAGGCCAGCCTCAGGGGAATCGGCCCGATGGACCGCACCCAGCGACGCCCGGACGGCCCACAGGGCGATCCCGAGGAGTTGCACGATGGCCAGCACCAGCAGGCACAGCTGCACGGAGCCGATCAGGCTTGCGCCCTCGGTGCGGTGGTCGAGGATGACGGCGACGAGGGCGCCACCCAGGGCGCCGCCCACGTACCGGCCCGCCACCAGGGTGCCCGTGCGGGAGGCCACGCCGCCCGAGCGGGCCAGCGACTCGGCCAGCCCCGCGAACCCGGCGCCCGTCCCCATCCCGATGAGGGTCAGGGCCACGATCAGCACGGCGAGCTGCGTGGGGAGCAGCGCAGCCAGGGCCAAGCCGACGGCGGCGGTGATCCCACCCCCGGTGACGATGGCGTCCCGCAACCGCATGTGCCGGGCCAGCAGCCGGCCGGAAAGGCGGCTCCCCAACATGGAGCCCACGCTGGGGAAGAGGAGGACGATGGCAACGGGCAGCAGCCCCCGACCCAACCACCCCTTGGGGTAGCGCTCCACCAGGAACGAGGGCAGGAGGATGAAGGGACCGAAGAAGCCGGCGATGGCGCAGACGTTGGTGATGTTGGCGACGACCACGTCCCGGCCGGTGAACAGCGTGCTGCGGCGCCCGGGGGCCAAGCGGGGGGCGAATGCGACCAGGGCGATGCCGACCACCAGGCTCACGATCCCGATCGCCGGGTTGTCCATCCACCAGCGGATGTAGAGGAAGGGCAGCACGGCCAGGAGCACGCCCGCGCTGAACATCCCCACCTCGCCTACCCGGTTCGGGCCGGTGGCCGCCACCGGGCGCTGGCTGGGGACGAAGGCGAACACCAGCACGAAGCCGAGCAAGCCGGTGCCGGCCCACCAGCCCAGGGCGAACGTCCGGTAGGACAGGTTGGACACGCCGACCACGAACAGACCTATGCCACCGGCAAAACCCAACGCCCCGCTCAAGATCGCAGTGACGCGCGTCGCCTTGCGTCCCGTGTAGATCGACCGCACCACCGCGTAGCTGCACGGCAGGAGCGCACCGGACAAGCCCTGCACGCCCCGGGCCGCCAGCATCACGGGCACCGAGTGCGACACACCCACGGCCACCGACGCGCACACGTACATGGCCAGCACGGTGAGCAGCACCGGGCGGTTGCCGAACTTCTCGGCGGCCAGGGCGATGAGCAGCGTGCCCGGACCGGCCGTGGCCAAGGCGATGGCGAAGATCAGCCCGCCGAATCCCACGCCCGCGCCGAAGGCCTTCTGGATCTTGGGCAGGAGGGGCGCCACCATCGAGTTGGAGAACCCGAACAGCGCGGTGGTGATGATCAGGCTGGTGACGGTGGCCGTCTCGGCGAAGCGGGATCGCTCGGGAACCGGGCGCGCCGAGCCAGACGGTGATACGTGCACGGGTCGAGAAGATCAGACCGTCGTTACCCGCGGCGTTACCCCGGCTAGAGCAGGCCGCGCACCGCCCCGCCGTCGACCGGCAAGGCCGTCCCCGTCACGAACTTGGCGGGCTCGGAGCAGAAGAAGGCGACGATCTTCCCGAAGTCGTCCGGGTCGCCCATCGGTGTTCCCGGGGCCACGCCCAGGTTCTTGGCCCGCTCGGTGGCGTGCAGGCCAGGGGCCAACAGGTTCAGGGTGATGCCGTCGGGAAAGAGGTCGGCGGCGGCCGTCTTGGCCCACGCCCACAGGCCGGTGCGGGCCAGGTTGGACAGGGCCAGCGTGGGGATGGGCTCCTTGATGGAGAAGGACGTGATGAGGCAGATGCGGCCCCAGTGGTTGGCGCGCATGTGGGGGACGGATTCCCGCACCAGCCGCACGGACGTGGTGAGGTTGGCGTTGACGGCGGCGGCGATGGCGTCGTCGGTGACGTCGAGGGCCCGGCCCGGCGGGGGGCCGCCGCTGTTGCCCACCACGATGTCGACCGAGCCGAAACGCTCCATGGCGGCGGCCACCAACTGGGCGGGCACGCCGGGCTGGGTGACGTCGGCGGCGACGGTGAGCGACTCGCCCGGGAGTTGCGCAGCCGCCTTCTCCAACTCGTCCGCGCCCCGGGCGCAGAGCACGACCCTGCACCCCTCTTCGGACAGCGCCTTGGCCGCGCCGAACCCCAACCCCTTGGACGCCCCCGTCACGATGGCGACCTTGCCGCTGATCTCCAGGTTCATGCTCTACGCCTCCACCACATACAGGTCGTGGGACACCGTGTTGAGCGGCTCGGGGCCGTCCTCGGCGGCCACCACGATGTCCTCGATGCGGGCCCCCCACCGGCCGGCGATGTAGATACCCGGCTCCACCGAGAAGGCATGGCCAGGGGCAAGGGGCTCGTGGTTGCCCGACACGATGTACGGGTCCTCGTGCTCCTCCAGGCCGATGCCGTGGCCGGTGCGGTGGATGAAGTGCTCGCCGTATCCGGCAGCGGTGATGGTGTTGCGAGCGGCGGCGTCCACGTCCTCGCACTTCGTGCCCACCACCGCGGCCTGCACGGCCGCGGCCTGGGCCGCTTGCAGCACGCCGTACAGGTCGCGGAACTCGGCGGGCGGCTGGCCGGTGAAGACGGTGCGGGTGATGTCCGAGCAGTAGCCGTCGAGGGTGCCGCCGAAGTCGAACACCACCGACTCGCCGGCCCCGATGCGGCGGCTGCCCGGCTCGTGGTGGGGGCTGGCGGCGTTGGGCCCGCTGCCCACGATGGCGAAGTTGACCCTCTGGTGGCCCTCGGCCTTCAGCCGGCGCCCGATCTCGGCCGACACCTCCGCCTCCGTGCGCCCGATGAGCGGGATCTCGCCCGCCCGCAGTTGGGTGGCGACCCGGTCGGCCGCTTGCGAGGCCCGGCGCAGGGCGTCGACCTCTTCGGCGTCCTTCACCGCCCGCAGCGGCTTGGTGACGAGGGACGAAACGGACCAGTGAGCATCCGGGATCAGGTGTTGCAGTTGAAGGAGGAACGTGGCCCAGGCCCGGTCCGAGATGGCCAGGCGCCGGCGGGTGCCCACCAGGGCGGCCACCACGGCGACGGGGTTGTCGGTCTCGTCCCACGGCTTGACGGTGAACTCGGGCCGGGGCTCGACGCGGGGCGCCTCCAGCCGGGGCACCACCAAGGTGGCGTCGCCGTCGACGGGCAGCACCAGCATGGTGAGGCGCTCCAGGGGCATGGCCTCGTACCCGGTGAGCCAGGGCAGGTCGGCGCCCAGCGAGAGCAGGAGGGCATCGACGCCCACCTCGGCCATGCGGGATCGGACCCGCTCCATGCGTTCAGCGCTCATCGGGGACTCCCCTCCCGTTCTCGTAACGTTGGCGCCGGCTATGCCGGCGTGGGCGTGACGAGAAGCGTGTCGGTGGCGGCGGCCGCGGCGGTGGCGGCGTGGCGGGCGTGGTAGCTGGACCGGGTGAGGGGAGACGCCTGCACGTGGGCGAAGCCCATGGCGTCGCCTGCCGCGGCCAGGCGGTCGAACTCCTCGGGCGTCCACCAGCGAGCCACGGGCAGGTGGTGGGAGGTGGGCCGCAGGTACTGGCCCAACGTCACGATGTCGACGCCCACCGCCCGCAGGTCAGCCATGGTGGACAGCACCTCGTCCTCCGTCTCGCCCATCCCCAGGATCACGCTCGTCTTGGCGACCAGGCCGGCCGCCTTGGCTCGGGCGAGCACGGACAGGCTGCGGGCGTACGACGCCGACGGCCGCACTGCCCGTTGCAGCCGGGGCACGGTCTCCACGTTGTGGGCGAGCACGTCCGGGCGGGCGTCGAAGATGGTTTGCAGGGCGGCCGGGTCGCCTTTGCAGTCGGAGATGAGCACCTCGATCTGGGTGCTGGGGCGGCGCCGGCGCACGGCGGCGATGACGGCCGCGAACTGGGCGGCGCCACCGTCGTCGAGGTCGTCCCGAGCCACGGTGGTGATGACGGCGTGGGCCAGGCCCATGCGCTCCACCGCCTCGGCCACGTGCTCGGGCTCGGCCGGGTCGGGCGGGGCGGGCTTGCGGGTGTCGACCAGGCAGAAGCCGCACGCCCGAGTGCAGCGCTCGCCGTTGATCATGAAGGTGGCGGTGCCGTCGGCCCAGCACTCGAAGATGTTGGGGCAGCCCGCTTCCTCGCACACGGTGACGAGGTCGAGCGACCGCATGGTCTTCTTGAGCGAGCGGTACTCGGTGCCCATGTTGGCCTTGACCCGAAGCCACTCGGGCTTGCGCTCCTCGATGGCGACGGCCGTGCTGCTGTCCACGCCGGCTTCGGCCAGACGGCCCAGCAGCCGCACCGCTTGACCGCTGGTGCGCGTGAAGGACGACACGTCCTCGGGCGCCACCCGCCAGGCCACGTCCTGGCGCTCGACCTCGCCCCACTGGGCCACCACGGCATCGACCGCCTGCTGCATGGTGACGGCCACGCCCTCGGCGGCCAGCGACGTGACCGCCTTGTCGGCGATGCCGCACGGGACGATGTGCCCGAACATGCCGAGGTCGGGGTCGACGTTGATGGCAAAGCCGTGCATGGTCCGGCCTCGCGTCACCCGCACGCCGATGGCGCAGATCTTGCGGTCCTCGATCCACACCCCGGGGTAGCCGTCGAGCCGGGCGGCACCGGGCAGGCCCAGCGCGGCCAGGGCGTCGATGACCCGCTGCTCGATGAGGTGCACGTAGTCGGGGATGTGCCCGTCCCACGAGACGATCGGGTACCCCACCAGTTGGCCAGGGCCGTGGTAGGTGATGTCTCCGCCCCGGTCGGTGCGCACCAGCTCGGCGCCCACGTCGGCCGGGGGCACCAGCAGGTGCTCGAGCTTGGCCCGCACGCCCAACGTGTAGACGTGCGGGTGCTCCTGCAGCAGCAGGTACTGGCCGTCGCTCCTGAACAGCGCGTGCTGGAGGGCATGGGCGTCCTGGTAGCGGACGCGGCCCAACCAGCGGGCGCGCAGCATCAGACTTCCTGGCTCCAGTCCCGCGTCTCGATGATCTCCTTCACCTTGGCCACGAAGGCGGAGGCGTAGGCCCCGTCGATGGCCCGGTGGTCGAAGGAGAGGGCGAGGATGCCCACCGGATGGATGGCGATGGTGTCGGTGCCGTCGGCCAGCGTGACGACCACGGGCTTCTTCTTCACGCCGTCGGTGGACAGGATGGCGACCTGGGGCTGGTTGATGATCGGCACGGTGACGAACGTGCCGAACGGCCCCGGGTTGGTGATGGTGAAGGTGCCGCCGCTGATCTCGTCGGCGCCCAACCGCTTGGCCCGGGCCCGGGCCGCCAGGTCGCTGATCTCCCGGGCGATGGCCCGGAGGCGCTTGCCGTCGGCGTCTTTGATCACGGGAGCGAGGAGGCCCTCGAAGTTGAGGTCGACGGCGATGCCCAGGTTGACGTAATGGTGGACGATCAGCTCGTCGTCACCCACCGATGCGTTCATCTTGGGGAACTCGCGGATGGCGTCGACCACGGCCCGGGCGATGAAGGGGAGGTAGGTGAGGCCGAAGCCCTCCTCGTCCCGAAAGCGGTCCTTGATGGCGGCCCGCACCCTGTCCACGCCCGCGTAGTCGGTCTCGATGGCGACGAGAGTGTG
>DASRGI010000039.1:0-25628 GCA_035651095.1 Acidimicrobiales bacterium | reverse complement strand
TGGCCAGCGTCTCGCCGAAGGAGACGCCGCCGATCATCCACTTGCCCGCCACCATGCCCCAGGGCACGTACACCGGTTGGTACAGGCGATGGCCACCAGCGGCGTTGGTGCCCGCCACCTTCCCCTGGGCGTAGGCGTGGCTGCCCGACAGGCCCTGCACGGGGACGTTGGTCACGCCGTGGGGCAGCTCCACGCAGTCGCCCGCCGCGTACACGCCGGTGACCGACGTGGCCATGCGCTGGTCCACGACCACGCCCCCGGTGGACCCGATGGCCAGGCCCGCCTCCTTGGCCAGGCGGTTGTTGGGCACCTTCTTGGTGCAGACCACGGCCAGGTCGGCGGGCAACTCGCCCTCAGACGTGCGGACGGCCCGGATGTGCCCGGCCTCGTCGCCGACGAAGGCCTCCAACGTGGTGTTGAAGTGCATCTTCACGCCCATCTCCGCCCACGACTCCTCCACGGGAGCGGCGATGTCGGGGTCGGCCACGTCGGCCAGGGCCCAGGGCCGGGGGTCGATGAGGTGGGTCTCGATGCCCCGGTGGGCCAGGGCTGTCACCATCTCCAGGCCCAGGGGCGTGGCCTCCACGACCACGGCGACCTTCACCGTGTCCAGGACCTTGTCCCACTCCATGGCCCGGCGGATGTTCTTGACGTAGTAGAGGCCACCGAGGTCGGAGCCGGGCACGCCCGGGTCGGCGTAGTCGAAGCCGGTGGCGACGATCAGCCGGTCGTAGCTCACGGGCCCGAGCCCGTCGACGTCGACATGGCCGGCCTTCGCGTCGAACCCGGTGACCCTGCTCTCGTACCGGATGTCGATGCCCTGGTCGACGTAGGCCTGCTTGCTGGCCAGGAAGAGCGACTCGAAGTCGGGGATCTCCTTACCGTGCACGTAGGGGATGCCGCAGGGGCTGTAGGCCGCGTCCTCGTACTCGGTGAAGACCACCACCTCGCCCGCCGGGTCGGTGCCCTTGGCCGCGCCGGCCGCGCCGATCCCTGCTGCCCCACCACCGACGACTACTGTCCTCGAAGACATTTCCTGTCCCCTCCCGGGGGGCGGGCCTCTGGTCCGGCCATTCACTATGCGGTACGAGTTCTCTACTTTCCTACGACGCAGCCGATGGCCGAGTCAAGGGTTTGGTGAAAATGGCGTCTCGGAAATCTGTGCGGTCGACCCCGGCCGAACCTGACGAACTGGCGGCTGAGGCGCCTGACGACGGCGCGGGCTCGGCCGCCTCCGGTCTCGAGGAGATCGTCAGCTCCATCGGTCCCAAGCTGCGCGAGCTACGGGCCCAGCGAGGGCTGTCACTGCAGCAGCTGGCCGAGCGCTCGGACGTGTCCGCCGCCGCCATCCACAAGATCGAGCGCAACGGGATGGTGCCCACCATCACCACGCTCCTCAAGCTGGCCGGGGCGCTCAACCGGCCCGTGTCGTACTTCGTGGAGGAGGACCAGCTCGACAACCGGCCGGTGGCCTTCACCACGCCGTCCAGCCGGCGCAACGTCTACACGTCGCACCAGGGCATCGACCTGGCCGGCTTCTCCGGGCCCTATGGCCGCTTCTTCCTGGCCGGCGCCGTGGCCACGGTGGAGTCCAGTGCCAACAGCGGCAAGAAGCCCATGGAGCACCCGGGCGAGGAGCTGGTGCTGGTGCTCGACGGCCAGTTCGAGATCGACGTGGACGGCGAGACGTACCGGTTGGGAGAGGGCGACTCGCTGCACTGGCGCACCGACCGGCCCCACCGCTGGCGCAACGACACGAGCAAGCCGGTGCGGGCCGTGTGGTTGGCGCTGCGGCCCCTCTGACCCGCCCCCGTGCAGTCGTGCTTCACCCCCTGACGCACGTCTGCACGCCGCAGGCTACAGCAGGCGCTCGGCCGCGGCCGCCCCGTGGCGCAGGAACCCGTCTCGCAGCTCCGGCGGAAGGCGCCCGGCCAGCGTCGTGACCGCGGCCTGGGCGCGCTCGGGCGGCGCCACCTGGGCCACCAGGAGGATCGACCCCGTCTGTTGGGCCAGGGGCACGGCCAGGTCGGACCGGCCCAGGCGGGCCAGGGCCAACGCCTCGTACTTGCCCGACGACCGCACCCTGGCCTCGTCCAGCAACCCCTCGGCCAGTGAGGGATCGAGGCGGCTGCGCAGCTCCATCTGGCGCAGGTTGGCCCGCCACCGGAACGGCAGCCAGGCGTCGAGCGCCGTCTCGGCCAGGGCCAGCTCGGCCTCGGCCGCGCCCGGGTCGCCGGCCAGCAGGGCGCACTCGGCCAGGGCCTGGTGAGCGTGCACCTCCTGCTCGGTTTGCACGGCCCCGGCGTCGACGGCCAGCGATTCCTCCAAGGCCTGGGCGGCGAAGTCGGCGGCCCGGGGCAGGTCGCCCAGCTCCCGCCACACCCACGACAGCACGGTGGACGTGCGGGCCCGGTAGAAGCGCAGGTCGTACCGGTCGAGGATGGCCCGCTTGCGTTGGAGGACGCGCAGGGCGCCGGCCAGGTCGCCGGCGTTGGCCCGGGCCAGGCCGGCGAAGAACAGCGCCCGCAGCAGCGACCGTGACGACTGGATGGCATCGGCCGCGGCGATGGCCCGGCCCAGCACCTCGATGGCCTCGGTGTAGCGGTCGCCGTGCTCCAGCAGGGCGCCCAGGCAGCTGAGGGCCGACGCCTCCGTGGTGGCGTCCCCGTCGCCATCCAGGGCCTGGCGGTAGGCGGCCGCGGCGCCGTCGATGTCGCCCGCCCAGTGGCGGACCCGGCCCAGCAGGGCCAGGGCGTTGGGCAGGGCCCGGGGCAACTGGGCGGCGTGCTCGGCCAGGAGGGTGACCCGTTCGGCGTAGCCTGCCGCGCCCTCGGCGTCTCGGGCGTAATAGGCCGTCCAGCCCAGGCCGGTGAGGGCACGCGCCTCCAACTCCTCGTCACCCAGCAGGCGGTTGCGCTCGAGGGCGGCCTCCAAGTCGGACCGAGCGTCGGCGTAGTGGGCCAGGTCCACGCGCACGGCCGCCCGGAACAGCAGGAGGTCGGCCACCCGGTGGTCGTCACCCGCCCGGTCGGCTGAGGCCACGGCCGACTCCAGCAGCCGGTCGGCGTCCCGGTTGGCGAAGCGACGGCGGGCCAGCTCGGCCGCCTCCGCCCAGGCGTCGGCGGCCCCGTCCCAGTCGCCGGCGGCGTCGAGATGGTGGGCCCGGAACTCCGGCGTGGTGCCGGGCAGGGCGGCCACCCGGCGGTGCCGGCTCACCCGGATGGGCGCGGGCGTGGCCTCGTACAGCACGTCCCGGATGACGCTGCTGGCGAAGGCGAACCGGTCCTGGCGGACCACCACCAGCCCGGCCACCAGGGCGCGCTCGGCCAGGTGGGCGGCGACCTCCGGCGTCATCCCGGCCAAGGCGGCCACGGCGTCGAGGTCGAAGACGGTGCCGAAGATGGCGGCCATGCGCAGCAGCTCGTCGGCCTGGGCGCCGCACCGGGCCGTGCGCTCCAGGACCACGCCGGACAGCTCGCCGGCCAGGGCGGTGACGGCCGCCTGGGCCCCGGCGTCGAGGGCCAGGCGCAGCGCCTCGGTCACGAAGAGGGGATCGCCGCCCGTGGCCTCGTGGATGGTGGCGGCCAGCTCGGGGACGCCGTTGTCCAAGGCCAGCTGCTGGGTGGCGGCCAGGTCGAGGGGACCGACGTCGACGGTGGCGTCGATCTGGGCCAGCACGTGCGACGCCCGCACCTCCTCGGGCCGGGCGGTGGCGACGATGAGGAGGGCCTGGCGGCCGGGCCGGGACCGCACCAAGTCGATGGCTTCGAGGGCCGAACCTCCGGCGTGGCGCAGGTGCTCGACCACGAGGACGGTGGGCTGGCTGCGGGCCAGGCGCTCCAGCACCACGGCCACCGCTTCGAGGGCCTGGCGGTGCTCGATCTCGGGCGAGGCCCGCTGGTAGTTGCCGGGCTCGGGCACTTCGTCGGGGAGCAGGTCGTGCAGGGGCCCCTCCCACCCGGTGGCCAACGCGGCCCGGGCCTCGACGGGGAGAGCCCGGAGGTAGGCGCCGATGGCATCGAGCAGCGGGTGGAGGAACACCGACCGTTCCGAGCCCTGGCCCACGGCTCGCAGCACCCGCCCACCCTGTTGTTCGATCTCACCCACCAGCGAGTCGACGAGGTGGGTCTTGCCCGACCCCGCCACCCCTCGCACGACCACCACCCGGCACCCGTGCTGGGCCGCGGCCCACGCCGATCGCAAGGCGGCCAGCTGGGCGGCGCGCCCGACCGGCGGCGGGGGTGGCTCGTGGCGCCCGAACACCGCCTCGGGCTCGGGCTGGTGGGCGGCCAGGGCGGCGTCCCGCCGGCGCCGGACCTCCTCGCTGGGTGCCACCTGCAGCGAGCTGTCGAGGGCGGCGGCCAACCGCTGGTACACGACCTCGGCCCGGCCCGGTTGGCCGAGCATGCTCCACGCGGACATGGCCGCCAGCGCCGCGCCCTCGTCCAGCTCGTCCTCCAGCAGGGCCTGCTCGGCCAGGTGGGCGGCCAGCGAGTGGTCGCCGAAGTGGGCGGCCGCCACCCAGCCGATTTCCCGGGCCTGGCGGCGGGTGCGAGCCACCGACCGCCGCGGCCCCTCTGCCCACGCTGCGTAGGGCGACCCCTCGATGAACTCGCCGCGATCGAGCAGGGCCAGGGCCCGCTCCACCCGGGCCACGGCCGGGGCGGGGGCGCCGGCCCGCAACTGGCCGTTGGCCACGGCCACCAGCTCCTCGACCTCGGCCAGGTCGGTGGCCACGTCGGCTCGCAGGCGGTACCCGCCCCGGTCGCCCTCGATGACGTCCCGGCCCAGGACCCGGCGCAACCGGCTCACCAGCGAGGCGATGCCGTGCAGGGCGGAGGGCGGGGGCTCGTCCCACAGGGCGTCGATGATGCGGTCGGTCGACACCAGCCGGCCCCGGTGGATGGCGAGCAACTGCAGCAGTTCGGCCGCCCGCCCCGCGGGGATGTCCACCCGCTCGCCCCCGACGGTGACGGCGAAGGGCCCGAACAGGTGCACGGCGTGGCCTGCCGCACGCTCCCTGGCGGGTGTGGCCTCCTGCATCCCCCCAGTCTGCGTCGGAGCGCTACGCCGCGCACCGCGACATGGTCGCGGCGCTCGCAGCGCGGGCGTCCGCCAGCAGCGCGGCCTGGGCCGCGGGCACGGCCACGCTGTCGCCCGCCCACCGGCCCAGGGCGGCGTCCTGCAGGGCCCGCCCGAACGAGAAGGTGAGCGCCCAGGGATGTGGGCCTCGTTGGCACATGGCTTCGAGGTGGGCGATGGCCAGCGCCGCGCCCTGGCCCCCGGAGAGGAAGGCGATGCCGGGCACGGCCGCGGGCACGGTCCCGGTCAGGCAGGCGATGGTCGCTTCGGCTACCTCGTCGACCGGCACCTCGTGCACGGTCCCGGGCACCACCATCGACGGCTTGAGCACCATCCCGGCCAGGTCCACGCCGAAGCGGGCCAACTCGCCGAACACGGCGGTGAGCACGCCCGTTGTCACCCGGCCGCACCGGGCCAGGTCGTGATCACCGGCGAGCAGCACCTCGGGCTCCACGATGGGGACGAGCCCGCCCTCCTGGCACAAGGCCGCGTAGCGGGCCAGGGCGTGGGCGTTGGCGACCGTGCACGCGTCGCTGGGGAGGCCGTCGCCGATGGTGAACACGGCCCGCCACTTGGCGAAGCGAGCGCCGAGCGAGCGGTACTCGGTCAGCCGCTCGCGCAGCCCGTCCAGTCCTTCGGTCACCGTCTCGCCCGGCCACCCGGCCAGGGACTTGGCCCCGGTGTCGACCTTGATGCCGGTGAGGATCCCCCGTTCGGCGAGGACCTCGGGGAAGGGGCGCCCGTCCCGGGCCCGTTGCCTGATCGTTTCGTCGTAGAGGATCACGCCGCTCACGTACTGCTCGATCCCGGGCGCGCTCAGGAGCAGCTCCCGGTACCGGCGCCGGGACTCCTCGGTCGAGGCGATGTCCAGGGCGGCGAAGCGGGCCGAGATGGTCGCCACGCTCTCGTCGGCGGCCAGGATGCCCTTGCCCGGTGACACCAGTTCGGCCGCCGTCTCGTGCAACATGGCCCCGACGGTACGAGCGGAGCGTCGCACCGGCCTCCCCCTCACGGGGGAGGCGCCGGGCCAATCCGTCAGGCGAGCTCTTTGTAGATGGCCAGGTGGCGCTCGGCGCTGGCTTCCCACCCGTAGGCGGCGGCGACCTCGCGGCCGGCATCCACCAGCCGGTCCCGGGTGGCCCCGTCCTCCAGCACGGTGGCGAGGGCGACAGCCAGCGCGTCGTCGTCACCCGGCGGGACGAGCAGGGCGTCCTGCCCGGGCGTCAGGTACTCCCGGAAGACGGGGATGTCGGTGGCGACCACGGGCAGGCCGGCGGCCATGGCCTCCAGCACGGCCAGGCCCCATCCCTCGTTGACGGACGGGAAGGCGAAGGCGTCGGCCGCGTGGTACCAGGCAGGTAGCTCGTCGTCGGGCACGGTGCCCACCAGCACCACGTCCTCGCCCAGCTCCAGGCCCAGCCCGGACAGGCTGCCGAGCACGGCCTCGCGATAGGCGCCGTGGTCCTGGAACGAGTGGCCGCCCACGACGGCGAGCACGGGGGGCACGGGCAGGCGCCCGCCCAGGGCGGCGAAGCCTCGCACCAAGTGGTCGCTGCCCTTGCGGGGCTCGATGCCCCCGACGGTGAGCACCAGGGGCCGCTCGGTCGCTCCTACCCGCTGGCGCAGTTCGGCGATGGTGCCGGGGTCGGGCCGGGCGGCGAAGCGGGGGAGGTCCACGCCGTTGGGCACCACGTCGGCCGCCACCCCGTAGTCGGCCATGAGGATGCGCTGCCACATGCGGGACACCACCAGCACCCGGTCGGGCACGAGGATGGCGAGGCGCTGGCACTCGACCAGGGCCGGCGTGGTGAAGTCGTCCACGTGGTGGACGGTGCGCACGACGGTGATGGGCGCCCCCGCGTCGCGCACCCGGCAGGCGGCCCGGGCGGCGATGCAGTCCTGCGTGTGCAGGAGGGGCGGCAGGTCGGGACCGAGCGCCTCCAGGCCGTGGGCCAGGGCATCGAGCGAGTTGAAGACCCGCTCCTCCAGCGTGGGCGCCGGAGGCGGGGCGGGCACGAAGTGGCACGGCACCCGCACGGGCCGGTGGAAGCCGGCGCCCTCTTCCGCCAGCGCGATCACCGCCACGTCCGCGCCCCGGTCGGCCAGCGCCTCGGCCAGCGCCAGGGTGTGCACCACCCCGCCCCGCGGCTTGGTCGAGTACGTCACCAGTGCCAGACGGGTCACGGCAGCACCTTGACCAGGGCGGGCTGACGCAGGGCCACGGCCGCGGCCGCGAGGGCAGCCCTCGCCCCGGTGGGGGCGACCACGCACCCGGCCTCCTGCAACGTGCGGCGCTGGGCGTCGAGCCCCTGGGGGTCGCCCTCGGTGCCCAGCACGTACGCCACCACCGCGGGACCGCCGGCCCCGATGATCTCGGCGCATCGGGGGGCCAGCGTGCCCGCCGGGTCGGGGTGGGCGCCGTAGCCCAGCACCACGTCGAGGAGGATGGCGGCCACGTCGGGCTGCCGGCCGGCCTCCTCCAGCAGCTCGAGCCGGGCCTCGGGGTCGATCATGGGGTGGGGCCGGCCCTGCGTGTACTCCTCCTCACCCAGGTCGAGGCACACGTGCGACCCGGGCGGGGCGGGCACGCGATAGCGCTTGTCCAGCGGGATGTTGGACCAGACCGGGGTGCCCAGCACCGTGCCCAGCAAGCCCAGGGCCTCGTAGCAGAGGGTGCCGCCCGAGTAGAGGCCGTGCACCAGCGTGCGCTCCGGCGCCAGGCGGGCGGCGGCCCGCTCCACGGCATCGGCCAGGCCCGCCACCAGGTCGGGCACGGGCATGCCCAAGGCGGTGAGCGTGGCTGTCGCACCCCCTTCGAGGGTGTCCACGCCGATGAGGGCCGACACCACCGGGGTCCGGGTGGCGGCGGCCACCACGCGCTCGGCCACCTCGGGCGACGGGGGCTTGGACACCAGCAGGATGACGTCGGTGCCCGGGTCCTCGTCCAGGGCCTGCACGGCGGCGGCGGCCATGCGCCCGCCCACGGCCTCGGACAGGTCGCGTCCGCCCACGCCGATCACCTGCGACACGCCCGCGCCCCACTGGTCGAGCAGGCTCATGACCTCCTGGGCGCCCGTGCCCGCGGCCGCCACCACGCCCACCCGGCCCCGACGCACCACGTTGGCGAACCCCAGGCCGCAGCCGCCCAGCACGGCCGTCCCCGCGCCCGGCCCCATCACCAGGCGGCCCAGGCGCACGGCCCGCTCCTTCAGCTCCACCTCTTCTTCCACGGGCACGTTGTCACTGAAGAGGAGCACGTGCAGCCCGGCGCCGATGGCCTTGTGGGCCTCCAGGGCGGCGAAGGGGCCGGGCACGGAGACGATGGCCACGTTGGCGCCGGGCAGGCGTGCGACCGCCTCGTCCAGCGTGCGGGCCGGCGCCGCTTCGCCCGCCCCGCCGCCTCCAGCCGCGGGCCGGGCCTCGAACAGCGCCCGCTCCCCGGCCTCGACCCCGGCCACCACGGCGTCGTCGTCCGCCCCTTGGGCGGCCAGCACCAAGTCGTTGGCCGAGGCCTGGTCCAGCCACCCGTCGTCGATCCCCTGGGCTCGGAGGGCATCGACGTTGGCGGGGGTGGCCATCACTGCGGTGGCCCAGTCCACGCCCTCGGTCTGGAGCATGGCCCGGGTGGCGGCCAGGAGGAGGACGGAGTCGAGGTACGTGTCCTTGTGGGATATCGCTCTGTGGGTCGGCATTCAGGCCGCCTCTCCCGGGATGATGCGGGTGCCCCCGCCCTCGCCCGTGCCGGACAGCGTGGCCTGCACCAGTTCGGGGGTGGTGATCACGGCGACCGTCCCGCCCTCGTCCAGGAACCGCACCGACGCTTCGATCTTGGGCCCCATGCTCCCGGCCGGGAACTGGCCGTCGGCCAGGTGGCGCCGGGCCTCGCCGGCGGTGAGCAGGGTCGCCGATCGGGCTCGGGGCGTGCCGAAGTCCAGCTGCACGCAGGGCACGCCGGTGACGAGCACCAAGGCGTCCGCCCCGATGGTGGTGGCCAGGCGCTGGGCGGCGTGGTCCTTGTCGATCACTGCTTCCACCCCGCGGTAGCCGGGCCCGTCGGGCTCCGGTGTCACCGGCACCCCGCCGCCGCCGCACGCCACCACCAGATACCCCTGCTCCACCAACACCCGCACGGCGTCGGCCTCCAGCACGGCCACGGGGAGGGGCGACGCCACCACGTGCCGGTAGCCGCGGCCCGCGTCCTCCACCATGACCACGCCCTCCTGGGCCAGGCGCTCGGCTCGCTCGGCGTCGAAGAAGGGGCCGATGGGCTTGGTGGGGTGGCCGAAGGCGGGGTCGTCGGGCCGCACCACCACGTGCGTCACCAGGCTGACCACGCCTGCCACCAGGGTGCGGCACTGCTCCATGAGGGCCAGGGCGATCATCGAACCGAGCTGGCCCTGGGTCATGGCGTCGAGGGCGAAGAGCGGCTGGGCGGGCACCAGTTCGGCTGCTCGCTCGGCCTGCATGGCCAGGTTCCCGACCTGGGGGCCGTTGCCGTGGACCACCACGGCGCGCCAGCCCTCACCGATGAGGGCGGCCACCGCCTTGGCCATCTCCCTGGCGTTGGCGAATTGCTCGTCGTAACGTCCGGATTGGCCTTCGCGGGTAAGGGCGTTGCCGCCCAGGGCAATCACTGCGGTGCGTTCCACGCCTGCCTGGTTTCGCTCTGTCGGATGGTGGATGGTCCATCTAGGATAGTAAAGAGCACGTCAGACGCGGACAAGGGTTGATCATGGGACCGGACGACGCGGCTCGAGCCGCCACCATCGCCAGTTGGTCACGGGCCGAGGACGAGCTGTACCGGCCCCTGATGGCCGATCCGTCCCTCTACGAGGACGTCGTGCGCCAGGTCGGCGGGCTGGTGGCGTGGCTCCGGGAGGCGGCTGCCGACGACGACGCCCTGCTCGCCGTCTTCCACCGCGGCGACGTGCCCGACGGCGTCGTCCCCGGCCGGGTGGCTCTCGCCGCGGCCTGCGCCATCCGCCACCGCGAGCTGCAGGGGCAGGCGGAATCGGCCCGCCGCTTGGCGGTGTTGGCGACCGCGAGGGAGGCGGGGGAGGCGTGGGCCACCATCGAACCGCGCACCTTGCCGGGCGGCATCGGATCGGCGGGCATCCGCCTCATCGTCCACGTGCACAGCGGCGTGGGGGTGGGGACAGACGTGGACATGGACCCCGAGTCGGGCGCCCCCGTGTTCGTGGCCCGGCCCGTCGCCATCGACCTGGCCACCGGGGCCCTGGTCGCTGCTCCCGAGTGGCTGGGCGACGAGGGCCGGTACGCCACGGCCGCGGAGCGCGACGCCAAGGTGACCGACCTCATTGACAGCACCGAACGTTTCGTATAGTAAATGGCCGTGTTGCCTGTACGACACGCCATGCAGGTCCGGGGAGCGCCCAGATGACCGAACCCGTGCAGTCCACTGATCTGGCCGATCTGGTCCTCCGCCTCCAGGCCCAAGGCCTGCGCACGCCGGCCCCGGTCGCCGGGCGTACCGGGGGAGCGGGCCCGTCCGACGTGGGGATGGTGTGGGTCGACGGCGTCGCCCTCACCCTCGACACCGACCAGGGGCGGGCCGCCACCTCGCCCTTCGAGCTCCATCCCGAGGACGAGGGGTTCGGCCTGTACGAGGACGGTCGCCGGCGGGCCACCGTGCGCTCGTCGCCCCGCCCCCGCTTCTACGACCTGGAGACGGCCGACGGCATCCCGTACTGGAAGATCGCCCTCCTCCACCTCGATTCCCTGGCCAGCACCGTGCTCCAGACGTGCGCCTACTGGGGCAACGACGACCAGTGCGCGTTCTGCGGCATCGAGGTGTCGCTCCAGGCGGGCAAGACCATCGCCCGCAAGCAGCCCGAGCAGCTGGCCGAGGTGGCGGTGGCGGCCAAGGAGCTGGACGGCGTGGTCGACGCCACCCTCACCACCGGCAGCACCCGGGCTCCGGACAAGGGCGCCCTCTACGTGGGGCGGTGCGCGGCGGCGGTGAAGGAGGCGGCCGGGCTGCCCGTCGAGGTCCAGTTCGAGCCGCCCGACGAGCTCGACACCATCAATCAGGTGCGGGACATGGGCGCCGACACCGTGGGCATCCACGTGGAGACGTTCGACCCGGCCGTGCTCGCCCGCATCGCCCCGGCCAAGGCCCGCACCGGGATCGAGGGCTACTTCCGGGCGTGGGAGCGGGCGGTCGAGTGCTTCGGCCCGGGCCAGGTGACCACCTACGTCATCCTGGGCATGGGCGAGGACCCCGACCTCACCGTCGAAGGCTGCCGCCGGGCCATCGACATGGGCGTGTACCCGTTCGTCGTCCCCCTGCGCCCGGTCGCCGGCAGCCTGCTGGCCGCCGCCGACCCGCCCGAGCACGCCTATGTCGAGTCGGTGCTGAAGCGGGTGGTGCCCTACCTCCAGGAGCGGGGCCTGGCCGCCACCACGGCCAAGGCCGGGTGCGCCCGGTGCCAGGCGTGCTCCTCCATGGCTGCCTTCGAGCAGCGCCTCCAGATCGGGAGGAAGGATGCCGTCAGCGCCCTCGGCGCCTGACCTCACCGAGGCGCTGCACTGCGCCATCGCGGGCGACGCCGCGGCCGTCGAGCTGCATCACCGCATCCGCCACGCCGTGTTCGTGGAGGAGCAGGCCGTGTTCAGCAGCCACGACCGGGACGACCACGACACCGCGGCCGCCACCATCAAGGTGTTGGGCTTCTGCGGCGACGCGGCCGCCGGGGCCGTGCGGCTGTATCCCATCGGTGGTGACGACTCCCGCGACTGGCAAGGCGACCGCCTGGCCGTCCTCCCCGCCTACCGCCGCCACCGCCTGGGCGGGCCCCTGGTGGAGTTCGCGGTGACCACCGCGGCCCGGCGGGGCGGCCGGCGCATGATCGCCCACATCCAGCTCCCCAACGTGCGCTTCTTCGAGCGCCTGGGGTGGGTGCGGGCCGGGGCGGTGGAGACCTACGTGGGCCTGCCTCACCAGCCCATGGAGATCGACCTCACCCGGCGCTGACGGGGTCCTTCAGGCCGGTGCCTTCAGGCCGGTGATGGTCTCCACGGCCAGGTCGATGGCCACCACCTCTTCGGCACTGCCGCCGGCGCTGTCCCGCAGCCGGATCTGGCCGGTGCCGTCGAGCACGCCCAACTCCGAACACGTGAGGCCCCGCTCGGCCGCCGCCCGCTCGCAGTCGGCCAGCCGGCCGTCGGGCACGCACAGCAGGAAGGCGAAGCAGGGGAAGCACACCAACCAGCGCTCCAGGTCCACACCGGCCGGGCAGGGGAGGGTGGCCAGGTCGAGGGTGACGCCGCAGCCGGTGGGTTCCAGCAGCATGGCCAGCGAGCCCACCAGCCCGGCCATGCTCACGTCTTTGGCCGCCGCGCAGGACCCCTCGGCCGCCAGCCGGGCCAGCAGGCGCACGTCGCCGGCCAGCTGCGTGCCCCGCTCGTCGAAGGACCGGAAGAAGGGGAAGTCCTCCCGCATCTCGCCCTCCAGGCAGGCCAGCAGGGCCAGGCGGTGGCCGGGCCGGGCCGCGTTGGCGGTGAGCGGCACCTGGGCCACGCCCATGCCGAACGCGGACATGGCCGGAGCGCCCGGGAGGATGGTGAGGTGGCCGCCCACGATGGGCACGCCGTACAGGCCCGAGGCGTAGCGCATGCCCTCCAGGGCGGTGCGGCAGCGGTCGGTATCGCCCACCACCGTGTCCACGATGGCCAGGGGCTCGGCGCCCATGGCGGCCAAGTCGTTGACGTTGGTGAGGACGGCGGCGACGCCGGCACCGAAGGGGTCGTGCTCGACGAACGGGGGGAAGAGGGCCTCGCCGCACACGACCATCTGGGCGCCGGCCACGTCGACCACGGCCCCGTCGTCGCCCGGCCCGGCGAACCAGTCGCCTGCCCCGAAGACTTCCCGCACCAGGGCGATGGCCGCCTTCTGGCCCATGGCCGGGTGGTTGCGGACCACGGCGACGACCTCGTCAAGGCTCGGCCTGGGCGTCGGCACAGGTGGCAGTATAGTGAACACCCGTCTACTATCGGAATCGTGAGGGCTCCTTCCTTCCTCGACCTTCCGAGCCGGGCCAGCCGCCCCCGTCAGCGGGGCATCACGTCGGTGATCGACAGCGGCATCCCCGCCCGGGAAGTGGGCGATCTCCTCCGCTCGGCGGCTCCCTACATCGACCTCTGGAAGCTCGGGTGGGGCACCGCCTACCTCGACCCCGACCTGGAGGCCAAGCTGGCCACCCTGCGGGACTTCGGCGTGCTGGCCTGCCCGGGTGGCACCCTGCTGGAGATCGCCGTGGCCCAGGGGCAGGCCGATGCGTGCCTCGACTGGTTCGCCTCGGTGGGCTTCCCGTGCGTCGAGGTGTCGAACGGCCTGGAGGCCATGGCCACCAAGGACAAGCACGCCCTCATCCGCCGGGCGGCCCGGGACTTCACCGTGGTGGCCGAGGTGGGCGCCAAGGACCCGTGGGCGGTCATGGAGCCCACCGCCTGGGTCGACGCCCTGGCCGGTGACCTCGAGGCCGGGGCCCGGTGGCTGGTCACCGAGGGCAGGGAGAGCGGGACGGTCGGCATCTACCAGGCCGACGGCACCGTGCGGGCGCCCCTCATCGAGCTCCTGGTCGAGCGCATCGGCGCCGACGTGCTGGTGTTCGAGGCCCCCCGCAAGGACCAGCAGGCCTGGTTCATCCGGGAGCTGGGGCCCGACGTCAACCTGGCCAACGTGGCGCCCCGCGACACGCTTGGAGTAGAAGCGCTGCGGCTCGGCCTCCGGGCCGACACCGCCGCGGTAGCCGTGCCGTGGACAACCTGATCCCGGGCGCCTACCGGGGGGTGGCCGTGGCCTGGGTGGACGGGCCCTTCACCGCCGATGCGCTGGTGGCCCACCTCACCGGCCGGGAGGCGTACCGGCGCACCCGGTGGATCGTCGCTCGTTCCCGGCGGGATGGGGCCACCGCCCTGGTTGCTGTCCACCGGCCGGCATCGGAGGCGCTGTTCTCGCCCATCGTGTCGGTCGAGGTGCTGGCCGGGCCGGACGAGACCTGCTTCTTGGAACGGCACGAGCTGGACACCGCCGTGCCCGCCCAACTGGCCCGAGCCACCGAGGACCCGGCCGCGGCCGGGGCCCGATGCGTGGTGGTGCACGGCCGGTACGGGCACGTGAGCTTCGTGCTCGACCCCCGGCCCGTGCGCATCCGGGTGCGGGAGGTGCTCCCGCCCGCCCCGGCCAAGCTCTTGGACCAGGCCCAGCGGGTGCTGGACGTGGCCGAGGACCTCCCGCCCATCCTCCTGGAGGCGGAGGAGTTCTCGCTGGCCGACCACGTGCCCGCGGCCGGTCCCGTGCTGCTGCCCTGCCGGGGTGCCGACATCGACCTCCCCGGCCGGGACACGTGGTTCCTCGACGAGCGCCCGCCCCACCACGACTGGACGCTGCTCGGGTGCGCCCGCTCCCGGGAGATCCACCAGTGGTTCTACGGCGAGCCGCCGGCCGGGTCGGTGGACCTGTGTCCACGTGAATTGGGCCCCCGGGTGTTGGCTCCCGGCGGGGGCGCCGGCCCGCTGCTCACCAAGTGCTGCCTCCTCGAGGACAAGGTGGAGATGACGCCGGGCCTCGCCGTGGTGCCGTGGGGGTCGACCCTCGGCCAGATCGGCGATGCCCTGGCCGCCCTGGCGAGGGAGGTGGAGCCGCTGTGGGCGCCCGCCTGACCGACAGCGGCGCCTTCGCCCACCTGTGGGGCACGGCCGAGGTGCGGGCCGTGTTCGACGACCGCGGCCGGCTCCAGGCCTGGCTCGACATCCTGGTGGCCTTGGCCCAGGCCCAGGCCGACCTGGGCATCATCCCTTCGCCGGCGACAGCGACGATCGCTGCCGCGGCCCGGGTGGACGCCCTCGACGTCGACCTGCTGGAGGCCGAGACCCGGCGCACGTCCCACTCCACCCTCGGCCTCATCGCCGCCCTGCGGGCCGCCCTTCCCGAGGAGGCGGCCGAGCACGTGTACTACGGCGCCACCGTGCAGGACGTCACCGACACGTGGACGGCTCTGGTGCTGCGGTCGGTGGGCGAGGTGGTGTGGCGGGACCTGCGGGCCCTGGAGGTGGCCTTGCTCGACCTGGCCCGCGACCACCGGAGCACGGTCGTGTCGGGGCGGACGCACGGCCAGCCCGGCGCGCCCGTCACGTTCGGGTTGAAGGCGGCGTCGTGGGCCGACGAGGTGCGCCGCCACCTGGAGCGGCTGGCCCAGGGGCGGCCCCGCTGGCTGGTCGGCCAACTGGGTGGGGCCGTGGGCACGCTCGGGTTCTTCGGGGAGCAGGGATCGCGCCTGCGCCGGGAGTTCTGCGCCCGGTTGGGCCTGGCCGACCCCGAAATCCCGTGGCTCACGTCCCGGGACCGGCTGGCCGAGTTCGGCCTGCTGCTCGCCATGGTGTGCTCCACCCTCGCCCGCATCGGGGCCGAGGTGTACGAACTGCAGCGCCCGGAGATCGGCGAGCTGCGGGAGCCGGCCGCCCCCGGGACGGTGGGCAGCATCACCATGCCCCACAAGCGCAACCCCGAGCGCAGCGAGCACTTGGACACCCTGGCCCGCCTGGTCCGGGCCAACGCCGGCGTGCTGCTGGAGGGGATGGTCCAGGTGCACGAGCGGGACGGGCGGGGGTGGAAGGCCGAGTGGGCCGCCTTCCCCGAGGTGTGCCTGCTCACGTCCACCGCCCTGGCCCTGGCCCTCGACCTGGTCAGGGGCCTCGAGGTCGATGCCCCGGCTATGGCCGGGAACGTGGCCGCCCGGGGCGGGTACCTCTCGTCCGAGCAGGTGCTGGGCCTTCTGTCCGCCCGGCTGGGCAAGCACCGGGCCCAGGAGCGGCTGCAGCAGGTGCTGGCCGACGGCCAGCGCGCCGGCCGGTCGCTGGCCGAGGCGGTGGCCGGGGCCGGGCTCCTCTCGGTTGCCGAGGTCGAGGCCATCGTCGCTCGCCCGTCGCTCGTCACGGCCGAGGCTGCCGTCGACGCCGTGCTCGACCGGGCGGCCAAAGCCCGGGCGGAGGAGCCGGAGCGATGGGCGTGACCGCCCCGGCCCGGATCGGGCTGGGCCTGGTGCCCACGCCCCTGCTCCCTGCTCCCACGCTGGGCGCGGCCCTGGGCATCGACCTGTGGGTGAAGCGGGACGACCTCATCGGCTTCGCCTCGGCCGGCACCAAGACCCGGGCCCTGGAGTTGCTGGTAGCCGACGCCCTGGCGTCCGGGCACGACTGCTTCGTCGGATGCGGCGGGCCGGCGTCGAACTTCTGCGCCGGGCTGGTGGCCGCCGCCGCCCGGGTGGGGTTGCCGTGCTACCTCGTCCTGTACGGGTCACCGCCCGCGCCCGGCCGGCTCCAGCCCAGCATGGTGACCTTCACGGGCTCACCCGACCGCAACGCGGTGGAGGCGGAGGCGGCGTTGCTCGCGACGTTGCTCGAACGCGAGGGCCGGCGGCCCTACGTCATTCCCCGGGGCGGGTCGACGGCGGTGGGAGCCGGTGGCTCGGCACTGGCCGTCGCCGAACTCGACCAGCCGCCCGCCCGGATCGTGCTGGCCGTCGGTTCAGGGGGGACGACGGCCGGCATGCTCGCCGGGGTGGCGGCCCAGGGCTGGCCCACCATCGTCACCGCCGCGGCCGTGAGCCGGCCCGTCGATGAGACGCGCGCCCGGGTGCTCGCCCTGGCGGCCGCGTGCGCCGAGCGCCTGGGCACGGCCGCCCCCGATCCGGACCAGCTGGAGGTCCACGACGCCATCGGCCCCGGCTTCGGCGTGGCCAGCCCCGAATCCCTGGCGGCTGCCGTGCTGGCCTCACGCACGGAAGGGCTTCTGTTGGACGAGACCTACACGGCCAAGGCGATGGCGTTGCTGGTTCGCCTGGCTCCCACGTTGCAGGGCCGGATCGTCTTCTGGCACACGGGAGGGACGGTGAGCCATGCCTCCTGAAGCTGCTCCCGAACTGGTCGAGAGCGCCTTCACCCTGGAGACGTCGTACGCCGGCGTCCTCCACGAGGGCCTCAACCTGGCCGACCTGGCCCACGTCCTCGACCTGCGGGCGCGGCGGGTCATCCCCGCCGAGGCGGCCGCCGTCCTGCTCGGTGCCCTGCTCGACATCGACGCCGTTCCTGCCGACCAGTTCCCGTACGACCCCCTCGACGGTGAGCCCTACAACTCCCGGGAGCGGGTGCTGGTGTCGCGCATCGGCACCACGGCCGGGTGGCTCCATGCCGGCCGCCCGCGGCGGGAAGCCACGCGGGTTGCCTTCCGGCTCTACCTTCGCCGGGCGGTGGCCGCCCTGGCCGCCGACGCCGCGTCCCTCGGCGGCGCCTTGGTCGACCAGGCCGGGGCCACGGCCGGCGTGCTGTTCCCCGACCAGACGTACCTCCAGCAGGCGCAGCCCTCCACCGTGGGCCACTACCTGCTGTCCTTCGCCTACCCCGTGCTGCGCGACGGCGCCCGCCTGCTGGCCGCCCTCGACTGGGTGGACCGCAGCCCGGGCGGGGCCGGGTGCGTGAACGGCACCGGCCTGCAGTCGGACCGCGAGGGGCTGGCCGGCCTCCTGGGGTTCGACGGCGTGATCACGCACACCCGCGATGCCATGTGGCAGACGGACGGGCTGGTGGAGCTGCTGGCCGCGTCCACGAGCCTGGTGTCGACCCAGGACGCCCTGGCCGAGGACCTCGAGATCTGGTCGAGTGCCGAGTTCGACTTCGTGAGCCTGGCCGACGGCTACTCCCGGGCCAGCGTGCTCATGCCCCAGAAGCGCAACCCGTACGCGCTCTCCATCATCCGGGGGGCAACGGCCGTGCTCATCGGGCGACTGACCGGGTTCCTCGCCCTCCAGAAGGCGCCGTCGGCCCGCAGCGACAAGCTCATCTTCGCCTACACGGAGGTGCCCGGCGCCCTGGAGCTGGCCGGTCGCACCACCCGGCTCACCGCGGGCGTGGCCGCCACCCTCACCGTCAACGCCGAGCGCATGGCCGAGGCCCTGGCCGGTGGCTTCAGCCAGGCTACCGACCTGGCCGAGCACGTCATGACCGCCTGCGGGCTCGACTACCGCACCGCCTACCAGGTGGTGGGCGCGGCCGTACGCCGGGCCGCGGCCGACGGTCGCCGGGCCATCGACCTCACGGCCGACGAGCTGTCGGTGGCGGCCAAGGAACTGACCGACGCGCCCGTCGAGCTCGACCCCGACGCCTTGGCCCGGGTGCTCGACCCGGCCACCATCGTGGCCACCCGCACGGGCACGGGCGGAGCCGCCCCCGCGCCCATGCAGGCCATGCTCGCGGAGACCGAGGGCACCGCCCACCGGCTGGGCACGGCCGCCCACGACCGCATCCACCGATTCGATCGGGCCGCCGCCGCCCTGCGGCAGGCCGCCAGGGAGGTTGCCGATGCCGACGCCTGAGCCCCTCACGCTTCCCGACGACGTGGCCGTGGTCAACGTGGGCCTCGACCTGTTCGCCGAGGCCGTCGCCGACCAGGGCCGGCCCGTCACGTCCGTGGCCTGGCGTATCCCCGGCGGGGGCGAGCCCGAGGTGGTGGCCGCCCTGCGCCGCCTGTACGGGCCGTTGGCCGAGCAGGTGGACGCGGCCAACGCCGAGGTCGTGCGCCGCCTCGACCAAGGCGTCCCCATGCTGGTGGGCGTGCGCCCCGCGGGCGAGGTCGTCCCCGGCCTTGCTGTGGGGGACCGCACGCTGCTGCACTGCGGGCCCCGCATCACCTACGACCGGGTGTGCGATCCCCTGCGCCGCTCGATGCGGGCCGCGGTGGTGGCCGAGGGTTGGGCCCCCGATGTGGCCGGGGCCGACGCCCTGCTGCAGGCCGGCGACGTGGCCTTGGAACCGGCCAACCTGCACGACACTGCCGTCCCCATGGTCACCGCCATCGGGCCCAGCCAACCCGTGCACGTGGTGGAGAACGCCCCTGGAGACAACCGGGCCTTCGCCCCCGTGAACCAGGGCCCGGGGGAGACGCCGTGGTTCGGCATGGAGACGCCCGCGGCCATCGAGCGCCTGCGGTTCCTGGCCGAGGTGGCCGGTCCCCTTCTCGACGAGGTGGTGCAGCGCCACGGCCCCATCGACGTGTTCGGACTGGCCGCCCAGGGCGTGCAGATGGGCGACGACGTGCACATCCGCACCCAGGCCAGCACCAACCTGCTGCTGCGCAACCTGCTGCCCGAGCTCATGGCGCTCGAGGACCCCCGGCGGGTCGAGCTGGCCACCTTCTTGTCGCAGAACCACCTGTTCTTCCTCACGGTGGCCATGGCCGCGGCCCGGGCCGTCAACGGCTGGGCCATGCAGGTGGAGGGGGCGTCGATCGTCACCACCATGGCCCGCAACGGCACCGACTTCGGCATCCGCCTGGCCGGGAACGACGAGTGGTTCCTGGCCCCGGCCCCGCCCATCGGCCAGGCCCTGTACTACGCCGGCTTCGGTCCCGAGACGAGCGCCAAGGACGTGGGCGACAGCGCCGTGCTCGAGCTGTCCGGGCTGGGCGGTCCGGCCGCGGGCGGCTCGCCATCGGTGGCCGCCTTCGTGGGCGGGACCATGGCCGACGCCCTGGCCACCACCGAGGACATGGACCGCATCTGCGCCGGCCGCAGCAGCCGGTTCAAGCTCCCGCTGCTCGATTTCCGGGGTACGCCCCTCGGGGTCGACGTGCGGCGGGTGGTCGAGCTGGGGTCCACCCCCAAGGTCACCACCGGCATCCTCCATGTGGACGCCGGGACCGGTCAGGTGGGGGCGGGTGTGGCCACCGCTCCCCTCGAGTGCTTCGTCGATGCCCTCCTCGACCTCGACCAGCGCCTGGCGACCCCGGCCCGGTAGGGCGGTCACCGTCCTCGACGCCGGGGACGCGTGGTACGACCCGCCGCCCGAGGGGACGGCCCGGGTCCAGGCCGTGTTCTCCCGGGCTGCCTACCTCCGGATAGGCGACCGCCTGCTGGCCGTGTGCGGGCCCCGCGTGCCGGCCGGACCCCTGCACTTGCGGCTGTCCCGGCTCCCTGCGTTGGCGCCCGGGTTTCCCGTGCGGTTGGCGGCGTGGCGGCCTGGCCCCCACCAACGCTGGAACCCGCCGGCCGTGGACTTGGGTGCGTGCGAGTGGCTCGACCTGCCCGGCGTGCCCGCCCTGACCCGCTCGGCCGGGCTCGACCCCGCCCTCGTGGCCGCGGCCCGCCCGCTGGTCGAGCGGGGCGATGTGGTGGCGCTGGCCGACCTGGTGGGCGGCTGCGGTCCCGGCCTCACGCCCTCGGGCGACGACCTGCTGGCCGGTGTCCTGCTCGTGGCCGCCCTGCGCGACTCGGCTCCCGCCGCGGCACGGGCCGAGGCCGCACTCGCCCCTCGCACCACCGACGTGGCCCGAGCGTTCCTGCACTGGGCCGCCCGGGGCCGCAGCATCGCCCCCGTCCACCACCTGCTCGCGGCCCTGGCCCAGCGTGACCAGGAGGCCGCGGCCCTGGCGCTGCGCGCCCTCGCCGGCGTGGGCGCCACGTCCGGCGCCGCCCTCGCCCTGGGTGTGCGCCTCGCCCTCTAACTGCCCGAGGCCGGCGCTCGAACAGGGGCCGGCGCCGCCACCACTGCCGGCTGGTCCGCCCTGGAGCCGGCCGCCAGCAACAGGTGGTACAGGAGGATGAGCTGGAGGATGGCGAGCGGTTCGCTGCGCACCCCGGGCTCGATCCCGCCCAGGCAGTCGGGCACGTCGTCGTCGATGCCGAGCGCTCCCCAGATGGCCTCCTTCACCCGGCGGGTGGTGCGTTCGGCCGCGTAGGCGTGGATGTGCAGGGCGTCCACTGGCTTGCCGTCGACGTCTCGAGCCAGCTTGAGGTGGATGGCCTCGCGGGTGTCCTCGTTCAGCACGCCCGACAGGTCGGGGTGGGGCGCGGTGGGTCGCAACAACACGGTGGCGCTCAACGGCGCCTGGCCGTTCTCACCCCGCTCGGCGATGGGCGCGAAGCGGGCCACCACGTCGGCCCACGCCCGCTGCGGGCGGATGAAGGCGGCCGACTCGGGCTCCCGCCGGCGCAGGTCCTCCACCACCTGCTCCTCGCGGTAGCCCCGATCCCGCGTGTCCCGCCGGACCTTCCAGCCGTAGCGGATGGGCTCGGGCGGGTCGAGGTACACACGCAGGTCGAAGCAGGCCCGGGCCAGGCGCGAGTGCAGGGGCAGCAGGCCCTCGACGATCACGAACTCGCGAGGCTCGAACAGCACGGGCCGGTCGAGCGTGCCCTGGCCGTGGTTGTAGACGGGCTTGAGGACGGGCTCGCCCATGGCCAGCAACTGCAGGTGCTGCTCGATGATCCCCACGTAGTTGCACGCCGGGTGGAGGGGCGTGAAGGGCTGGCCCACCCGCTCGGCCCGGTCGTAGCGGTGGTAGTCGTCCACACACATCGAGCTGATCCGGTTGGGGCCGATGGCCTCCACCAACCCGCGGGTCAGCGTGGTCTTGCCCGCCCCGCTGTCGCCGGCGATGGCGAGCATGACGGGACCGGGCTGGTCCGGTCCGCCGGCTCGCTGCATCACGACGCGCTTGGCGCCCACGGGACGGCCTCCCTCTGCCGGCAGGCCAGACCCAGCTGCACGACCCGCTCGATCGAGAAGCCCAGTTGGCGTTGGACCACGGGACCGGGCGCCGAGGCGCCGAAGCGGTCGAGACCCGCCACCTGTTCGCCGACGGCGTCCCACCCCTGCGACGCGCCCGCCTCGACCACCAGGACGGGCGCGGTGCCGAGGATCGCCCCCCGCACCTCCGGCGGCCGGGCGAGGAACCGCTCCCGCCAGGGCATGGACACGACCCGGGCGGCGACGTCGTGCTCCTCCAGCACCTCGGCCGCGGCCAGGGCCAATGCCACCTCGGAACCGGTGGCCACGATCACCAGGTCCGGCATCGCCCCGCCCGCCCGCACCACCCGGGCCCCGTCCCGCCCCAGCCACCCGGTGACGCCGGGGGCCGACGCCGGGAGGGCCTGGCGGCTCAGAGCCAGCGCGGTGGGGCCGCTTCGCCGTCCCAACGCCACCCGCCAGGCCTCCATCGTCTCGTGCCCGTCGGCCGGGCGGATGACGGCCAGGCCGGGGATGGCCCGCAGCGCAGCCAGGTGCTCGACGGGCTGGTGGGTGGGCCCGTCCTCGCCCAGCCCGATGGAGTCGTGGGTGAAGAGGTAGGTGACGGGCAGGCCCATGAGCGCGGCCAGCCGGATGGCGGGCCGGGCGTAGTCCGAGAACACGAGGAAGGTGCTGCAGAAAGGACGGTACCCGCCGTACAGGGCCAGGCCGTTGGCCATGGCGGCCATGGCGTGCTCCCGCACCCCGAAGTGCACCGCCTGCCCCCCGAAGGAACCCGGCGCCACGGCGCCGACCCCCGGCAGCGCCGTGCCCGTCGACTCGGCCAGGTCCGCCGACCCGCCCACCAGCTCGGGCAGGCGGGTGACCAGCTCGTCCAGGACCCGGCCCGACGTCACCCGGGTGGCCACGGCCTGACCCGGTGGCGAGCGGCGCAGCGCCGCGGTCATCCCCGCGTCGACCGCCCCCTTCGGGTACCGGCCCGCCCGGCGCCGGTCCCACTCGGCCCGGCGCTCGGGGAACTGCTCGCTCCAATCCCGGAACCGCCGGGCCCATTCCTGGCGCACGGCCCGCTTGGTCCCGGCCAGCTGGGCGGCCCGGGCTCGCACCTCGGCGGGCACGTCGAAGGGCGGCTCGGTCCATCCCAGAGCGGCCCGCAGTCCCGCCACCTCCTCGGCCCCGAGCGGCGCCCCGTGCGCAGCGGCCGTGCCCTGCTTGGTGGGCGCCCCCCGGCCGATCACCGTGTGCACCCGCACCAACGTGGGCCGGGCCTCGCCGTCGAGGGCAGCGGCCAGGGCGGTGTCGAGGGCCAGCAGGTCGTCGCCGTCCTCCACCTCGATCACCCGCCAGCCGTAGGCCCGGTACCGCCCGGGCACGTCCTCGCTGAAGGCCAGCGACGTGGGGCCGTCGATCGACACGCGGTTGTCGTCCCACAGCACGGCCAGCCGCCCCAACCCCAGGTGCCCGGCCAGCGATGACGCCTCGCCGCTCACCCCCTCCATCAGGTCGCCGTCCGAGCACAGCACCCACGTCCGGTGGTCGACCACCGGCGCCGCGCCGGTCGGGTTGTACCGGGCCGCAGCCATGCGCTCGCCCAGGGCCAGGCCCACGGCGGTGGCGATGCCCTGGCCCAGGGGCCCGGTGGTGACCTCCACCCCCGGCGTGTGCCCGTGCTCGGGGTGCCCGGGCGTGCGCGATCCCCACTGCCGGAACCCGGTCAAGTCGCTGACCTCCACCCCGCAGCCGAACAGGTGGAGCAGGGCGTACAGCAGGGCGCTCCCGTGCCCGGCCGACAGCACGAAGCGGTCGCGGTCGGGCCAGGCCGGGTCGTCGGGGTCGAAGCAGAGGAAGCGGCTCCACAGCGCCCATGCCATGGGCGCGGCGCCGAGGGGCAGGCCGGGGTGGCCGCTCCCCGCCTGCTCGACCATGTCCACCGCCAGCATGCGCAGGGTGTCGACGCACCGCCGGTCCACCGCGTCTCGTCCGGTCGCGCCGAGGGGAGCCATGGGCCAACGGTACGAACCGCCCGGCCGCTGGGCCTCCCTCCCCGGGGGGACCCGGGCGGGGGCCGTAATCCCCCTACCGCCATCCGGGTGGCACCCGTACGCTCTCGTCATGGGAGCCACGGGCGCGGCACCCCAGAGGCTGCGGCTCCTGTTGGTCGACGACCACCAGATGGTGCTCGACGGCCTCACGTCGATGCTCCGGCCCCACGCCGCCGAGGTCACCATCGTGGGCGCCACCACCGACCCGGACGAGGCCCGCCGCCTGGTGCGGGACGAGGCCCCCGACGTGGCCCTGCTCGACATCCGCATGCGTGCAGTCAGCGGGCTCGACCTGAGCGAGGAGCTCATCCGCCTGCGCCCCGACCTCAAGGTCGTGCTCCTCACCGTCTACGACGACGAGCAGTACCTGTTCCAAGGCCTGCGCGCCGGGGCCAGCGGCTTCCTCACCAAGCAGGTGACGGCCGAGGAGCTGCTCGGCCACCTCCACCGGGTGCTCGAAGGCGAGATCGTCATCGAGCCCTCGCTGGCCGGCCGGGTGGCCCTGTCCGCCGCCCGCCTCCACCGGGGCGAGTTCTGGGCGGGCGCCCACCTCGGGCTCACCCAGCGGGAGAGCGAGGTCCTCGAGCTGCTGGTGAAGGGCCTGTCCAACAAGGCCATCGCCAACCGCCTGGTGCTGGGCGAAGAGACGATCAAGACCCACGTCCGGGCCGTGTACCGCAAGCTCGACGCCAGCGACCGGTCCCAGGCCGTGGCCTTCGCCATACGAGAGGGCCTCTTCCTGTGAGCACCGGGGGCTGGCCCGCCCTGCTCAGGGAGATCATCGAGCTGAGCGGCGACGACCTCGGCCTGCGCGACCTCCTGGGCCGCATCGCCCAGATCGTCGTCACCGCGTCGAACGCCGACGTGTGCTTCGTCCACGTGGTCGACCGGGAGGCGGGCGAGCTGGTGCTGCGCGGCGCCACACCGCCGTTCGACGCCGTGGTGGGCACCGTGCGCCTGCGGATCGGCGAGGGTGTGGCCGGCTGGGTGGCCGAGCACGGCGTGCCCACGGTGGTGGCCGACAAGTGGCAGGACCCCCGCTACCGCTACATCCCCGCCCTCCACGGCGAGGACTTCAGCTCCCTGATCTCCCTGCCCCTCCTGCGCCAGCGGGACCGGGTCGTCGGCGTGCTCAACGTCCACTCCCGCCGGGCCGACCACTTCGGGTCCGAGGACGTGGCCCGCCTCACCGAGGTGGCCGGGCTCCTGGCCGGCATCGTGGAGAACGCCGTGCTGGTCGACCGCCTGGCCACCCGGGAGGCCGAGCTCGAGCGCTTCGCGGCGGGCGCCATCGAGACCCAGGAGCGGGAGCGGCGGCGCCTGGCGGCCGACATCCACGACGGCATCAGCCAGCGCCTGATCAGCGCCTGGTACCACCTGCGGGCCGCTCGCACGGCGCCGGCCGGGGGCGTGGAGGACGAGCTGGTCGCCACGGAGGCGCTCCTGGCCGAGGCCCTCGACGAGGCCCGCCGGGCCATCGTGGGCCTGCGCCCGGCCGTGCTCGACGACTTGGGCCTGGCCGCCGGGCTCCAGAGCCTGGCCGCGTCGATGGCCGGCGTCGACGTGGCCGTCGACATCACCCCCTGCGCCCTGCCGCCCCACGTGGAGACGGCCCTGTTCCGCATCACCCAGGAGGCGTTGCAGAACGTGGTCAAGCACGCCGAGAGCCACCACGTCACCATCGGGCTGCGGGAGGGCGAGGGCGGTGTGACCCTCTCCGTGGTGGACGACGGCGTGGGGTTCGACACCGCCGGCCCTCGGGGCGGCCTGGCCTACGGCATGGACAGCATGTTCGAGCGGGCCGCGCTGGTCGGGGGCCGGGTGGAGATCCGCTCGCAGCCGGGGGCGGGGACGTCGGTGGTGGTCGTCGTGCCCTACGAGCGGTTGCTGTCAGGGGCCGGCGTGGACGACTGAAAGGTCAGGCGCGCAGGGCCCGGCGGCCCTCGGCCGTGGGCCGGATGC
>DASRGI010000038.1:0-10654 GCA_035651095.1 Acidimicrobiales bacterium | reverse complement strand
CCTCCTCGAGGGCGCGCAGGGTGTCGACGTCGAGGTCGTTGGTGGGCTCGTCGAGCAGGAGGACGTTGCCGCCGGAGCGCAGCACCTAGGCCAGGTGCACGCGGTTGCGCTCGCCGCCCGACAGGTCGCCAACCTTCTTCTGCTGGTCCGACCCCTTGAAGTTGAAGCCCGCCACGTAGGCGCGGCCGTGGATCTCGCGCCCGCCGACGACCAGGTTGTCGACGCCGCCGGTGATCTCCTCGTACACGGTGTTGTCGGCGTCGAGCGTCTCCCGCGACTGGTCCACGTACGCCAACTCCACCGTCGGCCCGACGCGCAGCGTGCCCTCGTCGGGGGCCTCCGTGCCCGTGATCATGCGGAACAACGTGGTCTTGCCGGCACCGTTGGGGCCAATGACGCCGACGATGCCGCCCGGCGGAAGCGAGAAGGTGAGGTCGTCGACGAGCAGGGTGTCGCCGAACGCCTTCACGACCTTGTCGGCCTCCACCACGACGTCGCCGAGTCGGGGCCCGGGCGGGATCGACAGCTCGAGGCGGCGGTCGCGGTTGGGCGCGTTCTGGGCCTCGGCCAGCAACGACTCGTAGGCGGTGACGCGCGCCTTGCCCTTTGCTTGGCGGGCGCGCGGCGCCAGCCGGATCCACTCCAGCTCGTGCTTGAGCGTGCGCTGGCGGGCCGAGTCGGCCTTCTCCTCCTGCGCCAGCCGCGCCTGCTTCTGCTCCAGCCAGGACGAGTAGTTGCCCTGCCACGGGATGCCCGCGCCACGGTCGAGCTCGAGGATCCAGCCGGCCACGTTGTCGAGGAAGTACCGGTCGTGAGTGACGGCCACGACGGTGCCGGGATAGTCCTGCAGGAACCGCTCCAGCCACGCGACCGACTCGGCGTCGAGGTGGTTGGTGGGCTCGTCGAGCAGCAGCAGGTCGGGCTTGCGCAGCAGTAACCGGCACAGGGCGACGCGCCGGCGCTCGCCGCCCGACAGCGACTCCACTTCCGCGTCGCCCGGTGGCAAGCGCAGCGCGTCCATGGCGATCTCGAGGGTGCGGTCGAGCTCCCACCCGCCGATGGCGTCGATCTTGTCCTGCAGGTCGCCCTGCTCGGCGAGGAGCTTGTCGAAGTCGGCGTCGGGGTCGCCCATGGCGTTGCAGACCTCGTTGTACCGGTCGAGGAGGGCCTTGGTGGCGGCCACCCCCTCCTGCACGTTGCCGAGCACGTCCTTGGCCGGGTCCAGCCGGGGCTCCTGGGGGAGGTAGCCCACGGTGAAGCCCGGGGTGAGGCGGGCCTCGCCGGTGTAGCCGTCGTCCTCGCCCGCCATGATGCGGAGGAGGGACGACTTGCCCGAGCCGTTGGCGCCGATCACCCCGATCTTGGCGCCCGGGTACATGGAAATGTTGATGCCGCGCAGGACCTCCCGATCGGGCGGGTAGAACCGCCGGAGGTCGCGCATGGTGAAGATGAACTGAGCGGTCACGACTTCGAGGGTATTCGGGGTACGCCAGTACCATCGATGGCCGAGATGCCAGAGCAACCAAACGCCGCCGCTTCCTCGTTCGGGCCCAACGATTGGCTCGTCGACGAGATGTACGAGAGGTACCGGGAAGACCCGTCCTCCGTGAGCGACAGTTGGCGCGAGTTCTTCGCCGACTACCGGAAGCAGGGAGGCAACGGTTCGACGCCCGCCACGGCCGAGGCCAAGCCCGCCGCCAAGGCCGAGGCCAAGCCCGCCGCCGCCACGTCCGAGGCCGCGCCGGAGGCCGTTCCCGCCGCCCTCCCGCCGGGCGCCCAGCCCATCCGGGGCGCCGGGGCCCGCATCGTCCAGAACATGGAGGCCAGCCTCACCGTCCCCACGGCCACCAGCTTCCGGGTGGTGCCGGCCCGGCTGCTGGAGGTCAACCGCAAGATCCTGAACAACCACCTGTCCCGGACGCGGGGCGGGAAGGTGTCGTTCACCCACCTCATCGGCTACGCCATCGTCAAGGCCCTGGGCGACGTGCCCGTTCTCAACTCGTCGTTCGTCGAGGGGCCCGACGGCAAGCCCGCGGTGGTGCGCCACGAGCACGTGGGCCTCGGCATCGCCGTCGACGTCGAGAAGTCCGACGGCAGCCGTACCCTCCTCGTGCCCTCCGTCAAGGAGGCCGACGCCCTCGACTTCCGGGGCTTCTGGCTGGCCTACGAGGACCTCATCCGCAAGGTCCGCACCAACAAGATCGGCGTCGACGACTTCAGCGGCACCACCGTCAGCCTCACCAACCCGGGCACCATCGGCACCGTCCAGTCCGTCCCCCGGCTCATGCCCGGGCAGGGCGCCATCATCGGCGTGGGCCGCATCGACTACCCCGAGGAGTACCAGGCCGCCGACCCCCGGGTGCTGGCGCAGCTGGGCGTCAGCAAGGTCGTCACCATCACGTCGACGTACGACCACCGCATCATCCAGGGGGCCGAGTCGGGCCTGTTCCTCCAGCGCGTGCACCGGCTGTTGCTGGGCGAGGACGGCTTCTTCGACGACGTGTTCGCGGCCATGGGCGTGCCCTACGAGCCTGTGCGCTGGCGGCGGGACAGCAACCCCATGGACTCCGAGCCGGCCAAGCTGGCCAAGCAGGTCCACGTCCAGACGGTGATCAACATGTACCGGGTGCGGGGTCACCTCATCGCCGACCTCGACCCGCTCCAGGCCAAGCCGCCGCAGATGTACTCCGAGCTCGACCCCGTCACCTATGGGCTCACCATCTGGGACCTCGACCGCGAGTTCTACGTCGACGGGCTGGCCGGTCACGAGACCATGACCCTGGGCGACGCCCTGGGCATCCTGCGGGACGCGTACTGCCGCACCATCGGTGTGGAGTACATGCACATCCAGGAGCCCGACCAGAAGCGCTGGATCCAGGAGCACGTCGAGGGCGTCGTCCCCGTGCTCACCAAGGAGGAGCACCTCCACATCCTCGAGCGCCTCAACGCGGCCGAGGCCTTCGAGCGCTTCCTCCACACCAAGTACGTGGGCCAGAAGCGGTTCGGCCTGGAGGGCGGCGAGTCGGCCATCCCCCTGCTCGACGCCATCCTCGACGAGGCGGCCAAGGCGGGGCTGGAGGAGGCCGTGCTGGGCATGGCCCACCGGGGCCGGCTCAACGTGCTGGCCAACATCGTGGGCAAGAGCTACCGCGAGCTGTTCCGGGAGTTCGAGGGCGACCTCGACCCCAACACCGTGCAGGGCTCGGGCGACGTCAAGTACCACAAGGGGGCGGCGGGCAAGTACGTGGGCCAGTCGGGCATCGAGATCCCGGTCACGCTGGCGTCCAACCCGTCGCACCTCGAAGCCGTCGACCCCGTGGTCGAGGGCATGGCCCGCGCTCGCGAGGACATCCTCAACACGCCCGGCACCTTCCCCGTCCTGCCCTTGCTGGTCCACGGCGATGCCGCCTTTGCCGGCCAGGGCGTGGTGGCGGAGACGCTCAACATGTCGACCCTGCGCGGGTACCGCGTGGGCGGCACCGTGCACGTGGTGATCAACAACCAGGTGGGCTTCACCACGTCGCCCGAGTCGGCCCGCTCGTCGGTGTACGCCACCGACGTGGCCAAGATGGTGCAGGCCCCCATCTTCCACGTGAACGGCGACGACCCCGAGGCCTGCGTGCGGGTGGCCAAGCTGGCGTTCCAGTTCCGGCAGGCGTTCAAGAAGGACGTCGTCATCGACATGGTCTGCTACCGGCGCTTCGGCCACAACGAGGCGGACGAGCCGAGCTACACGCAGCCCCAGATGTACGAGCGCATCGAGAACCGCCGGTCCGTGCGCAAGCTCTACACCGAGGCGCTGGTCAACCGGGGCGACATCACGCTCGAGGAAGCCGAGCGGGCCCTGGACGACTTCTCGGCCCGGCTGCAGCGCGCCCTGGACGAGACCCGCGAGTCGGCCGGGCCCAAGGCCACGTCGCTGGTGAGCGCCCCGCCCGTGGTGGTGACGCCGTCGCCCGAGACGGGCGTGCAGCGGGACGCGCTCGACCGCATCGTCCACGCGCTGAACAACGCGCCCGAGGGCTTCACCGTCCACCCCAAGCTGGCCAAGCAGATCGACGCCCGGGCCAAGCTCTACGCCAACGGCGAGGTCGACTGGGCCCTGGGCGAGGCCCTGGCCGTCGGGTCGCTGCTGCTGGAGGGGACCGACGTCCGCCTGGCCGGGCAGGACACCCGGCGGGGCACGTTCTCGCAGCGCCACGCCGTGCTGGTCGACTACGAGACCGGTGCCGAGCACGTGCCCCTGGCGTCGCTGGCGCCGGCGGGGGAGCAGGGCCGGTTCTTCATCTACGACTCGCTGCTCTCGGAGTACGCGGCGGTGGGTTTCGAGTACGGCTACTCGGTGGTGCACAAGGACGCCCTGGTGGCGTGGGAAGCCCAGTTCGGCGACTTCGTGAACGGCGCCCAGATCGTCATCGACCAGTTCGTCGTGGCCGCCGAGGACAAGTGGGGCCAGACGTCCGGTCTGGTCATGCTCCTGCCCCACGGGTACGAAGGCCAGGGGCCCGAGCACTCCTCGGCCCGGCTGGAGCGGTTTCTCACGCTGGCGGCCGAGGACAACATCCAGGTGGTCAATGCCACCACCGCGGCCCAGTACTTCCACCTCCTGCGCCGCCAGGTGCGGCGGGACCGGCGCAAGCCCTTGGTAGTGTTCACGCCCAAGTCGTTGCTGCGGGCCAAGGCAGCGCGGTCATCGGTCGACGATCTGGTGTCGGGCCGTTTCGTCGAGGTGCTCGACGACCCGTTCGTGGAGGACCCCGACGCCGTGACCCGGGTGGTGTTGGCCACCGGCAAGGTGGCGGTCGACGCCATCGCCCGCCGGGACAAGGAGGGTTTGCCCGTCGCCGTGGTGCGGGTGGAGCAGCTGTACCCGTGGCCCGAGGAGCAGATCGGCGCTGTGCTGTCCCGGTACGAGCGGGCGTCCGAGGTCGTGTGGCTCCAGGAGGAGCCCGAGAACATGGGCGCCTGGTACTTCGTGCACGAGCGCCTGCACAAGCTGCTGCGGGACGACTACCAGCTGCGTCACGTGAGCCGCATCGAGTCGGGTTCGCCCGCCTCCGGCTCGGCCGCGCTGCACACGCTGGAGCAGGACGACCTCCTGGGCCGCGCCCTGTCGTAAGGCGCCGAACGGCTCAGGGGAAACGGAACCAGCGGCTGAACCCGCCGGCCAGGGCGGGGTCGCCGCTGGCCTTGAGGCCGGCCCCGGCATCGTCCCGACCGAGGAGCGCGGCCAGCAGGCGCCCGCCCGGTCCCCGGAGGATGACGTCAGGGGGCGGGTCGCTCTCGTCGAAGCGGCTGACGGTCACGCCCCCGGCCAGCGATGACACCGACCAGGCCAGCGACAGGTCGTCGGCCCACAGCACCCAGCGCCCGTCGGCCGGCTCGGCAGCCAGGTCGGGGAGCATGGCGATGACGCGGGGAAGGATGCCGTCCACGAACGGGAGCGGCCAGTCGTCGGGGCCCACGCCCAGGTCCAGATCCATGCGGTGGACCTCGACTTCCAGCCAGCGCCGGGCCACCGTGTCGGCCACCGTCACCGAGCCCCGCGTCAGTCGGGCCGGGCGGCCCCACGCCTCGTCCGGCATGGCCGCCCACGTCTGGTGCAGCCACTCGACGGCCTGGGCCAGATCGGCCACCACCTGGGCCGCAGGCTTGCCCCGCCCGGTAGCGATGTCGGCGGCGCGCTGCTCCATCCCTCCGGGGTACTGGTCGCCGACCTCGCCGCGCATGGCGGCTTCGGCGACGTGGCGCAGCCCGTCGGCGTTGCGGGCCAGATGGGTGACCAGCTCGGCCCGGCTCCAGCCTGGGAGCAGCGACGGGGCGGCCGCTTCGGCGTCGGTGAGCCCCTGGACGGTGGCGAGCAGGCTCGCCTCCGAGGCGATGAGGGGACCGAGCTCGGGCGGTGCCCCCATGGCGGTCACCGCCGGGTCACCGCAGGGAGAAGCCGAGGACCGACTCGAGCTCGGCCAGGGCGATGGCCGGGTCGGTGACCTTGATCGTGGTCATGCCCATCTCCCGGGCGGGCTTGAGGTTGATGCCCAGGTCGTCGAGGAAGACGGCCTCGGCCGGCTCGATGCCCAGCTCGTCGCACGCCATCCGGTAGAAGCGGGGATCGGGCTTTCGCACACCGACCTTGGACGATTCGATGATCACGTCGAACAGGGCGAGCACCTCGTCCAGCCGGACGCCCCCGTCGGGAGCCACGAAGTTGTTGGTGAGCAGTCCCGTCTTGCACCGCTCCCGGCAGCGGCGCACGGCCTCCACCATCTCGGGCCGCACGTCGCCCGCCAGCAGGGCGATGACGGCGGCGGCGTCGACCTCGTGGCCGGCCTGGCGCGCCTCGGCCTCGAACAGCTCGCAGAACTGGCCGAAGCCGACCTCGTTGCGTTCGAGGAGGGCCCACGCGTTGTGGTGGTGGTTGCGGGCGTTGAGGCCGCGGAGGAAGCCGTCGGGCAGGCCGTTGGCCGCTTCGTAGTGGGCGAAGGCCTCGAACGGGCTGGACAGGATGACGCCGCCGAAGTCGAACAGCACGGCCCTGATCGTCGGTTCCACGCCGAGCATCCTAGGGAGCGGACCGCTGATCCCTTAGAGTGCCCGGTGCAGTGAGTGCCCGCCACGTCGTCATCGACGGCTCCAACATCGCCACCGAAGGCCGTTCCCTCCCCAGCTTCGCCCAACTGCTCGAAGCTGTGGAGGAGTTTCGCCGTGAGCACCCGGACGACATCGTCACCGTGGTGGTCGACGCGACCTTCGGCCATCGCATCGACGAGTCGGAGCTCGCCGCGTTCAAAGACGCCGAGGAACGCAACGAGCTGGTGTCGCCGCCCGCCGGCGCCATTGGCCGGGGGGACGCCTTCCTGCTCCGCATCGCCGAGCGGGTCGGGGCGATGGTGCTGTCCAACGACTCGTTCCAGGAGTTCCACGGCGAGCACGACTGGCTGTTCGACAAGGGTCGGCTCATCGGCGGCAAACCCGTACCCGGGGTGGGGTGGATCTTCACGCCCCGGACGCCGGTGCGGGGGCCCAAGAGCCGGGAGGCGGTCAAGGTCGCCAAGCGGGCCAAGAAGACGGCGGGCGAGAAGCAGGAGACCAAGAAGGTCCAGAAGGCCATCGCCACCGCGGTGGAGGAGGCGGTCGAGCCCGACTCGCCCAGTGCCAAGCGCCGCCGCCGCCGCAGCCGGGGCGCCTCGCCGCCCGCCGAGCCGGTGAATGCGCCCCTCACGTTCATCTCGTTCGTGTCCGCCCACAAGCTGGGCAGCGAGGTGCCGGGCGAGGTCGACAGCTTCTCCTCGCACGGCGCCTTCGTGCACGTGGACGGGGCCCGGTGCTACGTGCCCCTGTCGGCCATGGGCGCGCCGCCGCCCCGGGCCGCGCGCGAGGTGCTGAAGCGGGGCGAGACGCGCACGTTCGTGGTGCAGGCGTTCGACCCGCCCCGGCGGGGGATCGAGCTGGCCCTGCCCGGCTTCGCCCAGGTCGCCGCCGGCCCGACCGAGGAGACGGTGGAGGAAGAGATCGCCGCGGGCGGGAAGGGCAGCGGCAAGAAGGCGGCCCGGCCCCGCAAGAAGGCGGCCGATGTCGCGGCTGTCGCCGCCCCTCCGGCACCGGCACCGGCGCCCGCGCCCAGCGCCGAGTTGGCCGCCCCCCAACCCCGCCCCGAGGCGGCTCCGGTCAAGAGGTCGGCGGCCAAGAAGGCCGCTACCACCAGGAAGTCGGCGGCCAAGAAGTCGGCCCCGCCGGCGAAGAAGGCCGTCACCAAGAAGGCGGCGAGTCCGACCAAGAAGTCGGCCCCCGCCCCGGCCGACACGTCCAACGAGCTGGCTGCTCCCCAGCCGGCCAAGAAGGCGGCCCCGCCCAAGAAGGCGGCCACCAAGAAGGCGGCGGCGGCGAAGAAGGCGGCGGCGACCACCACCAAGAAGTCGGCGGCAACCAAGAAGACGGCCGGCCCGGCCAAGAAGTCCGCCCGCTGACCGACCGTCCCGCCCCCCCACTGCTCCGGGCACGCTGACGAACGGCCCCCGTGCTTCGCCGCGCCGAGAACCGCTCGCCGCTCGGCGGGTGGCCCCACGCCTCTGGTGATGGGCTCGGCCTCGCGCACCGGCGCGCTGGCGTCTGCGGGCCGCTCCTCGCCCTCCTGGGAGAACAGGGACTCGGCCCTTCCCGGCTCACGCAGTCGGTTCTGGGCATCGGCCCGGGCAGGCGGACGAGGCCAGGCCCGGCGAACCCGTCTCGGCCGAGCCGCTGGCTACGTCGCCTGGGCCGCCAGCTTCTTGACCACCCGCTCGTAGAAGTCCGGGGGCATGACGCCGGGCACGAGCAGCTTGCGCTCGATGAGCCACGCCGGCGTGCCGGCCACACCCACCTCGGCCGCCACCCGCATGGAGGTGTCCACCCACTCGCCCGGCTCGCCGCCAGCCACCACCCGGCGCACCTCGTCGGGGTCGACCCCGGCGCCGGCGACCAGGGCGTCGACCACGGCCGGGTCGCCCAGCCATCGGCCCTCGGCGAAGTGGGCCCGGAACAGGGCCGACTCCAGGGCGTCGAAGGCCGTCGGCCACACCCGGCGCACGCACTCGGCCACCTCCAGCACGGCCCGCGTGTTGGGCACCCGCTCGGGCGGGTGGAAGGGGAGCCCGGCCTCGTCGCACTCGGCCGCGATGGCACTCCACGCCGAGCGTCCCCGAGACGCCACCCCGCCGGCGGCGATCTCGGGGTGCAGTTCGTACGGCAGCGTCACCACCTCGACGCCCAACCGGCGCAGCTGGGCCGACCGGGAGAGGCCGACATAGCACCAGGGACAGAGGTAGTCGCTCCAGACGAGGGCCTCCACCGACCCCGAGGTTATGCTCCGCCGCGATGGCCATCCTCACCCGGGGCGCCCAGGTGGCGACCACCTTCGGCGCCGCCCTCCTCCGCCACCGCCACACCGAGCCCCTGCCCCGCCGCATCAGGGACGCCTTCGTCGCCCTCGGTCCCACCTACGTGAAGTTGGGCCAGCTCATCGCCTCCAGCCCCGGCCTCTTCCCGCCCGAGTGGGCCAACGAGTTCGGCGTCTTGCGGGACCAGGTGCCGCCCTTCTCGGGCGTCGAGGCCCGCAAGATCATCCGGGACGAGCTGGCCATGCCCATCAGCCGCTGTTTCGCGGACTTCGACGACGAGCCCATCGCCGCCGCCTCCATCGGCCAGGTCCACGGCGCCATCCTCAAGGACGGCACGCCCGTGGTCGTGAAGGTCCAGCGCCCCAACCTGGACGCCCAGGTGGGTGACGACGTGCGGGCCATGAAGATGCTGGCGGCCATCCTCGATCGCATCCCCTACACCGCCATCGCCTCGCCCAAGGCGGTGGTCGACGACTTCGCCCGCACCCTCGAAGAGGAGATGGATTACCGCCTCGAGGCCGACAACATGGAGCGCATGCGGTCGATCATCGAGGAGACCGGCATCAAGGACTGCCGGGTGCCGCGGGTGTACCTCGACCTGGTGGGCAAGCGCGTCCTCACCATGGAGCGCATCGACGGCATCCGCTTCCACGACGTGGAGGCCATGAAGGCAGCCGGGATCGACACTGCCCGCCTCCTGCGCATGGGCGTGCAGACGGTGGTGGAGGGCGTGCTCCTGCACGGCTTCTTCCACGGCGACCTGCACGCCGGCAACATCGTCGTGCTCGAAGACGGCACGTTCGTGCTGTTCGACTTCGGGATCGTGGGCCGGCTCACCGAGTCGGTACGCACCCGGCTGGCCCAGTACCTCATCGCCGTCACCACCAACGACTACGAGTCGATGGTGCGGGCCCTGCGGGCCTTCGGTTCCATCCCCAAGGACGTCGACCTGGAGGACATGGCCGCCGAGATCCAACGGCTGTACGAACCCTTCGTCCAGGACGGCGTCATCGTCGCCCAGCTGGGCGAGCTCATGAACACCATGATCCGCTCGATGGTGCGGTACAAGGTGCGCATCCCCCGGGAGCTGGTCCTGCTCAGCAAGCAGATGCTGTACCTGGAGGGCGCGGCCCGAACGCTGGCGCCCGAGATCGACCTCCTGGAGGAGCAGCAGGTCATCTACACCAGCCTCATGGCGAAGTACCCCGAGCTGGGGCAGGAACTGATCAAGGCCCTCTCCTCGACGGACTAGAACCAACACCGTGCGCATCGCCACCTGGAACGTCAACTCCCTGAAGGCGCGCATGCCCCGCGTGGAGGAGTGGCTGGAGTACGCCCAGCCCGACGTGTTGTGCATGCAGGAGACCAAGATGGCCGACGCCCAGTTCCCGGCCATGGCCTTCTCCGCTCTGGGCTACGAGTCCGTCCACCATGGTGACGGCCGGTGGAACGGTGTGGCCATCCTGTCCAAGGTTGGTATCGACAGTGTGGTCAACGGGTTCTGCGAGGGGCTGGAGGCCGACCAGGACACCCGCCTCATCACCGCCGTGTGCGGCGGCGTCCACGTGTCGAGCGTGTACGTGCCCAACGGGCGGGCTCTGGACGACCCCCACTACCAGTACAAGCTGGGATGGTTCGACAAGTTGCGCCAGCACCTGGAGCGCACGGCCGAACCGACGGACCCGGTGGCGGTGTGCGGCGACTTCAACGTGGCCCCGGAGGACCGGGACGTGTGGGATCCCAAGAAGTTCGTCGGCTCCACCCACGTGAGCGATCCC
>DASRGI010000037.1:0-5891 GCA_035651095.1 Acidimicrobiales bacterium | reverse complement strand
GGCTTCGGTGGTGGCGGCGGGTTCGGTGGCGGCGGTGGTGGTGGCGGTGGTGGCGGGTTCGCCCTGGCGCCCACGCCCGAGCTGCTCGCCGCGGTCGACAAGCTCCCGCCCATCGTCGACCGGCCCGAGGTCGACGTGGCCAAGCAGGCCGCCTTCGACCCGTCCTTCACCTTGCGCAGGTTCACCCGCGACTTCCGGGGGCCGATGGGCTTCGGCCTCCTGCTGGTCGCCATCGACAGCGTGCTCACCCTGCTCGGACCCCTGCTCGTGCGCACGGGCATCGACAAGGGCGTGGTGCGGGGGTCGACCGATGCCCTGTGGGTCACCAGCGGGCTGTACCTGGTGGTGGTGCTCGCCGACTGGGTGGACAACTACCTCCAGGCCCTCTACCTGGGCCGTACGGCCGAGCGCATGTTGTTCGCTCTGCGCGTCCGCATCTTCGCCCACCTCCAGCGCCTGTCCGTGGACTACTACGACAAGGAGATGGCGGGCCGGATCATGACCCGCATGACCACCGACGTGGAGGCGCTGTCCACGCTCCTCCAGAGCGGCTTGGTCAACGCGCTGGTGAGCATCCTGAACTTCGGGGGCGTGGCCGTGATCCTCCTGGTCATGAACCTGAAGCTGTCGCTGGCGACGTTCGTGGTCGTGCCCCCGCTGGTGGCCGCCACCATCTGGTTCCGGCGACGTTCGGACCGGGCCTACGCCGACGCCCGGGAGCGGGTCGCCGCCGTCAACGCCAACCTGCAGGAGAGCCTGTCCGGGGTGCGGGTGGCGCAGGCGTACGTGCGGGAGGGGCGCAACGAGAAGGAGTTCCGCGAGGTCGCCGGCAAGCACCTGGAGGCCCGGGTCACGGCCCAGCGCCTGGTGGCCACGTACTTCCCGTTCGTGGAGCTGCTGTCGGAGGTGGGCGCCGCCGTGGTGCTCGGCGTGGGGGCCCACCTGGTGGCCACGGGGGCCCTCACGCGGGGCGAGCTGCTGGCCTTCCTGCTCTACCTCGACCAGCTGTTCTCGCCCATCCAGCAGCTGTCACAGGTGTTCGACACGTACCAGCAGGCCCGGGCGTCGATGGTGAAGATCGACGAGCTGATGGCCATGCCCTCGGGCACGCCGCCCCCGCCGCCCGACCGGGCGGTGATGCCCAACGCCCGGCTGCGGGGCGACGTCGCCTTCCGGGACGTGCACTTCGCCTACCCCGGTGGCGTGGGCGAGGCCCTGTCCGGTGTCGACCTGCACGTGGCCGCGGGGGAGACGGTGGCGCTGGTGGGGGAGACAGGCGCGGGCAAGTCCACCCTCGTCAAGCTGGTGGCCCGCTTCTACGACCCGAGCGCGGGCACGGTGTCGGTCGACGGCGTGCCCCTGGCCGACTACGACCTGGGCGCTTACCGCCGCCAGCTCGGGTACGTGCCCCAGGAGGCGTTCCTGTTCTCGGGCACCATCCGGGACAACATCGCCTACGGACGGCCCGACGCGTCCGACGCCGAGGTCGAGGCCGCGGCCCGGGCGGTCGGCGCCCACGACTTCGTCACCGGGCTGCCCGGCGGGTACCTGCACGTGGTCAGCGAGCGGGGCCGGTCGCTGTCGGCCGGCCAGCGCCAGCTCATCGCCCTGGCCCGGGCCCGGTTGGTCGACCCGTCGGTGTTGCTGCTCGACGAGGCCACGTCCAACCTCGACCTGGCCACCGAGGCCCGCGTGCAGCGGGCCATGGGCCTCGTCGCCCGGGGCCGTACCACCTTGCTCATCGCCCACCGGTTGCAGACGGCCATGACCGCCGACCGCATCCTGGTGGTGGACGACGGCCGGATCGTGGAGGAGGGCACGCACGCCCAACTGCTGGCCGCGGGCGGGCGCTATGCCGAGATGTGGCGCACCTTCGCCCCCGAGCCCGCGTGACCCACGTCCGCTCTCGTCACGACGACGATAACGGGGGCTCGTCCTTGTGGCCCTCCTCGACGCCCTTGCGGAACTCGTGGGACGCCGAGCCCAGTGCCCGGGCCAGCTTGGGGAGTTGGCTGCCGCCGAAGAGGAGGGCGACGACGACGAGGATGACGAGGATGTCGGGACCGAGTATCTCGGCGAGCATGAGCTCAGGGTACGGCCGGCCTCATGAGAGACCCGAGAGCACCACGTCGAGGGCCAGGGTGAGGCAGCGGCAACCGCCCCCCGCCTTCAGGAACTCGCTCACGTCGCACACGGCCACGTCGAACCCCCACGCTTCCAGCTGCCGCCCGATCCGGGGCGGGCACGCGGGCATCACGATGTTGGTGCCGACCACCACCGAGTTGGCGCAGAACGTGCCCGCTTCGTCGGCGTCGAGCACCAGCGGTTCGGGCACCGCCGCTTCCATCACCCGCTGCCCGTAGCTGTCCCACGAGCCGGGGCTCACGATGGCTCGGCGGTCGTCCAGCGGGCAGAAGGTGATGTCCAGGTGGTAGAAGCGCTCGTCCACCAACTCGACCGACCGCACGGCCGCGCCGGTGAGCCGGGACAGGTAGGCATGGGCGGCGGCGTCGGACCGGATGCGGTACCCGGAAACGAGCGTGCCCGCGAAGGGCAGGGCGTCGCCCGCCCCCTCGTGGGACACGCCCTCGGGCAGCCAGTCGACCCGGAAGCCGTGGGCCTCGAACCAGGCCACGTCGAAGGCGACCTCGGGCTGGCGCTCCTCGTGCTTGAAGCGGGAGGGGATGTACTGGGTGCCGTTGACCAGGCCGGCGTTGGCCGTGAACACCATGTCGGGCACTTCGGGCTGTGGCTCCTGCTCCTCGACGGTCGCGCCCGCGTCCTGGAGCGTGCGGCGCAGGTCCGACCACTGCTCCATGGCCCGGTCCCTGTCGACCGCCACCTCCTTGCTCATCCACGGGTTGATCTCGTAGAGCACGCCGAAGTGGGTGGGCGGGCACATGAGGTATCGGCGGCCCCACGCCAGTTCGGTCATGCCCGCTCACGCATGCCCGCTCACTGTTCCGGGGCGAGGTGGCGGGCCAGGAAGTCGAGGGTGCCCTCGATGATCTCCCGGGTCCGGGCGTCGTCGTCCACCAGGTCGAAGGCGTGGTGTCCCTCGCCGTGGTCCATCAGTTCGACGTCCAGTCCCTGTTCCCACGCCAGGTTCACGAAACCGTCGATGGACGCGTTGAGCTGCTCGTCGTCCAGTGCCGCCCGCCCGACGAAGAGCGGCGGCAGGGGGATGCCCTCCTCCAGCAGGGCGAGGGGCGACACCTCGGACAGCACCGGCTCGCGGCCGTAGGGGCGCACGTCCATGGGGCCGTAGTACGCCACCGCGCAGGTGGCCGCCCAGCGCATGGCCGTGGACAGGCCGACGGGCACGCCCGCCGAGCACGACCACACGGCGAGGCGGGAGGGATCGGCGCCCCACGAGCGGCCGTGGGCCCGCACGAAGCGGACGGCGGCCTCGACGTCGGCCAGCTTGCGGGACACGGCCGTGAGGCCCTCCCACGAGCGGTGGCTGAAGGTGACGGCCACCATGCCACGGGCCGCGGCCAGCCGTCCCCACGAGGTGTACTGGCCCCAGTCCTTGGCCTGGCGCAGCAGGTCGGGCTCGCCCTCGCCATGGACGAACACCACCACCGGCCACGGCCCGACGCCGAGGGGGCGGTACACGTCCATGCGCAGGCTCTGGTCGCCCGAGCCGTAGTCCAGGTTGCGCTGCACGTTCACCGAGTCCATGCCCGGCACGCGCACGACGATGGGCTGGGCGGTGTCGATCATGACTGGCACAGCTGCTCGCGCAGCCCCTCGACGAACAGGCCCACGTCGGTGACGATGCCGAGGGCTTGGTGGCTCCCCCGGTCGGCCAGCTTGGTGACCACAGCTTGGTTGATGTCCACGCAGAACGTCTCCACTCCCGCGGGCAACAGGTTGCCGGTGGCGATGGCGTGCAGGGTCGACGCCAACATGATGGCGACGGTGACGCCGGGTATGAGGTACCGCATGGCGTCGGCCGCCTCGACGACGTTGGCGTACACGTCGGGCAGGGGGCCGTCGTCGCGCACCGACCCGCCCAGCACGAACGGCACGCCTCGCTTCACGCATTCGTACATGACGCCGCCGTCGATGTAGCCGGCGTCCACAGCGGCGGCGATGGAGCCGTAGCGGCGCACCTCGTTGATGACGCGCAGGTGGTTCGCGTGCCCGCCTTCCACGCCGCTGCCCTGCTCGACGGAGATGCCGAGCGACGTGCCCAGCACGTTCGACTCGATGTCGTGGGTGGCGAACCCGTTGCCGGCGAAGAGCACGTCGATCCATCCCTCCCGCACCAGGGTGGCGATGTCCGGGGCGGCGCCCGTGTGCACGACGGCCGGGCCGCACACGGCCAGCACCTTGCCCCCGCCGGCCTTGGCCCGGCGCATGCGGTCGACCACGTCGGCCACGAGCAGGGCCTTGGGCTTCTCCGACGACACCTCCGACGCCATGAACTCGAACGGGTTGGCGCCGCGGGGCCGGTCCAGGGCGGTGACCCGGATGCCGTCGTTGCCGACCACCACGCGGTCGCCCACCCGCACGCGGTGCATGGGCGCGGTGCGGGCCCGCACATCGTTGAGGACGACGATGGCGCAGTCCATCTCCGGGTTCTCCACGTCGATCCAACGCCCGCTGACGCGCACCGCGGTGGGCAGGTTGGTGGACGAGTAGAAGTCGGGCGGCAGCACGCCGTCCCGGTCGGCGGGCACCAGCTCGGCGTCGCCGACCGTGACCCGGTTGGCCCCGTGCACCTGGAGTTCGACCAGCAGCGCGCCCAGCGAGTCCTCGTCGGGGGCGATGACCTCGAGGCTGGCCTTGCTGATGTCCGTGTTGGTCTTGCCGATGCTCACGTCGAGGATGCGGTAGTCACCCCCGTGGGCGAGGACGACGTCGAGCACCTTGGCGAGGATCAGCGAGTCGATGATGTGGCCTTCGACCTCGATGACCTCGCTGGCGCTCACGACGCCGCCTCTGCCTCGTTCATGGGTGTCTCGTCGGCCCCCACCGTGGGCTCGTCCTTGAAGCGGCCCTGATGCTCGTCCCAGATGTCGCGGACGATGACCTGGATGACGCCGGCGACCGGGATGGCGAGCAGGGCACCGAGCAACCCGAACAGCTCGACGCCGGCCAGCACGCTCACGAGCACGACCAACGGGTTCAGGTTGACGGTGCGGGACATGATCGTCACTTGCAGCACGTGGTTCTCGAACTGCTGGTACAGGACGAAGAAGATGATGGCCCCGATCCCCGCCGCGGTGGAATGGAGGAAGGCCACCAGGATCGTGGGGATGGCGCCGAGGGTCGCACCCACGAGGGGGATGAGGTCGGCGAACCCGACCCACAGGGCCAGCACGCCGCGGAAGGGCACGCCGGTGGCGAGCAGGTAGAGGTACGTGGCCCCCCCGGCGATGAGGCTGATGACGAGGTTGCCGGCCATGTAGCCGGTGACGGCCTTGGCACAGTCGGCCGCCACCCGCCGGACTCGCTCCCGCCGTGGTGGGCTGAGGGCGTTGAGGCCGCCCTGCAGCATCTGCGGGCCTTCGAGGATCATCAGGAAGGCGAGCACGAAGATGGTGATGCCGGCGGCCAGGGCGTTGCCCACGCCCTTCACGATCTTGAAGCTGTTCTTGCCGAGGTTGTTGATCGAGTTCCTGATCTTGGCCTGGTTCTCCTCCAGCCGGGTGTCAAGCTTGTAGCGCTTCACCACGTGGCCGACGGGGCCGCGCCCGGCCTTGGCGTCGGCGACGTAGCGGGGGAGGTTGTTGGCGAACTGCTGCGACTGGTCGACGATGGGCCGGATGAAGGCGTAGAGCATGGCCGCGAACAGGCCCAGGCCGAGGATGAAGACGGTGAGGGTGGAAAGGGCGCGGCGGAAGTGCAGGCGGTTGGTGAGGAAGTCGACGGCAGGGTTG
>DASRGI010000036.1:0-3707 GCA_035651095.1 Acidimicrobiales bacterium | reverse complement strand
GCGTTGAGGCCGGAGAGGCAGACCTTGTTGATGGTGGTGGCCGGCACGGTGAGGGGGATGCCGGCCTTGGCCGCGGCCTGGCGAGCGGTGATCTGGCCCTGCCCGGCCTGGAGCACCTGTCCCATGAAGACGTAGTCGACGTCCTCGGGCGAGACGCCCGCCCGTTCCAGGGCGGCCTTGATGGCGATACCACCCAGGTCCATCGCACTGAAGCCTGCGAGCGCGCCCGCCAGCTTGCCGATCGGCGTGCGAGCCCCCGAAACGATGACCGAACCAGGCATGGTGACCTCCTGTGCGACGAGGAGCACAGTGTACGGATCGGGACAGGCAACCGGCACGCCCGGGCCGTCCCTCGCCGGCCTGGCTCGGGTCGATTACCCCCGAGTAGCTTTCGTCTCATGCAGGAGATCCTCGACGCCATCCAGTCCGGCGCATCCGGCCAGGACATCGCCAACCTCCCTGTCCCCGAGTCCTACCGGGCGGCGCTGGTCCGCAAGGACGAGGTGGGGATGTTCGAGGGCATCGCCTCGGCCGACAAGGACCCGCGCAAGTCCCTCCACGTGGAAGACGTGCCCACGCCGGAGTTGGCGCCCAACGAGGCCTACGTGGCCGTCATGGCCAGCGCCATCAACTTCAACACGGTGTGGACCTCGATCTTCGAGCCCCTGTCCACCTTCCAGTTCCTCGAGCGCCTGGGCAAGGAGTCGTCGTGGGGGAAGCGCCACGACCTGCCGTACCACGTGGTCGGGTCCGACGGCGCCGGTGTGGTGCTGAAGGTCGGCTCGGCCGTGCGCAACTGGAAGCCGGGCGACCGGGTCACCATCCACTGCAACCACGTGGACGACCAGGACCCGTCCGCTCACGACGACTCCATGCTCGCCAGCAACCAGCGCATCTGGGGGTTCGAGACCAACTTCGGCGGCCTGGCCGACCTGGCCGTGGTGAAGGCCAACCAGCTCATGCCCAAGCCCGCCCACCTGTCGTGGGAGGAGGCGGCGTGCAACGCGCTGTGCAGTTCCACGTCCTACCGCATGCTCGTGTCCAAGAACGGCGCGGCCATGAAGCAGGGCGACGTCGTCTTCATCTGGGGCGCCACCGGCGGCCTGGGCGGCTACGCCGTCCAGTACGTCCTCAACGGCGGCGGCATCCCCGTGGGCGTGGTGTCCAGCGCCGACAAGGTGGAGCTGCTGAAGGAGCTGGGCTGCGAGGCCGTCATCGACCGCAAGGAGAAGGGCTACCGCTTCTGGTCGGACGAGCACACGCAGGACGAGAGTGAGTGGCGCCGGTTGGGCAAGGACATCCGGGCGCTCGTGGGTGAGGACCCCAACATCGTGTTCGAGCACCCGGGCCGCCAGACCATGGGCGCCTCGGTCTTCGTGTGCGCCCGGGGCGGCACGGTGGTCACCTGCGCGGCCACCAGCGGCTACATGATCGAGTACGACAACCGTCACCTCTGGATGAAGCTGAAGTCGATCAAGTCCAGCCACTTCGCCAACTACAAGGAGGCGTGGGAGGCCAACCGGCTCCTCGGGCTGGGCAAGATCCAGCCCATCCTCTCCGAGGTGTTCCCGCTGGAGCAGGTGGGCGAGGCCGCCTACAACGTCCACAAGAACCTGCACGAGGGGAAGATGGGCGTCTTGTGCCTGGCTCCCGGGGAAGGGCTCGGCATCGACGATCCCGAGTTCCGGGCCAAGGTGGGCGAGGACAAGATCACGCTGTTCCGGCGTCACGCTTAACTAACGGTTCATGGACAACCACCTCACCGAGATCGACCACGTGGGCATCGCCGTCAGCGACCTCGACGCGGCCGTCGAGTGGTACCGGCGCATGTTCGGGGCCGAGGTCGTGCACCGCGAGCGCATCGAGACCGACGGCGTGGACGAGGCGCTCATCAAGGTGGCCGACTCGTACATCCAGCTCCTGCAGCCGTTCACCGACACGTCGCCCCTCGCCAAGTACATGGAGCGCAACGGCGAGGGCATCCACCACGTGGGCTACCGGGTGGACGACTGCGATCAGGTGCTGGAGCATGTGAAGTCCGAGGGCGCTCGCGTGGTGGACGAGCACCCGCGCACCGGCAGCCGGGGCACGACGGTGGCGTTCCTGCATCCCAAGACGTCGTTCGGCACGCTGATCGAGCTCGTCGAGGAGTGACCTTTCCCGGCCCGGTGGGCCTCGGCCGCGGCGCGGTCGTGCTCCCGGGCCAGCCCGACCCGCCCGCCGCCGCCGACTGGCCCCGGGTCCTGGTTGACAAGGTTGACAAGGCCGTGACCGACGAGTTGCACGGCCACTGGTTGCACCGCCGGCCGGTGGTGGTCGAGCTGGCCATGGACGCGGCCGAGCTGCGCGCCCCCGAGGTGGAGCACCGCGAGCCGTGGGAGCTCGACCCCACCTTCGAGTTCACCCGGGAGCGGCTGCAGTTCGTGGTCTGGGCCAACAACTACGACTGCCGCGCGGACGGCGAGCCCATCTGGTGGTGGGACCGCAAGGCCGCCCGGGTCGGACCCACCGATCTGGCCATCGACGGTGGGCCCCACCAACCCATGGCCGGCGTGGTCCACCGCGAGTCGGTCGAACTGGGCCGCCTCACCGCGGTGGGCGACGCGTCGCCGTCCGCCGACCTGGCTCCCGACCAGTTGGCCGCCGTGTCGCACGTCGTCGGGCCGGCGCGAGTGATTGCCCCGGCCGGTTCGGGCAAGACGCGCATCCTCACCGAGCGCCTGCGCCACCTCGTCCGCGACCGCCACGTGGAGCCCGAAACCGTGCTAGCGGTCGCCTACAACAAGCGGGCGGCCGACGAGTTGGTGGAGCGCACGGCCGACCTGCCCGGTGCCCACATCCGCACGGTCAACGCCCTGGGACTGGCCATCTGCAACGCCCGCCGGCGGCGCGAGACCATCGACGAGCGGGAGGTGCGCCGCATCGTCGACGGGCTGGTGGAGGTGCGCCGGGCCCAGAACACCGATCCGCTGGCGCCCTACCTGGAAGCGCTCAGCGCCATCCGCCTGGGGCTCGTGGCGCCCGACGCGGTGGAGGCCGCCTTCCCCGACGCCGACGGCGTGGCCGCCGCCTTCCCCCGCTACTGCGCCGTTCTCGACGACCGGGGGTGGCTCGACTTCGACCACCAGGTCTACGAAGCGGTGCGGGTGTTGCTGCGCGACCCTGCCGCCCGGGCTCGGGCCCAGGGCATGGCCCGCCACCTGCTGGTGGATGAGTTCCAGGACCTCAAGCCGGCCGAGCTGCTCCTGCTCCGGCTCATCGCCGCGCCCGGCTACGACGTGTTCGGCGTGGGCGACGACGACCAGGTCATCTACGGCTACGCCGGCGCCGACCCCGAGTTCCTCGTCCACTTCGAGCGCTACTTCCCGGGCGCTTCGCACCACACCCTGGAGGTCAACTACCGGTGCCCGCCCGCGGTGGTGGCCGCCGCCCGTCGCCTGCTGTCGTACAACGATGTCCGCATCGACAAGGCCACCCGGGCCGCGCCCGGGCGGGAGGAGGGGGACGGCGAGTTCGTGCTGCGGCCGGGGGGAGCTGCGGCCGCGGTCGAGCAGGTGGGCCGCTGGTTGGACGGCGGCGCCGGTGCCCAGCCGCACGAGGTGGCCGTGCTGGCCCGGGTGAACGCCGCCCTGTTGCCGGTGCAGGTGACGCTGTCGGAGCAGGGGATTCCGGTGGCCGCGCCCCTGGACGAGCGCATCCTCACCCGC
>DASRGI010000035.1:0-18870 GCA_035651095.1 Acidimicrobiales bacterium | reverse complement strand
GCGGGGGCCAACGCCCTGGGCCTGGCCCGCGACCGGTTGTGGAGCGACGAGGCCGACGTGATGCTCGCCGGCGGGTGCGACTCCCTCACCTTCTTCTCGCTGTCCGGCTTCGCCATCATGGGCTCGCTCGACACCGAAGCGTGCTCGCCCTACAGCCGGTCGCAGGGGCTGACGCTGGGTGAGGGCGCGGCCGTGCTCGTGGTCGAACCGCTGGCCAAGGCGAAGGAGCGGGGCGCCCACGTCATTGCCGAGCTGCTGGGCTGGGGCACGTCGGCCGACGCCTACCACGCGTCGGCCCCCGACCCCACGGGCCGGGGCGCGGCGCTTGCCATGCGCCGGGCCATCGACCAGGCCGGCATCAGTCCCGACGACGTCGACTACATCAACGGCCACGGCACGGCCACGCCCGCCAACGACGCCATGGAGCGCAAGGCCATGCGCACCACGTTCGGCGAGCGGGCCACGTCGATCCCGTGCAGCAGCACCAAGTCGATGATCGGGCACACGCTTGGCGCGGCCGGTGCCGTGGAGGCGGCCGTGTGCGCGCTGGCCACGCGCGACGACCTGGCCCCGCCCACCGCCAACTTCGACCTCGACAAGGTCGACGGCTTCGACTTCGTGCCCAACCAGGCCAAGCCGACCACGGTCGACGTGGCCATCTCCAACAACTACGCCTTCGGCGGGAGCAACGGCTCCGTGGTCATCGCCAAGCCGGGCAAGGGCCGCAGTACCGAGGTCGACGCCGACGACGTGGTGATCACCGGCATCGGCGCCGTGGGCCCGCTGGGCATCGGCTTCGACGCCTGGCGGTCGGCCATGCTCGCGGGCGACTGCCCGCTGGGCGAGGTCACCGAGTTCGACGCCACCAAGTACGGCAGCCCCATCGGCGGCCAGGTCCCCAAGCTCGACGCCAAGGGTTTCGCCCCCGGCGGGGCCTGGCGGAAGATGGACACGCTGGGTCGGCACTGCGTGGCTGCCAGCCGCCTGGCCTGGCGGGAGTCGGGCCTCGACCTGTCGCCCGCGGCCATGGAGGCGGTGGGCGTCATCTTCGGCACCAACGTCGGCTCCATCGAGCACACCGAGATGTTCGACCGCGGCGCCCGCCAGGGGGCCACCGCCGCCAACCCCATCCTCTTCCCCAACGCCGTGCTCAACTCGGCCGCCGGGCAGGTGTGCATGACGCTCGGCCTGCGCGGCCCCACCGTGACCATGACGTCGGGTGGGGTGTCCAGCGCGCTGGCGTTGGTGCACGCCGCTGACCTCATTCGCCGGCGGGAGGCCGAGGTCGTGCTCGTCATGGGCGCCGACACGCTGTACGAAACGGTGTTCGGCACCGCCGCGCTGATGGGCGGCATCCTCACCAACGAGAAGGTGCGGCCCTTCGACGAGCAGGCCACGGGCACGGCGTTGGCGGGCACGGCCGTGACCGTGGTGCTGGAGTCGGCGGCGCACGCCGCGGCCCGGTCGGCTCGCACGTACTGCCAGGTGCTCGGGTGGGGTATGGCCAGCGATGCGTTCAACTACCGGGCGGGCACGTCCACCGGTGTGGAGTGGGGCGAGGCCATGCGCATGGCCGTGGAGCGCAGCGGCATCAGCACCGGTGACATCGGGTACGTGGCGTCGGCCGCTTGTGGCATCCGCACCGTCGACGAGTTGGAGGCCGGGGCCATCAGCAAGGTGATCGGCTCGACCACGCCGGTGTCGGCCCCCAAGTCCATGGCCGGGGAGACGCTCGGTGCGGCCGGCCTGGTGAACGTGATGGCCGCCATCCTCGCCCTGGACGAGGGCGCCATCGTGCCCACGGTGAACCTCGAGCGGCCCCTGGCCGACATCCCCCTCGACCACGTGCGGGTGGAGCCGGTGCAGCGGGACGTGTCGCACGCGCTGGTCAACAGCGTCGGTCTGGGTGGCAACTACGTGAGCACCGTGCTCGGCCAGGTGTGATGGCCCTGCCCGCGGCACCGACGGCGGCGGCGCGTGCGGGCGCGGGGCCGGCATCGCGTCCGTTGTTGTCGTGCCGGGACGTGCGCAAGTCCTACGGGGATCGGGTGGCGGTCGACGGGGTGAGCTTCGACATTCGCCCGGGTGAGCGCTACGGCCTGCTCGGTCCCAACGGGGCGGGCAAGACCACGCTGGTGTCCGTCATCTGCGGGATCATGCGGGCCGAGGCCGGCCAGGTCGTCGTGGAGCGGGGGCGAGGTGGCGGGCCGGCCATCGGGTACGTCCCCCAAGAGTTGGCCATCTATCTCGACCTCACCGCCCGCGAGAACCTGCGCTTCTTCGGGCAGATGCAGGGGATGGGCGGCCGGGTCCTGGAGTACCAGATCGACAGGCTGCTCGACGTGGTGGGCCTGGCCGACCGGTCGCGAGAGGCCGTGTACCGGTTCTCGGCGGGCATGCAGCGGCGCCTGAGCGTGGCCGTCGGGCTGTTGGGCCCGCCCGCCCTGCTCGTGCTGGACGAGCCCACACTGGGTGTCGACCCCCAGAGCCGCACCGCCATTCTCGACATGGTGGCCGATCTGGCCGACGCGGGCACGTCCGTCCTCCTTACCACCCATTACATGGACGAGGTCGCCCGGGTGTGCGACCGGGTGGGCATCGTCGACCACGGCCGCATGGTGGCCGAGGGGTCGGTGGACGAGTTGATCGCATCGCTCGGAGGGGGGGACCGCGTGCGGGTGGGCACGGCCGGGGGCACGCCGTTGGCCGCCGGCGTCGCCGGTTTGGAGGGCGTGCGGGTGATGAGCATGGAGCCGGCTTCCGTCGAGCTCCTGGTGGACGAGGCCAGCCGTCGCCTGCCCGCCATCTTCGACGCTGCCCGCCTGGCCGGCGCGGCCATCGACTCGGTCGACGTGCGACGGCCCAATCTGGAGGACGTCTTCCTGACCCGCACGGGGAGAGCGTTGCGGGACTGACGTGCACGCCGCCTTGATTGCCCGGCGCGATCTGCGCGGCCAGTTGCGCGACCGCCCGGCCGTGGCCGTGGGGTTGCTCGCTCCCATCGTCCTCACCTTCCTGGCCGTGTCCGCGCTGGGCCGGCTCACCAGCGCGTTCGACGCTCGGTTCGTGGTCGTCGACCAGGGCTCGGGTGTGGTGGGCGACCTGCTGGTCAAGGGCGTGCTGGCCGACCCTCGCGCCCGCGGCACCATCCACATCACCCAGGAGACCTCGGTGGCGGCGGCCACCCGTGCTGTCACCCGGGGCCAGGTCACCGCCGCGTTCGTCATCCCTGCCGACTTCACCCGCTCGGTGGGGGCCAACACGCCGTCGCCCATCCGCCTGGTGCTGAACCCGGCCGACCCCGTGGGGAGCGCCTTCGCCCGGGCCGTGGCCGAGCAGTTCACCGCTCGGGTGTCGTCGACGCAACTGTCGACGGCGGTGGTGCTCCGGGTGGGTCAGCCATCGTCGTTGAAGCCCAACGACCTGGTGCTGCTGGCCAGCCGCCAACCGCCCGCCCTCCACGTCGACGACCAGCTGCTCGGCAGGCACCGCCACCGCTCGCTGGCTGGGTACTTCGCGCCGTCGATGGCGATCGTGGGGCTGCTCGTCGTGGTGCAGATGGCGTCTCGCAAGCTCATGGACGAGCGCCGCACGGGGACCTTCCGGCGCCTGCTGGCCCAAGGCGTGCCCGTGCGCCAGGTACTGCTGGGCAAGGCCATGGCGGGTACGTGGGTGGGCATGTCGACCATGGTCACCACCCTCCTGGTGGCCGGCGCGCTCACCGGGGCGCGGTGGGGCAACCCGTTGCTCACCATCGCCCTGTGCCTGGCCACCGTGCTGGCGTTCCTGTCGCTGGCCACGCTCATCACCGTCATCTCCGAGACCGAGGAGGTCGCCAGCGGCCTGGGAGTGCTGGGGGGCACGTTCCTGGCCCTGGTCGGGGGGAACTTCGTGCCCCTGTCGCAGGCACCCGGGCTGCTGGTGCGGCTGTCCGCCTTCACCCCCAACGGGTGGGCCCTGCGGGGCTTCTCGGCGCTCCAGGCCGGGCATGCCGGCATGATCGACCTGCTGCCCGCGTTCGGGTCCCTGGCGTTGTTCACCGTGGCGTTCGGGGCGCCGGCGCTCCTGCTCGCCCGGTGGCGGTTGCAGTGACCCTGCGGCTGCAGGTGCGGGCTGTGGGGTTGGTGGTGCTGCTCAGCCTACGGCGCATGCTCAAGTCGCCGCCGTACCTGGCGAGCATGATCCTGCTGCCGTTCCTCGCCGTGCTCATGGTCGGGGTGGTGATCGGCCCCGGTGCCCGGCCGCTCCCTGTCGGGTTGGTGGGAGGCGCCGAGGGCACGGTCGGTCCGCGTGTGCGCGGCATGCTCGCGTCCGACGGCACCGTGCGGGTGCGGTCGTACGCGGGCGAGCCCGCCCTGCGGGCCGCCGTGCAACAGGGTGACGTGCTGGCCGGGCTGGTGCTGCCCGGCCCATCGGGCGTGGTGGTGCGGGTGTTCGCCGATCCCAGCCGGCCCGCGGGCGCCGCGGCCCGGTTGGCCATCGTGTCGGCCGTCGACCGGGTGGGTGCCGTGGTGCAGGCGGCCCAGTTCGCTGCCGCCCAGTCGGGCGTTCCCCTCGCCGACGCCCAGCGGGAGGCGGATCGGTTGTCCGCCGCCCAGCGCCAGATCCAGGTGCAGGCCAGGTTCCCGTCCGGCACGACCGAGCGGGGCCAGTACGACTACGGCTCGGTCGGCATGCTCGTGCTGTTCATGTTCGTCACCGCGGTGAGCAGTGGCGCCATGCTCGTGGACAACCGCCGCCGCGGCCTCACCGCCCGGCTCCTGGCCACCGAGCTGTGGCCCGGTTCGCTCATGGTGGGCGAGGCCCTCAGCCGGTACGTGACCATCGTGCTGCAGGCGGGCGTGGTGCTCCTCGGGGGATCGCTCATCTTCGGCGTGCGGTGGGGCCCGATCGTCCCCGTGGCCGCCGTGGTCGCGCTGTACGCGCTGGTGGGGGCGGCCGCCGGCATCGTCGTCGGCGTGCTGGTCCGCACCTTCGAGCAGGCCATCGTCTTCGGCACGGTGGGCGCCATCGGGTTGGGGATGCTGGGCGGGTGCCTGTGGCCGTTGCGGTTGTCGCCACCGGCCCTGCGGGCGTTGGCCCGGCTCACGCCGCAGCACTGGGCCATCGACGCGCTGCTGCGGCTGGTGAACCGCTCCTCGGGGGCGCCCGGCATTGGGGCCGCGCTGCTCGCCTTGGGTGGATTCGCGTTCGTGATGGTGGCCGTGGCAGCCGGTCGCCTGCGCCGGATGGCGGTCTCGTGAAGCTCGGCATCAACAGCATGCGGTGGGCGGTGAACTTCGGCTTCTGGGGGCCGGGCGTGGAGCCGACGGTGGAGATGGTGCGGCACGCGGAGTCGCTGGGGTACGACTCGGTCTGGGTTTCGGAGGCTTCGGGCACGGACTGCATCACGCCCCTCGCCTTCCTGGCGTCGCGGACTTCCACCATCAAGCTGGGCGCCAACATCATGCAGATGGCGGGCCGATCACCGGCCACGACGGCCATGACGGCAGTGACCATGGACATGCTGTCCGGCGGGCGCTTCATCCTCGGTGTGGGCGCGTCCGGTCCCGGCGTGGTGGAGGGCTGGCACAACCAGCGCTACGCCAAGCCCGTGGCCCGGTCGCGCGAGTACATCCAGATCGTGCGGGAGATCGTCGCCCGCCAGCGCCCGCTGGAGTTCCACGGCGAGCACTTCGACATCCCGTACCAGGGAGAGGGAGCGACCGGCCTGGCCCGGCCCATCAAGCTCATGGTCCGGCCCCGTCGACCCCGCATCCCGCTGTACCTGGCGGCCATGGGACCGATGAACCTGCGGCTGGCCATGGAGACGTGCGACGGCGTCCTGCCCGTGGCCTGGGCGCCGGACCGCGAGTCGATCTTCTTCGGCGACGGGCTCGACGCTGCCGATGAGATCGCCGCCGCCCGCCAGGGGGCGGGCCTCGGCCCCCTCCGGATCGCGCCCTTCGTCCCCTGCATCATGGGCGACGACGTGGCCGCCTGCCACGACCAGCTACGGGCCACGTTCGCCTTCTGGTTGGGCGCCATGGGTCCCAAGGAGATGAACTTCTACAACCAGCTGGCGTGCCGGGCCGGGTACGAGGAAGCGGTTACCCGGGTGCAGGCGCTGTACGTCGATGGCCACAAGACGGAGGCCGCCCGGGCCGTGCCCGCCGAGCTGATCGACGAGGTCGGCCTCTGCGGCCCCCGGGAGCGCATCCGGGACCGGCTGGAGGCGTGGAAGGAGTCGTCGGTGACGACGATGATCATCTGCGGCCTCACCAAGCCGGCCATGGAGACCCTCGCCGAACTGGTCCTCTGACCCGCCGTCAGTGCGATCTCACCTGGGACAGGAGTTCGGTGATCACCGCTTCCCGCTCGGGGTCGAGATAGAAGTGGTCGCCCGGGAACGTGCGCACGGTGAACGAACTGGCGGCGTGGATGGCCCACCCCTCCAGGTCGGCGGGAGTGAACAGCTCGTCGCCCAAGCCGCCGAAGGCGACGACCGGAGTCTGTAGCGGGGGGAAGGCGTCGTGGAAGCGGTAGCCGGTGGTGACCTGGGCGTCGGCCCGCCACAACCGGGTCATGACGGCGACCATGGAAGGGTCGTCGAGAAGCTCGTCGGGCACGCCGCCGACCGCGACCAGAGAGCGCAGCACGGCATCGTCGTCGGCATCGGGGGACGGGAGGCCGGGGTGGGGCCGGTTGACGTGGGCGGCCCAGCAGCCACTGACGGCGAGCAGCTCCAGCGGGAGCCCGGCCGCCTCGGTGCGGCGAGCCGTCTCGAAGGCGATGAGCGCCCCTTGGCTGTGCCCGAAGAGGACGACCGGCGTGTGCACCTTGGCGGCGATGGCTTGGAACAGGCCGTCGGCCAGCACTTCGAGGCGGGTGGCCGGGGCCTCGCCGATGCGCCGCTCCCGGCCCGGGAAGTTGGCCACCTTGCAGTCGACCGACGGCGGCATGAGCGCGGGCCAGGCCCGGTAGGCCGAGGGTCCGCCCAGAGCGTGGGGCACGATCACGACAGTGAGCGACGCGCCCGGGCGCGCCTCCCAGTCGACCAGCCAGCGGTCGCGGGCGGGGGCGCTCACGCCCGTCCCCGGCGGGCGCGCTGACGGGCCAACGACTGCTGGGCGGTGCGGCGCGTCGGCGGCAGCGGGGCGGCGGGCTCGCTCGCCAGCGCGCCGATGATCCGGTCCATCTCGTGGCGCAGGCGGGCGGCCAGGTCGTCCACCACGCCGGGCGCCAACCGGCCGTCGTGGGCCAGGACCACCGCGAGCTGGTCGCCCAGCACGCCCGAGCTGATGTCGAGGGCGTGGGGCCGCACCGTGCTCGGCGCGTACTGGTGGGGAACGCCCTCGGGCGCGGGGCTGGCGATCAGGGCGCTGGTGGTCGAGGGCACCGAGCCCAAGAAGTTGTAGCTGACCATCGGTTCGGCCAGGGCGGCCAGGGCCTGACCCCCGTCGGTGTCGGGCGCCAACCACCGGAGGGCGCTGAACCCCACGCCGCCGGAAGGAATGCTGTCGAGGCGGCGGCGGGCCTCGGCCACGGCGTCGGCCACCTCGACGGGCGGGCGGTCGAACGCCAGCGGGGCCAGGGCGGTGAACCACCCGACGGTGCGGGACACGTCGAGGTCAGGAAACAGATCGACCCGCCCGTGACCCTCTACTCGCACCAGCACGCGCTCGGCACCCGCCCAGCCAGTGAGGGCCGCGCTGGTGGCGGCCAGCACCACGGCGTCGGGGCGCACGTGGCGCGTGCGAGGCAGGTCGCGGGTGAGGGCGACAGCCGTCGACGCCGGCCACGCCACCTCGACCCGCCGCTCGGCGGCCACGGTGGCGTCGCCGTCAGGATCGAGGGGCAATGCTCCACAGCCCTCGGCCTGGCTCGTCCAGAACCCGACCTCGTCCTCGAAGCGACCGGCCCGGGCCGCTTGGCCCAACCGGTGAGCCCACTGTCCCACCGGCGTGGTGCGGGCGGGGAGGCGCACGGCGTCACCTGATCGCAACTGGCCGTACGCCAATGCAAGATGACCGATGAGGATGCCCCACGACACCACGTCGACCACCAGGTGGTGAGCGGCCAGCAACAGGCGGTGCTGCTCGGGATCGACCAGCACCGCCCGGAACAGCGGCCCCTCTTCGAGGGAGAAGCCGGCCTGGACGCCATCGACCGTGCCGCCCCACTCCAGGTCGCCGCCGGCGGCGCGCAGGCCGTCGTGGTGGGCGACGACGGCGCGCACCGCACCCGCCAGCGCGTCGAGGTCCACGTCGGCGTGCAGCTCCAACAGGACGGACTGGTTGAAGTGGTGGCGGTCGGGCAGGTCGAGGCCGGCGAACCACTGCTGCACGGGCGTGGGCGACACCGCGCCCGTGTCTGGCGCAGCATCGACATCGTCGGCCAGTTCGACGTGGGCGGCCAGTTCGGCCACGGTGGGGTAGCGGAAGATGGCGCCCGCCCTGATGTGCAACCCCTCGGCCCGGGCCGCGGCGACGACCTGGATCGTCTTGATGGAGTCGCCCCCCAGGTCGAAGAAGTCGTCGTCCACGCCGATGCCCGGGTGACCGAGCACGTCGGCCCAGATGGCCAGGAGGATGGCCTGGGCCGACGTCGTGGCCGCGGCTCGCGCCACGGGCGTCACGTCAGGAGCGGGCAGCGCGCCCCGATCGACCTTGCCGTTGGCGTTGAGGGGCAGGCGGTCGAGCACCACCACGGCCGACGGCACCATGAACGACGGCAGGCTGGCCCGCAGGTCCTGGCGCACGGCGACGCCGTTCACATCTCCGACCACGTACCCGACCAACTGGCTGCCGGGACGAACGACCACCACCGCCTCGTGCACGCCGGGCTGGGTGAGCAGCGCGGCCTCGATCTCACCGGGTTCGATGCGGAACCCGCGCACCTTCACCTGGTCGTCGAAGCGGCCCAGGAACTCGATCTCCCCGTCGTGGCGGAGGCGCACCCGGTCGCCCGTGCGGTAGAGGCGGGCGCCCGGCTGCGACGAGAACGGGTCGGGCACGAAACGCGCGGCTGTGAGAGCCGGCTGACCGAGGTAGCCCCGTCCCACGCCTGGCCCGCCCACGTACAGTTCGCCCACCCCGCCGAGCGGTACCAGGCGGCCGTGGCCGTCCAGCACCCGAGCTGTCGTGCCCGCGATGGGGCGCCCGATGGGCACGGTGGGTGCCGTGGCGGTGACCTCGTACCAGGTGGCGAACGTGGTGGTTTCCGTGGGCCCGTACACGTGCACGAGGCGAGCAGGCGCGCCCCGCTCGGCCACCGTCGCCACCGCGGCCGGATCCACGGCTTCGCCGCCGAACAGCACCACCCGCCCGGCGAAGACGGTGGGGTCGTGGGCGGCCAACTGGTTGAACAGGGCGGTGGTGACGAACAGGGTGCCCACTCGTTGGGCGGCCAGGAGGTCGGGCGACAGCAGCGTGTCCCGAGGGACGACGGCGAGCGTGGCCCCGGCGGCCAGCGCGCCCCACACCTCGAAGGTGGCAGCGTCGAATGATGGGCTGGACGCGAAGGCCACCACGTCGCCCGGTCCCAGTGACACGTAGTCGGGCTCGGCCACCAGCCGGGTGATGGCCCGCTGGGGGATGCCGATTCCCTTGGGTTGGCCGGTGGACCCCGACGTGTACATCACGTAGGCCAGCGCCTCGGCCCCCCCGACGGTTCTCGGCGCGCCGGCGCACGGGGGCCGTTCGTCGACGCGCCCGGAATGATCGGAAGGGTGGAAGGTGGGGCCGGCGAAGGGCAGCGGGAGCGGCGTGGCCGAGATCACGGCTGCGGCCAGCGCGTCGGTGAGCATGAAGGCCAGACGGTCGGGCGGGTAGCTGGGGTCGAGCGGCAGGTAGGCGGCCCCGGCCAGCCATGCGGCCAGCCAGGCCACCACCGTGTCAGCCGACCGCTCGGCGCACACGCCCACCACCGACTCCGGACCGACGCCCGCCTCGCTGAGCCGCCCGGCCAATCCCCGCGCCCGCGACAGCAGCTCGCCGTACGTGAGCACGGCGTCGCCGTCGACCACCGCCACTGCGGACGCCGGCACCTGCTCGATGCGCGCCACGACCCCCACCGAGAGGTCACCCGGCGACGGGCCCGTGCCCGCGTCCAGCACCACGCGCCGCTCGCCGTCGGACAGGAGGCCCAGCTCGGCCCCGTCCGCCAGTTGGGTAGCGAGACGCACGAACCGGTGGGCCAGGGCGGCGGCGTCCTCGTCGCGGACCCGAGCGCGGTCGTAGCTGATGCCCACCTGGAGCCCGTCATGGGGGAACACCGTGAACGCCAAGGGGTAGCCCGTGTGGGACGGGGGCCGGGGCAGGACGCGCACGGCCAGCCCGTCGGCCAAGGCGGTATCAGCCACGGGCAGGTTCTCGAAAGCCACGAGGATGTCGAACAGCCGCTCGCCCGGTCGAAGCCCGGCCCACTCCTGGACGCGGCTCAGGGCCACGTGCCCATGCACCTGCTGGAGCACCATCGCCTCTTGGACCTCGGCCAGCCCGCCGGGGCCGAGCCGCACGCGCAACGGCACGGTGTTGAGGAACGTGCCCACCCGCCGGTCCACGTCGGGCAGCTCGGGCGGGCGCCCGGAGACCACGCTGCCCAGCACGACGTCGTCGGTGCCGGCCAGCGACCCGGCCAGCACGGCCACGATCCCGTGCACCACCGTGCTCATCGTCACTCGCGAGCGGCGAGCCAGATCGGCCAAGCGCTCGGTCACGTCGGCGGGGACGATGGCGCCGGCCCGGGCCAGGCCGGACAGACCGGTCGGGGCCAACCCGCCGGGCAACCGGTACGGCCCGGCCAGGTCGCGCAGCACACCGCGCCAGTGGCGCTCGGCGGCGTCGTGGTCGGCGGCCGCCAACCAGTCCACGAAGTCCTGGGGTGAGTGCGCCGGGCCCAACTCCGAACCCCTGCCCCCGTAGGCGGTGAACAGCTCGTGCAGCAGCACGGGAACACTCCAGCCGTCGAGCAGGGCGTGGTGGTACGACAAGGCCACGTGGGTGGCGCCGGCGCCGGCCCGCAGCACCGACAAGCGCAGTGGTGGCCGATCCAAGCCGAAGCGGTGCGAGGTCACGGCCGCCCGCCAGGCCTCGACGGAATCGCCCGCCTCCACGACCACGTCGGGCTCGGCGTCCGGCTCCACCACCTGCACGGGCTCGTCCCTGCCCTCCCACACGAAGCGGGTGCGGCAGGCGGCGTGGCGAGCGACCACGAACCGCCAGGCGTCCACCAGGGCATCGACGTCGACCTCGCCACTGATCACCAACTCGAGGTGCTCGTGGTAGGCGTGGGGGTCGGGCCCGTCGAGGGTGTGGAACAGCATCCCGGCCTGGAGGGGCGTGAGGGGGTACGTGTCCCCGTCATCACCAGCGCGCCCGCGGTCCGCCGCAGGCACGGCCGCGGCGGCCAGCTCTGCCACCGTCTGGTGGGCGAAGACGTCGCGGATGGTGAGCGACAGCCCCCGCTCGGCGGCCCGGGCGATGACGATCAGGCTCAGGATGGAGTCGCCACCCAGGTCGAAGAAGTTGTCGTGGACGCCGACGGTCTCCTGTCCCAGCACCTCGGCCCAGATGGCGGCCAGCACCACCTCGGTGGGCGTCCGGGGCGCGGTCGTGACCGGCGCCACCTCGGGGGCGGGCAGGGCGTTGCGGTCGACCTTTCCGTTGGCATTGAGGGGGATGCGGTCGAGCACGACCACCGCGGTCGGCACCATGAACGACGGCAGGGTCGACCGCAGGCCCTGGCGCAGCGCGGGCCCATCCACGTCGCCCACGACATACCCCACCAACTGGCCGCCGGGCCGCACGACCACCAGGGCCTCGGCCACGTCGGGGTGGGCCAGCAGGGCGGCTTCGATCTCGCCCGGCTCGATGCGGAACCCGCGCACCTTCACCTGGTCGTCGAACCGGCCCAGGAACTCGATGGCGCCGTCGGCCCGCAGGCGGACCCGGTCGCCCGTTTGGAAGAGGCGCGCGCCAGGCTCCGACGAGAAGGCGTCGGGCACGAAGCGCTCGGCGGTGAGGGCAGGACGGCCCAGGTACCCGCGGGCCAGGCCCGGCCCGCCCACGTGCAGGTCGCCCACGCCGCCCGGCGGCACCAGCTGGCCCTGCCCGTCCAGCACGCGAACCACCGTGCCCACGATGGGCCGGCCGATGGGGACGGTGAGGGCGCCGTCGGGCACGTCGTCCACCCGGAAACAGGTGGCGAACGTGGTGGCCTCGGCCGGGCCGTACATGTGGAGCAGCTCTCGGGGCGGCGCTCCCCCGAGCACGGCGGCCACCGCCGTTGGGTCGACGGCTTCACCGCCGAACAGCACCCGGCCCAGGCCGGCGAAGAGCTTGGGGTCGTAGGCGGCCAGCTGGTTGAACAGGGCGGTGGTGACGAAGAGCGTGCTCACGGCGCGCTCGGCCAGCAGGGCGCGCAACTCCTCAGGAGAGAGCAGTGTCTCCCGAGGGACGACGGCCAGCGTGGCCCCGGCGGCGAGCGTGCCCCACACCTCGAAGGTGGCGGCGTCGAAGGACGGGCTCGACGCGAAGGTCACCACGTCGCCCGGCCCCAGCGACACGTAGTCAGGTGCCGACACCAGGCGGCTCAGGGCCCGATGGGGGATGCCGATGCCCTTGGGCCGGCCCGTCGAGCCGGACGTGTAGATGACGAGCGCCAACTGCTCGGGGCGGACGGGCGTGGGGTGGTACGCCGAGCGCTCGTCGGGGCGGATGGTGACGGCGGCGCCCGTCATGGGCGTGGGCGAGATGACGACCGACACGCCGGCGTCGGCGACCATGAAGGCCAGGCGTTCCGCCGGGTAGCTGGGGTCCAGTGGCAGGTAGGCGCCCCCGGCCAGCCACACCGCCAGCCAGGCCACCACCGTGTCGGCCGACCGCTCGGCCCACACGCCCACCACCGACTCCGGGCCCACGCCCACCTCGGCGAGCCGCCCCGCCAACCCCCGTGCTCGGGCCAGCAACTCGCCGTACGTCAGCGGGTGGTCGCCGTCGATCACCGCCACGGCCGAGGCAGGCGCCCGCTCGATGAGCGAGACCACCGGCACCGACAGGTCTCCGGCGGGTACGCCTTGACCCCGGGCCAACACGGCTGAGCGCTCGCCCGGACCGAAGATGTCGAGCTGCGACAACCGCTGCGCTGAGCCGCCCCCCGCGGCCGATGCCAGCAACCGGAACCAGCGCTGCACGAAGCCCTCGACCGTGCTCGCCTCGAACACGTCCACGTCGAAGTCGACCTGCACGACCAGGCCGCCGTCGGGCCCGACCCACATCATGGCTTCGAGGTCGAAGCGGGCCGAGCCCACGTCGAGCTGCGCGCCTTCCAGCGGAGCGTCGCCCCAGTGGACCGGTGTGGTGGGCGCGTTCTGCAACGTCACCATCGCCTGGAACAGGGGGTTGTGCACCAGGTCCCGATCGGGTGCCAGCTCCGCCACCAATCGCTCGAACGGCATCTCCTGGTGGGCCACGCCGGCCAGCACGCCGGCCATCACCTGGCCGAGGAGGGCGGCGAACGTGGGGTCGCCCGAGCAACCGGTGCGCAGCACGATCGTGTTCACGAAGAACCCGGCCAGCCCCTCCCACTCCGGCCGCACCCGCCCGGCCACGGGCGAGCCCACCACCACGTCCTGGTTGCCACCGAGACGGACGACGGTGGCGTCGAACCCGGCGAGCAGCACACCGAACAGCGTGGCCCCGTGGTCGGTGGCCAACCGCTGCAACGCTCCCAGCTCGACCGGCGGAACGTGGTGCACCACCCGACCGCTACGCCAGGCGCGGGGCGTGCGGGGCCGGCGGTCGTGGGGCAGGTCGAGGGTGGCGGGAGCGCCAGCCAGGTGGTCGCGCCACCAGGCCACGGCCGGATCCATGGCGCCGGAGGTCAGCCGCTCCGCCTGCCAGGCGGCCACGTCCCGGTATGCCGTAGGGAGGGGCGGCAGCTCGACCTCGGCGCTCCTGCCCGCCACGTGGGCCTGGTACAGGGCGGCCAGGTCACCGAGCACCACCTGACCGGACCACGCATCGACCACCACGTGGTGGGCCACCAGGCACACGAGGCTGGCGCCGGACCACGTCCACACGCCGACGCGGACCAACGGCCCCTGGGCCAGATCGAACGGCAGCCGGGCGAAGGCACGCGCCTGGGCCATGGCGTCGTCCTGCGAGGCGGTGTCCGACCACTGCACGGGGACCACCAGGCCGGGGATCTCATCCTGCATGGGCTGGCCGTCGACCATCACCACCCGGTGGCGCAACGCCCGTTGGCGGTCGAGCAGCGCGGCCAGAGCGGCTTCGAAGGCGGGGCGGTCGACCGCGCCGCGGGCGACGGCGGCGAGGGGCACGTTGTAGGCGGCCGAGCCGGGCAGCAGCTCGTCCAGGAACCACAACCGGCGCTGCCCGGGCGACAGGGGCACCGGGCCGGGGGGAGCGGGCGGGATGCTCCCGGCCTGCTGGCGGCGCTGGGCCAGCCAGTTGGCCAGGCGCTCGGCCCGCGCGTCCATGGCCGGGGATCAGCCGGACGCGGCGGCGTCGAGGATGCGCTCCTCGAGCAGCTCGCAGATGCCGCCCACGGTAAGGGCCTCGAAGATCTCCGGGACGGTGAGCTCGACACCGAAGGCGGCGGTGAGGCGGGCCACCATGCGGCCGGCCAGCAGCGAGTCGCCGCCCATGGTGAAGAAGTCGTCGTCCTCGGCCGGCTCGGCCCCGAACAGCTCCCGCCACACGTCGACCACCAGGACCTCGAGCTGGGCCGAGGGCTCCAGCACCGCGGGCGCCACGACCTCGGCCACCGCCGCCTCCGGGACGTCGTCCTTGTGGGCCGAGTGGAACCACCCCACGTTGTCGCCGAAGCGGGCGCCACCGGGCGCCGCCGCCGTGGTCGACGGGGCCGGGTCGATCCAGTAGCGCACCCGCTCGAACGGGTAGGTGGGGAGGGGCACGCGCCCGGGGGTCGTGTCGACGTCGCCGGGGCCGTCGGCCGCCGCGCCCTTGGCCCACAGCTGGCCCACCGCCTGCAGCAGCACCACCTCGTCATTGACCGCAGTCTCCGACGCGTGGCGCATGGCGGACACGGCGCTGCCCGCGGCCAGGCGGTTGACCAGCGCCGCCACCACCCGGCCCGGGCCCACCTCCAGCACCAGCGGGCGGTGGGCACCGATCAACGTGGCCAGCCCGTCGGCGAACCGCACGCAACTGCGGGTGTGGGTGACCCAGTAGTCGGGCGATACGGCCTCGTCGTCGGTGACGACGCGGCCGGTGAGGTTGGACACCCAGGGCAGCTCGGGTGGGCGCAGTTGCACGCCGGCCACCGCCTGGGCGAAGGCGGGCAGCATGGGTTCGAGCATGGTCGAGTGGAACGCGTGCGACGTGTGCAGCCGGCGGGTGGGCACGCCCGCGCCGGTGAGCTCGGCCTCCAACTGTGCGACGGCATCGACGGGACCGGACACCACGCATGCGCTGGCTTCGTTCACGGCGGCGATGGAGAGCGCGCCGTCGAGGCGCGCCATCAGATCACCGGAGGGGATGCCCACATTGAGCATGGCTCCGGGGGGCAGTTCCTGCATGAGGCGGCCGCGCGTGGCGAGCAAGTCGAGCGCGTCGGCGAACGACATCGTGCCCGCCAGGTGGGCAGCCACGTACTCGCCCACGCTGTGGCCCAGCAGGCCGGCGGGCGTGACCCCGAAATCCTCGAGTAGCCGGGCGAGAGCCACCTCGACGAGGAACAGCGCGGGCTGGGCGTGGCAGGTCTGGCGCAGCGGGTCGGCGTCGTCGGCGAAGAGCAGCGATCGCAGGTCGAGGCCGAGTTGGTCGTGCAGCAGCGCGGCGCCCTCGTCCACCACCTCGCGGTAGCGACGGTACCGGCGGTACAGAGACTGCCCCATTCGGGGGTGCTGCGTCCCCTGCCCGGGGAAGACGAAGGCCACCTGGCGGGGGGCGGCGGTCTCGCCGTTCACCACATCGGCGGGGGCGCCGTTGCCGCGCGACACGATGGCCCGGCGGTGCCGGTGCACGACCCGCCCGACGCGCAACGTATGGGCCACGTCGTGCAGGTCGAGCTCGGGGTGGGCGGCCAGGTGGTCGGTGAGGCGCTGTTCCATCTGGTCGAGGGCGGTGGGCGTGCGGGCCGAGAGGCGCAGCAGTTGCCAGCCTTCCCGCCTGGGCCGGTCCGGGCGCGCCGGCCCTTCCTCCAGCACCATGTGGGCGTTGGTGCCACCCATGCCCATGGAGTTCACGCCCGCGCGCCGGGGCCGGTCGGGTGTGCGGGTCCAAGGCGTTGCCTCGACGTGGACCCGGAAGGGGCTGGCGTCCATGTCGATCTCGGGGTTGGGCCGGCTGAAGTTCAGCATCGGCGGCATCACTTCGTTCTCGAGCGACAGCACGACCTTCAGCAATCCCGACACGCCGGCGGCCGCGTCGGTGTGGCCGATGTTGGTCTTCACCGAACCGATGGCGATGCTGCCGGGCTTGACCGCGCCCTCGCTGTAGGCCTGGGCCAGAGCGGCCAGCTCGATGGGGTCGCCCGCCTTGGTGGCGGTGCCATGGGCCTCGACGTAGTCGACGTCCTCAGGGCGTACGCCGGCCACGGCCATGGCCTCCGCGGCGGCGCGCGCCTGCCCGCCCACGCTGGGAGCGGTGAAGCCGATCTTGGCGCTGCCGTCGTTGGTGACGGCCGAGCCCCGGATGACAGCGCGCACGCAGTCGCCATCGGCCAGGGCATCGCTCAGTCGCTTGAGCACCACGACGCCCACGCCGTTGCTGGGCACGGTGCCGTCGGCGGCGGCGTCGAAGGTGCGGGTGTGGCCGTCCGACGCGCAGATGCCCATGGGTTCGTACAGGTACCCCCGGACGAGCGGGCAGGAGATGGACACGCCGCCGGCCAGGGCCACATCGCACTCGCCGGCCAGTAGGGCCTGGGCCGCGTAGTGGGTGGCGACCAACGACGTGGAGCAGGCCGACGCCACCGTGAGGGCGGGGCCCCGTAGGTCGAGCTTGTAGGCCGTGCGGGTGGCGACGAAGTCGTTCTGGGTCGCGAGCGAGAGCTGGCCCGTGCCCACCTTGGCCACCACGTCCGGGTTGGCCAGCAGGTTGGCGATGAAGTACGTGGTGGCCGTGGCTCCGGCGAAGATGCCGATGGGCCCGGGAAAGCGGAAGGGGTCGATGGCGGCATCTTCCAACGCCGCGTAGGCCGCCTCCAGGAAGATGCGGTGCTGGGGGTCCATCAACTCGGCATCCGCGGGCGTGACACCGAAGAGCCGGGCGTCGAACAGGTCGGCGTCCTCGAGATACCCCTTGGCCGGCACGTAGTCGGGGTGGGAGATGACCTCTTCGGCCACGCCGGCGGCGCGCAACTGCTCGGGCGTGAAGTAGGTGACCGTTTCCTTGCCGTCCCTGATGATCGCCCAGTACGCGTCAGCGTCGGGCGCGCCGGGGAAGCGGGCCGACCGACCGATGATGGCGATGGGGTCGACCTGGTCGCTCTCGTGCTCGGCGGTCATCTCTCGTCGGCTCCCTGCCCCAGTCGGTCCTGTTCAAATTCGCCGCCATCCGATCGCTTCCCTCTCCTGAGCGCGGCCGTAGCCCGCAACTGCGACGAGCGTCGCCCGGTGCCACCGCTCCGGGGCGCGGCGCTGTTCTCATGCGGCGCGATGTGGCGGGCCAGCGCGGCCACGGTCGGATGATGGAACAGATCCTGGATGCTGACCTCGAGGTGCAGTTGGGCCTGCAACGCCGCCTGCACCGCGGCCAGCAACAGCGACGTTCCTCCCAGATCGAAGAAGTTGTCGTCCACGCCCACGTCCGTGTCCAGGAGGGCCTTCCAGATCCCGGCAATGGCCTGCTCCACGGGCGTGCCGGTGAACGGTGCCGGCCGGGCCCGCTCCGGTGGGGGCGGGAGCGCGGAGCGGTCGACCTTGCCGCTGGGAAGGGTGGGCAGGACGTCGAGGTGGACGATCTGGGCAGGCACCATGAAGGCGGGCAGCGACCGCTCGAGCTCGGCGCGCAGCTCGGCGTCGGTGGCCGTTGCGACCACGTAGGCGACCAGGCGCTGGCGAGCGGGTGTGGGTCCCATCACGGCGACGGCGGCGGCGTGCACGCCCGGGCAGGCGAGGAGGGCGGCCTCGGTCTCGGCCGGCTCGATGCGGTGGCCGCGCAGCTTGATCTGTTGGTCGACCCGGCCCAGGAAATCGAGACGGCCGTCGGGACGGCGCCGGACCCGATCACCCGTGCGGTACATGCGGGCGCCGGGGCGCACGGCGAAGGGGTCGGGCACGAAGCGATCGGCCGTCAGCGCGGCGCGCCCCAGGTAGCCACGGGCCAGGGACGCGCCGCCCACGTGGAGTTCGCCGGTGGCGCCCGAGGGAACGGGGTTGCCCCACACGTCGAGCACGTATGCGGCGGTGGGCCCGAGGGGGTGTCCCAGATCGGGAAGGGCGTCGACCGGTTCGGATGGCACGGCGCCCGACGTCGCTGCCACCGTGCACTCGGTGGGCCCGTAGTTGTTGACCAGCGTGTAGGTCGCGCCGGGCGGGGGGCGGCGGGTGAGACGGTCGCCCCCGGTGTGGAGCAGCCGCAGGCGGGGCGCGTCGCCTAGGTGGCCCGAGTCGATGGCCGCCTCACAGAGGGGAGTGACGAGGGTGGCGACGGTGATGCCGGCCCGGTCCAGCCAGGCGCCGAGGGCCGACGGGACCAGCCGCACCTCGGGGGGCGCGACGGCCACCGAGGCCCCGGCCACGAGGTAGGGCCACAGCTCGAGCACGGAGATGTCGAAGCTGAGAGGCCCGAAGATGGTGGCCCGGTCGGCGCCGGTGACGGCGTAGGTGTCGCGGTACCAGCAGGCGAAGTCGGCCAGCGCGTCGTGCCTGATCTGCACGCCCTTGGGCTCACCCGTCGA
>DASRGI010000034.1:0-8454 GCA_035651095.1 Acidimicrobiales bacterium | reverse complement strand
GTCGGTCCCCGACCACCTCGACGTGCACGTCGTGCTCGACAACTCCTCAACGCACAAGACGCCCTCGATCCAGCGCTGGCTGCAGCGTCACCCCCGCTTCACGCTGCACTTCACGCCGACCTACAGCTCGTGGCTCAACCTGGTCGAGCGTTGGTTCGCCGAGCTCACCACCAAATGGATCAAGCGGGGCACGCACCGATCCGTCCGCGATCTTGTCGCCTCGATCCGCACCTGGATCACCAATTGGAACGACGAACCCAAGCCATTCGTCTGGCACAAGACCGCCGACGACATCCTCGACAGCCTCGCCTCCTACTGCGCGCGGATCAACGACTCAGGTCACTAGGCAGCGACCAGCTTGTGCAATGCGTCGGCCAGTTCGACCTGGTCGTAGGCGTTGTCCAGCCGTTCCCGCACGATGCCGTCGGCCCCGGCGAGGAACAGGAACGGCTCGCTCTCCAGGTGGTACGCCTGGACGGGCTGGGTGAGGGTCTTGCCCGTGAGGTCGGTGTAGATCTCCGAGTGCAGGAACCGGATCTTGCCGGCGAAGGCGTCCTTCTGGGCCAGCAGCGAGTCGAGTACGGGGCCGCACAGCCGGGATTGGCACAGGGCCGGAGTGGCGAACAGGAGGGCGATGGGCGTCTTGGCGTCCATGGCCGCGTCGAGGCTCACGTCGTGCAGCGGGCAGGCGGGTTGGCGGGTGCAGATGGGGTTGACGCCCATGGCCGCGGCCACGGTGGGGGTGGCCACCCGGATGAGCGGGCTCCCGGGGATGGGCACGGTGGCGGCTGACGGGTCGACCACTTGGAGGGGAGCGCTCAGCGTCTTGCCCGCCACGGTGGCCTTCACCGTGTAGATCCCCGCCTTCGGGAACGTGTGCCGCACGAGGTAGTACGGCAGCGAGATGCCCTGGGTGTGGAGGGTGTACGGCACGGGCTGGTCGTCGATGGTGATGGCGACGGGACCGGTGCCCTTGAAGGGGCCGTTGGCCTGGATGAGGGCGAGGGTGACCCGCTGGTTGATCCCGGCCACGTGGATGTACGACGCCACCACGAGCGAGATGTCGTTGGGGCCGGGTTGGGAGGTCGGGTCGTCGACCTTGATGACGTTCTTGGATCCCTTGCTGCAGGCGCCGACGATCCCGGCCGCCAGGCCGGCACCCGCCAGCAGGAACGAACGTCGAGTGACAGGGCGGTCCACCCGGCCAACCTATCCTGCGGCCGTGCCGGTTCAGCTGCAGGTCGACGGGCGGGACGTGTCCGTGCCCGACGACGGGGCCTCCCTCCTGGAAGCGCTCCGGGACCGCCTGGGCATCCGCTCGCCCAAGGACGGCTGCAGCCCCCAGGGCCAGTGCGGGTGCTGCACGGTGCTGGTCGACGGTGCCCCCCGGGTGGCGTGCGTGACCCCGGTGCGGCGGGTGGCCGGCCGGCGCATCACCACCCTCGACGGCCTGCCCGAGGCCGACCGCCAGGCCTGGGCCGACGCCTTCATCGCCTGCGGGGCCAGCCAGTGCGGGTTCTGCACGCCCGGGATCATCATGCGCCTGGCCGCCACCGCCGGCCGGGCCGCGCCCGAAGAAGCACTGCTCGCCCACCTGTGCCGGTGCACGGGGTGGCGCACCATCCTCGACGCCGCCTCCCTTCCGCCGGCACCACCACGCGACCTCGAAGCGGCCGGGCGCCGGGCCACCATCGAGGGCCACGCCCCCCAGGTGGTCGGGCCCCATGTGGCCCTGGGCCAGGGCGGCTTCGCGGACGACACCGCCCCCCTCGACGCCCTCGTCGCCGTGGCCGACGGCCGGGGCGGCTGGGCGGTGGGGGAGACGTTGACCGAGGCCCGGGCCCGGGCCGGCAAGGTCCAGGGCCGGCGCACCACGATCGAGCCCCGGCCGCCCGTCGACCTCCCGCCCGGCGACTGGGACCTCACCCTGCGCACGTCCTGGGTGGAGCCTGCCTACCTCGAACCCGACGCGTCGTGGTGCGCGCCGGGCGGCGAGCCGGCCTCCCCCCTGGCCAACGGCGGCGCCTTCGGGGGCAAACGCCATTCCCCCGTGCCTGCGATCGCCCGGCGCCTGGCCGACGAGCTGGGCCGGCCCGTGCGGGTGCTGTTCTCCCGCGAGGACGTGGTGCGGCTCGGTCCCAAGCGCCCGCCGCTGGCCGCGGGGGTGCGGGCCGACGGCACTGGCGTGGTGCGGGTGGTGCGCACGCCGGGGATCGCCGACGCCATCCGGTCGGTGGCGCCCGGGTTCGAGGTCGACGAGGTCGACGTGCCCGGCCCCCCCACGTCGGCCGACATACGGGCCGCGGGCTGGGCCGAGGCGGCCGTGCTGCTGGCGGCGCTGCGCAAGGAGGCCCGGGTGGTCGCCCCCGATGGCGCCACGGCCGAAGTCCAATTCGACGGTCACGGCCGCCTCCTCGTGCGAGTGGCGTGCGGCGAGCCGCTCGACGACGTCGTGCTCCGGTCGTACTGCGTGGGCGCCGCCCACATGGCACTGGGCTGGGTGCGCAGCGAGGGCATCGCCGTGGACGCAGACGGCGTCGCCCACGACCTCACCATCCGGTCCCTCGGCATCCTGCGGGCCAAGGACATGCCCGAGGTCGAGGTCGAGATCGAGCCTGCCGGCGGTCCACCCGTGAACGGGTCCGATGCGGTGTTCGCGGCGGTGGCAGCCGCCGCCTGGTTGGCCGACGGCCTACCCGGGCAGTGGCCCACGAAAGGAGCGACGTGATGAGCGCGAGCACGAGCAAGCCGGTGGGTCCGTACACGCCCATCGTGCGGGCTGGGGACTGGCTGGTGGTGTCGGGCCAGATCGGCCTGCGGGACGGGGCCCTCGTCGACGGCGGCGTGCCCGCCCAGCTGGCGCAGGCACTGTCCAACCTGCGGGGGCTGCTGGAGCAGGAGGGCGCGTCCCTCGCCGACGTGGCCAAGACCACCGTGTTCCTCGTGGACATGGGCGAGTACGCGGCCATGAACGAGACGTATGTCGCCGCCTTCGGCGACCACCGCCCGGCCCGGTCGGCGGTGGCCGTGGCCGCCCTGCCGTTGGGCGCGCAGGTCGAGGTGGAGGCGTGGGCCTTCGCCGGGGAAAGATGACGTCGTGATCGGACCGATCCTCGTCGTCTTCGCCCTCGTCGTCGCCATCCCCGTGGGCCTCATGCTGTCGGGGGCGGTCGCCAGCGTCATCCTCTCGTGGTTCCTCGTGGAGGACGCCGGCGAGCGCTACGCCGGCACCGAGTGGATGGGCCTGTACCGCTAGCCGCCGTTAGCCGGGCACGCCGAAGATGCCCGTGCCGCCGCTAGCCGGGCACGCCGAAGATGCCCGTGCCGCCGCTAGGCGGGCACGCCGAAGATGCCCGTGCCGCCGCTAGGCGGGCACGCCGAAGATGCCCGTGCCGCCGCTAGGCGGGCACGCCGAAGATGATGGTGTCGCCGTCGTCGGCCAGCACGGGCAGGTGCAGGGTCCGGAGGTAGGCGAGCACGTCGGCCATGGGCCGGCTGCGGTGGTAGGCCACGAACCGGAAGCCGAGGGCGGCCAGGTCGGCGGCCGTGAAGGTGGCGGGGTCGTCGAAGCCCACCTGGTGCTGCAGGGTGAGCAGCTGGCGGAAGGCAGGTACGGCGTAGAGGGCAGCCCGGCGGGCTTCGGGAAGGCGGGCCACCATGCCGTTCTCGATGGGATGGCCGTGCTTGGTGGCCCAGTAGAGAGTGATGGTGTCGTCCCGGGTGTCGCCCACCTGGCCGAACCCGTCCCGCCAGAACAGCGGGACCTCGAGCACCGCGCCGGCGCTCTTGTCCTGGGCCACGACCGCGTAGGCGGCTGGCGCGTCCGGTGCCTGCAGCTTCATGGTGGGCACGGGCAGGAACTCGACCAGCGTCACCACGGTGACCACCACGGGCACGACCCACTGCCACACGGACAGGCGGTTGCGCAGCAGGTGGGCCAGGGTGATGGCGGCGGTGACGTCGAGGGCCAGCGCCGCCATGATCGAGAACCGCCCGGGGATGCGCAGGCCCGACAGCACGGGCAGCGAGTGCATGACGTAGTAGGGCAGGGGCACGGTGAAGTCGTCGCCGAAGCGGTGGAAGGCGTGGCCCGTCCACCCGTTCACGTGGAGGAACGGACCGAGTGCCAGCACGCCGAACACGGCGGCGATCACCGGCCACGGCCCGGCGGCACGGCCGAGGCGCAGCCGCCACAGGCCGTAGACGGCGAGGCCCAGCACCACCAGCCCGGCGTACGGGAACTCCTCCAGGCCGAAGTTGACGTGCATGCCCTTGGTGAGGCCGCCCCAGATGGGGTGGAGGCTGGACGGAGTGAGCCACCCCAGGAGGTCGGCGGAGTGCTCCTGGGCACCGCCCCAGCCCCGCAGGCGGTCCAGTTCATGGCGGCGCAGGTCGACGAGCATGGCCACGAGCAGGGGTGAGCTGAGGACGCCGGCCACCACGCCGCCCTGCACCAGCCGGATCCCGATCGCTCGGGTGATGGTCTCCCGCCGGCGCCAGATGGCGATGAGCACGGCCGCGCCGAGGAAGAACACGAAGAACGTCAGGTCGGTGAGGAAGGCGGCGGCCGCGGCCAGGCCCAGTACGGCCGCTCGCCACCGGGTCGGCCGGTCGTAGACGCGCAGCAGCGCGAGCAGGGCGAAGGGCAGCACCTCGAAGTGGTTGAGGTTCCAGTGGCCGAACATGCGGCCCTGGTGTTGGGGGATGAAGGCGAAGGCGGCGCCCGCGAAGAAGGCGATACGCCGGTCGCCGCACTGGTGCAGGGCCAGCAGGTAGGCGGCCACGGCCGTGAGGGGGATGGCCGCGATCTGCAGGAGGTTGACGCCCAGCACGTGCCCGAACACGGCCGAGAGGGGGACGGCCAGCAACGCTTCGAGAGGCGTGGTGGTGTGGAACGCCATGCGGACGCCCACCGGCCAGAAGATGAGGTCCGACGCGAACGGGTTGTGCCCGTGCGCGATGGCCCGGGGGATGTGCCAGTAGAGCCACAGGAAGTCGGCCCCGTCCCCACCGTCGGAGATGTAGTGGCTGGCCAGGTGGCGTACGCCCTCGCCGTAGAAGATGCACGTGAGCAGCAGGTACGCCGCACCCACGGCAACGGGCGCGACCCACCGTCTCCGAAGCACGAGGGGCGAGCCTACGAAAACCCGGTCACCACCGGCCGCACCGCCCACCGGTTCTGTTGCAACCGAGGGCCACGCGCGCCCGTGCATTGCAACCGAGCGCTCGGCCACTGGTCGCTACATGCTCCAGCGGGGTTGGCCGAACCGATAGCCCACCGAGCGCACGGTCTGGATGAGCGAGGCGTGCTCCTCACCGAGCTTGGCCCGCAGCCGCCGCACGTGGACGTCGACCGTGCGAGCGCCGCCGTAGTACTCGTACCCCCACACCCGCGACAGCAGGGTCTCCCGGGTGAACACCTTGCCCGGGTGGGTGGCGAGGAACTTGAGCAGCTCGTACTCCATGTACGTGAGGTCGAGGGGCTTGGCCGCGATGGCCGCCTGGTACGTCTCCAGGTTGAGCACCAGCGGCCCGTACTCGATCAGCTCCGGTCGAGTACCCCGGCCCGTCCGCCAGAACAGGTGCTTGAGGCGGGCCTCGAGCTCCCGGGGGTGGAAGGGCGAGAGGCAGAAGTCGTCGAACAGGTCCTCGCGCAGCTCCAGGTCAGCCAGCTGGGTGGCGGCCACCAGCAAGAGGAGCGGTTCGAGGGGCAGGTCCCGCTTGCGCAGGGTGCGGCACAGCGCGAAGGCGCCTTCGGGGTCCTCGTCGGCGCAGACGATGGCGCCCGCCCACCCGTCTTCCGGTTCGAGGCGAGCGGCGGCCTCCAACCCGGCGGCCGCCTTCCACGGGTAGCCGGACAGGTCGAGCGCCTGGGCGAGCACCGGCGGGGCCGGGTCGGGGAACAGCAGCAAGGGTTCCATGAGCCGGGCCGCCTACAGCCGGGGGAGGTAGCGGTCGAGCTCGAACTGGGTCACTTGTGTCTTGTACTCGGCCCACTCCGCTCGCTTGTTGCGGATGAACCACTCGAACACGTGCTCACCGAGCGTCTCGGCCACCAACTCCGAGCGCTCCATCTCGGCCACGGCCTCGGACAGCGAGCCGGGCAGCGTGGTGATGCCCTCGGCCATGCGTTCCTCGGCCGTCGACTGGTAGAGGTTCGCCACCGTCTCCTCGGCGAGGGGGTAGCCCTCGTGCACGCCCTTCAGGCCGGCGGCCAGGATGACGGCGAAGGCGAGGTAGGGGTTGGCGGCCGGGTCGGGGGCCCGGTACTCGATGCGGGTCGACTCGAACTTGCCCCGCTTGGCGTGGGGCACGTTGACCACCACCGAGCGGTTGTTGCGGGCCCAGGCCACGTACACCGGCGCTTCGTACCCGACCACCAGGCGCTTGTAGGAGTTGACCCACTGGTTGGTGACGGCGGTGATCTCCCGGGCGTGCGTGAGGAGGCCGGCGATGAAGCCCTTGGCCACCTTGGACAGGCCGTACTCGTCGCCCGGGTCGTGGAACGCGTTGGTGTCGCCCTCGAACAGGGAGAGGTGGGTGTGCATGCCCGAGCCCTGCACGCCGGCCAACGGCTTGGGCATGAACGTGGCGTAGATGCCGTGGCGGGAGGCCACCTCCTTCACCACCATGCGGGTGGTCATGACCGTGTCGGCCATCGTCAGAGCGTCGGTGTAGCGAAGGTCGATCTCGTGCTGGCTGGGCGCGTCCTCGTGCTGGCTCTTCTCCACCGGGATGCCCATGTCCTCGAGAGTGAGGACGGTCTCCTTGCGCACGTCGTTGGCCACGTCGGACGGCGTGAGGTCGAAGTACGACCCGTTGTCGAGCGGCTTCAGGGGTGCGGTGGTCGACGCCTGGGCGAAGTAGAAGTACTCCAAGTCGGGCGAGGCGTAGAACGAGAATCCCCGCTCCCGGGCCGACTCCAGGGCCCGGCGCAGCACGTTGCGGGGGTCGCCGGCGAAGGCGGTGCCGTCCAGGTTGGTGACGTCGCAGAACATGCGGGCGACGGGCGCTTCGTGCTGGGGGAGGGGGAGGATCTGAAAGGTCTTGGCGTCGGGCCGGGCCAGCACGTCGGCCTCCTGGACGCGGGAGAAGCCGTCCACGGCCGAGCCGTCGATGGTCATGCCCTCTTCCAGGGCGATCTCCAGGTCGGCAGGTGTGATGCTGAAGGCCTTGGGCGTTCCCAGCACGTCGGTGAACCAGAGCTGGATGAACCGGACCCCGCGCTCTTCGACCGTTCGCAGCACGTAGTCCTGTTGGCGTTCCATGCCGACCATGTTGGCAGGCGATCGGCGCCATCCGCCCCAGTTCACAGAGCGTTCATAGAAGAGCAACAACCGGGTAACTGCAGGTTGCGTAGCCTTTGGGCTGACCTGGAACCCACGCGGACAGAGGGGCGAGACGTTGAGCTACAAGGCCGAGTACATCTGGATCGACGGCACCGAGCCGACTGCCAAGCTGCGGTCGAAGACCAAGATCCTCGAAGACGGTGCCGAACTGCCCATCTGGGGCTTCGATGGTTCGAGCACGAACCAGGCGCCGGGCAAGGAGTCGGACTGCGTGCTCAGGCCCGTCTACTCCTGCCCCGACCCCATCCGCGGTGGCGACAACGTCCTCGTGCTGGCCGAGGTGCTGCTCACCGACATGACGCCGCATCCCACCAACACCCGGGCCGAACTGGTCGAGGTGGTCGAGCGCTTCGCGTCGCAGGAGCCGTGGTTCGGCATCGAGCAGGAGTACACGTTCTTCAAGGCCGGCCGCCCGCTCGGCTTCCCCGAGGGCGGCGGCTTCCCCGCCCCCCAGGGCGGCTACTACTGCGGCGTCGGTGCCGACGAGGTGTTCGGCCGTGACGTGGTCGAGGCCCACCTGGAGAACTGCCTCAAGGCGGGCCTGTCGATCTCGGGCATCAACGCCGAGGTCATGCCCGGCCAGTGGGAGTTCCAGGTCGGCCCCCTGCCGCCCCTCGCCGTGTCGGACGAGCTGTGGCTCGCCCGCTGGCTCCTGTACCGCACGGCCGAGGACTTCAACGTGGCCGCCACCCTCGATCCCAAGCCGGTCAAGGGCGACTGGAACGGGGCCGGTGCCCACACCAACTTCTCGACCAAGGCCATGCGCAGCAGTTACGACGCCGTCATCACGGCGTGCGAGGCGCTGGGCAAGCGGGCCGACGAACACGTGGCCAACTACGGCGCCGACATCGAGCATCGTCTCACCGGCCTGCACGAGACGGCTCCGTGGACGGAGTTCAGCTACGGCGTGTCCAACCGCGGTGCGTCGGTGCGCATCCCGTGGCAGGTCGAGGTCGACCAGAAGGGCTACATCGAGGATCGCCGGCCCAACGCCAACTGCGACCCGTACGTGGTCACCCGGCTGATCGTCGACACCTGCTGCAGCGCCCTGGCGTAACCGCTGCTGTAAAGATGGTGTGAAGAAGAAGGGGCGCCCCGAGCGCCC
>DASRGI010000033.1:0-5568 GCA_035651095.1 Acidimicrobiales bacterium | reverse complement strand
CCCTCACCGGCGTGGAGGCCATCTCCAACGGCGTGCCCGCCTTCCGCCGCCCCGAGTCCAAGAACGCGGCGACCACCCTCGTCTGGATGGGGACCATCCTGGGGGTGTTGTTCCTCGGCGTGTCGATCCTGGCCCACCACCTGCACCCGTACCCGAGCCACGAGGAGACGGTGTTCTCCCAGATGGGACGGGCCGTCTTCGGCGAGGGCGCCCTCTACGTCGTGCTCCAGTTCGCCACCGCCGCCATCCTCACCCTGGCGGCCAACACCGCCTACGCCGACTTCCCCAGGCTGTCGTCCATCATCGCCAGGGACGGGTACCTGCCCCGCCAGTTCGCCAACCGGGGCGACCGGCTGGTGTTCAGCAACGGCATCGTGTTCCTCGCCCTGGCGGCGGCCGGCCTGCTGGTGGCCTTCGGCGGCCTCACCAACGCCCTGATCCCGCTCTACGCGGTGGGCGTGTTCACGTCCTTCACCCTCTCGCAGCTGGGCATGGTCCGCCACCACCAGAAGATCCGCGAGCCCCACTGGCGCCGGGGCGTGGCCATCAACGCGGTGGGCTCGGTGGCCACGTTCATCGTCCTGCTCATCGTGGCCACCACCAAGTTCACGTCCGGTGCGTGGGTGCCGCTCGTAGTGGTGCCGCTCATCATCGCCGTGTTCGTGGCCATCAAGCGCCACTACGACACCCTCGCCCGCGAGCTGGCCATCACCCCGGCCGAGGTCAGGCCCGAGCCCCTCAACCACACGGTGATCGTTCTGGTGGGACGCATCCACAAGGGCGTGGTCAAGGCCATCCAGTACGCCCGCTCGCTCCGGCCCAACCACCTGTTCGCCGTCTACGTCGCCTTTGACGACGAGGACCAGGCGGAGATGGAGCGGCAGTGGGAGGAGTTCGGCTTCGACATGCCGCTCGAGATCATCCACTCGCCCTACCGCGAGCTGGTCGAGCCCGTCGAGCGCTACCTCACCGAGTTGGACAGCCGCTGGAACAACGACACCGTCACCGTCGTCATCCCCGAGTTCGTGCTCGGCCGCCTCATGGACCCCCGCAACCTGCTGCACGGCCAGACGGCGCTGGCCCTGAAGGCCGCCCTCCTCAACCGGGAGGGCGTGGTGGTGACGTCAGTGCCCTACCACGTGGGCGGGGCCGTGTCCTCCGAGGGATCCACCAACCGGTAGCCCACGCCCGGCTCCGTCACCAGCCGGGGGTGGGCCGGGTCGTCGCCCAGCTTGCGGCGCAACTGGCTGGCGTACACCCGCAGGTACTGCGTCTCCGTGCCGTACTCGGGCCCCCACACCTCCTGGAGGATGGTGCGGTGGGTGAGGACGCGGCCGGGGTGGCGGGCCAGGACGGCGAGGAAGGCGAACTCCTTGGGAGTGAGGTCGACGTCCTGCTCCCGCACGCTCACGCGGTGTCGAGCCAGGTCCACGGTGATGTCGCCCACGGTGAGGACGGCGGGCTCGACCTGGCCGTCGCCGTCAGTGCGGTGGCGCAGGGCCACGCGCACCCGAGCCAACAGCTCGGGCATGGAGAACGGCTTGGTGACATAGTCGTCGGCGCCCTCGTCCAGGGCCCGCACCTTTCGCTCGTCCGAGCCCTCGGCCGACAGCACGATCACGGGCACGTCCGACCACTCCCGGATGCGCCGGCACACGTCGACTCCGTCGATGTCGGGCAGGCCCAGGTCGAGCACCACCACGTCGGGCTGTTCGAGGGCGGTGCTGTCGATGGCGGCCTGCCCGGTGGCCGCCGTCACCACCCGGTACCCGCGCGCCGACAGCCCTGCCTTCAGGGTGCGCAGGATGGCGGCTTCGTCGTCGACCACCAGCACGGTGGTCATGCCCGCGCCGGCAGCCGTACGACGAAGGTGGCGCCACCGCCCGCCGTGCGCTCCACGCCGATCGTCCCGCCGTGGGCCTCCACCACGGCCTTGCAGATGGCCAGCCCCACGCCGCTCGACTTGCTGCCCTCGCCCCGGCGGAACGGCTCGAAGATGCGCTCCCGCTCGTAGTCGGGAACGCCGATGCCCTCGTCGGCCACGGACAGTTCGACCGTCGTTCCCCGTGTTCGCAAGGCGACGCGCACGGTGCTGGCCGGCGGGGCGTAGCGGGACGCGTTCTCCAGCAGGTTGGTGACCACCTGGTCGAGCTGCGAGTAGTCGCCGTCGACCAGCGCCAGCTCGGCGTCGCACTCGAACTGGATGCGCACGTCGCGAAACAGCCGGGTGAGCCGGCGCAGGCGGTCGTGCAGCAGCTCCTCCATGTCCACCGCTTGGCGGTCGGGCCGCAGGGCGCCCGCTTCGATGCGGCTCATGCTCAACAGGTTGCCCACCAGCCGGTCGAGGCGTTCGGCCTCGTCGCACACGGTGGCGAGCAGCTCCTTCTCGGTCTCGGGGTCGTAGGCGATGCCGTCGCGCAGGTCGCTGGCCACGGCCCTGATGGTGGCAAGCGGCGTGCGCAGGTCGTGGGACACCGAGCGCAGGAGGGCGGCCCGCTGCTCGTCCACCCGCTCCAGGGCGGCGGCCCGGGCGGCCTCGGCGGCCAGCCGTTCCCGCTCGGCGGTGAGGGCCTCGTGCCGCTCCCACAGCTCCTGCAGTTCGGTGGCCCGGAACTCGGCCGCCCGCCGGCGGTCGGCCTCGGCCGACACCAGGTGGCCGACCACCAGGGCCACGGCGAGGAACACGCCCAGGGCGATGGCGTCGGCCAGGGCGTTGACCTTCACCGTCCAGTAGGGCGGGATGAAGCCGAGGTTGAAGGCGATGGCGCTGACGATGGCGCTGGGCACGGCTGCCCGCTCGCCGCCCACCAGCCCGGCTGCCACCACGGGGAGGACGAGGAGCAGGGCGGGACCGGCCTGGCCGGTGTGGGCCCGCAGCGGTACCAGCACGGCGGTCACCGCGACCACGAAGACCACGCCGAGGAGGAGACCGAGCCCGGAGGACCCCCCGGGCCGCACCGGACGCTGCACGCCGCAATCTTTGCGCGTTCTTGACGGCTGCCCCCAGTGGCCTTGACGAGTCCTTGACGCGGGCCCGCCGACAATCGCTCGTGGTGCTGACGCGAACCGAACCGCAGACGACGAAACAGCCGCAGCCCCTGCCGCCCACCGTCCAGATCGACCTGCCCGAGGGACGGCTCTACCGGCTGAAGAACCGGGTCCTGGGCCCGCCCCTGCACACCGAACAGCTGGCCCACGAGCGACTGGGCATCCCCACCGCCCTGGCCGTCTTCTCGTCCGACTGCATCTCGTCGTCGGCCTACGCCACCGAGGAGATCCTGCGGGTCCTCATCCCCGCCGTGGGCGTGTTCGCCTTCAGCCTGGTGGTCCCGATCACCACGGCCATGCTGATCGTGCTGTTCTTCCTGATCCTCTCCTACCGGGAGACGATCAAGGAGTACCCGACGGCGGGTGGCGCCTACATGGTCACCCGCGACAACTTCGGCCTGCTGCCCGCCCAGGTCGCGGGCGTGTCGCTCCTCACCGACTACGTCCTGACCGTGGCCGTGTCCACCGCGGCCGGCACCGACGCCCTCACGTCGGCCGTGCCCGCCCTGGCGCCGTTCCACGTCCTCATCGCCGTGTTCTTCGTGGGCCTCATCGCCCTCGGCAACCTGAAGGGGGTGAAGGAGAGCGGGAAGCTGTTCGCCGTCCCCACGTACTTCTTCATCACCATCATGGGCGTGCTCCTGGTCACGGGCGTGGTGAAGGCCATGGGCGGTGGGCTGCACCCGCAGGCGCTCGGCAACCTGAAGGGCGCCATCCCGTTGAAGCGCAACCCGCTCGACCAGGGGCTGTTCTACGGGGCCAGCCTCTTCATCGTGCTTCACGCCTTCGCGTCCGGTGGTGCCGCCGTCACCGGCGTGGAGGCCATCTCCAACGGCGTGACCGCCTTCCGCAAGCCCGAGTGGAAGAACGCTCGGGTCACGCTGATCATCATGGGCGCCACCCTCGGCACCATGTTCTTCGGGCTCTCGGCCCTGTCCACCAAGGTCCACCCCATCCCCTACGAGAAGGGGACGCCGACCGTCATCTCCCAGATCGGCAAGCTCGTGTTCGGCGGCGGGCCCCTGGGGCACGGGCTGTTCTACGCACTGCAGGCCGGCACCATGCTCATCCTGGTGCTCGCGGCCAACACCAGCTTCGCCGACTTCCCCCGGTTGGCCAGCTTCCACGCGGGCGACAACTTCATGCCCAAGCAGCTCACCAAGCGGGGGCACCGGCTGGTGTTCTCCAACGGGATCATCGCCTTGGCGACCGCGGCCGTCGTGCTGCTGTTCGCCACCGAGGCCAAGGTCGACCGGCTGATCCCGCTCTACGCCATCGGCGTGTTCACCAGCTTCACCATGAGCCAGGCGGGCATGGCCAAGCACCACGTCACCCGGAAGGAGCCGGGCTGGCGCAAGGGCCTGTTCGTCAACGGCATGGGCGCGGTGCTGTCGCTGGTCGTCGACATCATCATCCTCATCACCAAGTTCGCCCATGGGGCCTGGGTCATCGTGCTGCTGGTGCCGATCATGGTGGCCGGGCTCATGCGCCTGAACCGGCAATACGAGTCCGAGGCGTCCGAGCTGGAGGACGACGCCCGGGCCGCGGCCGAGTCGCCCATCCTCAAGCGCCACGTCGTCCTCGTGCTGATCGACCGGCTGGACCGCAGCGCGGCCCGGGCCATCCAGTACGCCCGCTCGCTCATGCCCGACGAGCTGCGGGCCGTGCACATCGCCGACGACTGGCCTCGAGCCGAGGAGCTGGCCCAGGAGTGGAGCCGCCTGGCCCTGTCCCGGCTGCCGCTCGAGCTGGTCGAGTGCCCCGACCGGCGGGTGGCCCGGGCGGCCATGGAGGTGGTGGCCGAGGCCCTGGCCGACGGCCAGACCGAGGTGAGCGTGCTCGTGCCCCGGCGTGAGTACCTGCACGTGTGGCACAAGCTGCTGCACGACCACACGGCCGACGCCATCGCCCGGGCCGTGTCCCAGCTCCCGCACGCCAACGTCACGTTCGTGCCCTACCACCTGGGGTCGAAATGAACCTGAAGCTGAAGCGCCGTCCCGTCACCCCGGACATCGACGTTCGGCCCTCGGTCGCCCCCAGCCCGGCCGACGCCGCCGTGCCCGTGGCCGAGGTGGGCTACCGCACCCGGTCCCGGGTGGCCGGGCGGGTGCGGTCCATGCGCATCCAGCCCTGGGCGGGCGTGGCCACGCTGGAGTGCACGCTGGTCGACGCCACCGGCGGCATCGTGCTCGTGTTCCTCGGCCGGCGACACGTGGCCGGCATCCAGTGCGGGACGGAGCTGGTGGCCGAGGGCATGGTCGGCGAGTCGGGCGGGCGCCTGGCCCTGCTCAACCCCGACTACTGGCTGCTCTCTCCCGACTGACAGTCGCTCGGCACCCGGCCCGAACGGGAGGCCGTCCCCGTGCGCGCGTCCGTCTTGTGCACAAAGGCGCGGGCAGGGCCGGGAGCCCGGCGAGAACCTCCTGTGCCACGCACCTCCGGCCCAGTCGGCGCCGGGTAGGGTGCAGAGCCAGGGTGTGCCGGGAAGCCTGGTCGGCGCCTACCGACCATGCCCCGACG
>DASRGI010000032.1:0-16570 GCA_035651095.1 Acidimicrobiales bacterium | reverse complement strand
CCCGTCGGTCAGGGTGCGGCGGACCTTGGCCAGCTTGTCGACCAGCTCGGCCCGGCGGTCGGCGAGGGGCTTCACCAGGGCGCGGCTGGGACCGAGGTCGAGCTTGGCCAAGCGGGCGTTGGCCGCCGCCGACACGGTGGCCACCCGGTGGAGGAGAGCGATGCGCTCGGCCCCGGTGGCGTGGGGTTGGCGCAGGGCGTCGCGCGCCTCGGTGACCAACTGCTCGCCCGTGGCGCTCACCTTTTCGGCCGCGCTGCTGAGGGCGGTGGCGGCCCGGAGCTGGCGCCCGGCCACGGGCATGATGCGGATGGGCGACAGGAGGGGGTTGCGCAGGCGGCCCCGGGCCCGGGCGAACGCTTCCCGGCTGTCCCGCAGGGCGGTGAGGGCCTTGCCCTGGAGGACGTCGTCGGGGCTGGTGAGCTGCTGGGCCGTCGAAGCCGAGTCGAGCCCGGCGCCGGCGTCGTGACGGGCCCGCAGCAGGAGGCTCGACGCCAGCACGGCCCACAGGGCCAGCACGAACAGGAACCCGAAGATGCGCCAGAGGGCACGCCGGCGGCGCCGGGGCGGCGAGCCGTCCGGGCCGATGGGCGGGCCGTCCGGGACCGGCTCCGTCACTGATCCAGGCCGAACGCCTCGTGGAGGACCTGGACCGCTTGCTCCACCTGGTCGGCCCGCACCACGCACGTGATGCGAATGGGCGAGGTCGAGATCATCTCGATGTTGATGTTGCTGCCCGCCAGGGTCTCGAACATGGTGGCACCCACGCCCGGGTTGGTCTTCATGCCCGCGCCCACGAGCGACACCTTGGCGATGGCCGCGTCGGCCAGCACGTCGGACGCCTCGACGTCGGCGGCATGGCTGCGGCACACCTCCATGGCCCGGTCCAGGTCGGCCTTGGGCACGGTGAAGGAGATGTCGGTGTGGCCTTCGAGGGACACGTTCTGGACGATCATGTCCAGGTTGACGTTCACGTCGGCCAGCGACCGGAACAGGCGAGCGGCGATGCCCGGCTTGTCCGGCACCCGGGCCACGGTGACCTTGGCCTCGGACGTGTCGTGCACGACTCCGGAGATGATGGCTTGCTCCACGCTGGGGTCCTCCTCGTCGATCCAGGTGCCCGGCTCCCAGGTGAAGCTGGAACGCACGTGCAGGGGCACGCCGTGGTTGCGGGCGAACTCCACCGACCGCATGGCCGGCTTGGGGCATCCGGCCGCCGTCATCTCCAGGGCCTCGTTGAAGGAGATGCGGGCGATGCGGCGGGCGCTGGGCACGACCCGGGGGTCGGCGGTGAAGATGCCGGACACGTCGGTGTAGAGCTCGCAGCTGTCGGCCTTCAGCACCGCGGCCAGGGCCACCGCCGTGGTGTCCGAACCGCCCCGGCCCAGAAAGGTGATGTCCCGCTCCGTGGACACGCCCTGGGCGCCGCCCACCACCGGCACCCGGCCGCCGGAGAGGGCTTCGCGCACCCGGTCGCCCCGCACCTCGAGGATCTTGGCGTCGATGTGGTTGCCGTCGGTGATGAAGCCGGCCTGGCTGCCCGTGAGCGAGTCGGCGGCCACGCCCAGGTCGTGCAGAGCCATGCACAGGAGGGCGGTGGCCTTGCGCTCGCCGGCGGTGATGAGCATGGCCATCTCCCGGGTGGGGCGGGTCTGGGAGACGTCCTCGGCCAGGCGGATGAGCTCGTCGGTCTCCTTGCCCATGGCGCTGACCACGACCACCACGTCGTGGCCCTGCCGGCGAGTGCGGGCCACGTGGTCGGCCACGGCGCGAATGCGGTCGGCATCCCCGACCGAGGTCCCTCCGAACTTCTGCACGACCAGCGACACGGCGCTGGAGGTTAGTGGCGGGGCTGCTCGTCCGAGGGCCCGGTTCCCGCCAGCCGGAAGCGAGCGCGCTCCTCCCAACCGCCGTTGCGCTCGACGGCCAGCACGATCTCCTGGACCACGCCGTCGATGGGCAGGCGACGCTCGATCTCGTCGACCGATCGGGGCAAGAGGTCAGTGCCGGCGACGGTCACGTGGGGCACCTCCGAGGCGAAGTCCCCGCGGTAGGGCGGGTGGTCGGGCCACCGCGCCCACAGGCGCTGGGTGATGTCGACGAAGGCCCACTTCGGCTCGGGGACGAGGTAGGTGGCGTCGGCGAAGCGGTCGACGTTGGTCAGCGTGAACGGGAAGGGGTCCAGGCCCGCCACCATGTCGGCCACCGCCGCGATGGTGGCGTCGTCCACCTCGTCGGCGGGGACGAACGGGTACAGCAGGGTGACGTGCGGGGGCAGGTCGGGACCGCCGAAGGTGGGAGCGAAGCCGGGGACATCGCCCAGGGCTTCGGTGGCCTGGGGGACGGGGACGAACAGCACGCTCTCGGCCGGGCGGCCGCCGATGCGGCGCCGGACCCGGCGCCACCGGCGGCGCAGGGCGGTGAGGACGGGGCCCGGTTGGCGGGTGTCGTGCGTGTACCCGGGGGGCGGAGTGACATGGTCGAGGGCGACCAGGGCAGCCACGTCCCGCCGGTCCTCGGGCCGGGGCCGGTACCCCTTGTGCAGGCGGAGCTGCAGGGCGGCCGAGGCGCAGGGCACGGTCCGGCCCCCCACCTTCCCGTCCACCAGCCAGCCGGGCGGGTAGGCAGCTTGCTCCCGCTCGCTCACGGCCAGCAGTTCGAGGTGGCGCCCCTCGGCGTCTCGCAGGATGGTGCGGGCCGGCATCCACACCCCGCCGCACACGCCGTCGTCGTAGGGCTCGTACCCGATCGTGGCCAGGGCGGCGAGGGCGGCGGTGCGAGCCCCGTGCTCCACGGCCACGTCCACGTCCACGTGCCTGCGGTTCTGGCGACCGAGGAGGGCGCTCACGCCCCACCCGCCCACCAGCCAGGCCGGGACCTCGGTCTCGTGCAGGGCGTCGAGCACGCGCAGCACGTCGTCGGCGGTGGCGGCCACGGCCAGGCGACGCCGGAGGGAGCGCACGGGCACGGTATCCAGCACCGGGCCCAGGCGGTTGAACGCCAGGTGACTGAGCGCGTCCCGCACGCTGGGCAGCATGACGGCGGCGAATGACAAACGGCTGAGTCCGCCGCCATGGAGCGCGATCGTGTGTCCCACGGCCCAACGGTAGTGGGCACCGGACGTGCTGGTTCGCCCCCGGCCTGCCCCCAATGGTCCCGAACAGGTAGCTTCGCGCCTCGTGCCCAACGAGAAGCGCCAACGTCAGAAGGCGGGCCGCCAGCAGCGCCAGGAGCAGATCCGGGCCGCGCAGAAGCGGCGCCGCCAGCGCAACCAGATCATCTTCCTGGCCGGCGTGGCCGTCCTGGTCGCCGCCGTCGCCTTCCTGTCCACCCGCGGCGGGGGCAAGTCCACGTCCAGCAAGACCAGCACCACCGCGGCGAACGGCGGGCCGCCTACGGGCAAGCCGGTGGCCACCAGCGAGTCCATCACCGGCGATACCCCGTGCCCCAAGGCGGACGGGTCGTCGAAGGCCACGTTCAAGTTCGCCAAGACGCCGCCCATGTGCATCGACCCGGCCAAGACCTACACGGCCCACGTGAGCACGAGCGAGGGCGACTTCGACATCGCCCTGGACACGAAGAAGACGCCCAACACGGCCAACAACTTCGTGGTCCTGTCCCGGTACCACTACTACGACGGCACCACCATCGCCCGCATCGACAACTCCATCGACATCCTCCAGACGGGCTCACCGCACACCCAGACCATCGCCGACCCCGGCCCGGGCTACACCATCAAGGACGAGGGCAGCGGGTTCCAGTACAGCGAGGGCGACGTGGTCATGGCCCGGTCGTCCGGGCCCGACAGCGGAGCGGCGCAGTACTTCCTCGCCTACGGCCCCCAGGTGTCGCAACTCAACGGCCAGGGCACGTATGTGACGTTCGGCAAGGTCAGCGGCCCCGGCCTCGACGTCCTCAAGAAGATCGGCGCGCTGTTCCAGGCCTGCGCTGCCGGTGACCAGTCCTGTTTGGGCGGTGCGCCCAGCCGCCTGGTCACCATCAAGACCATCGACATCAAGGAGTCGTAGCCGCTGTGCCCACCGAATGCCCCGCCCCCGACGGCTCCAGCCCCAAGCAGCAGCGCTTCGACGGGCCGCCCCCCATGTGCATCGACCCGGCCAAGCGCTACACGGCCGAGATGGTCACGTCCCACGGGACGATGGTGATCTCCCTCGATCCCATCGCCGCACCCAAGACGGTGAACAACTTCGTGGTGCTGGCCCGGTACCACTACTTCGACGGGATCGTGTTCCACCGCATCATCCCCGGCTTCGTGCTGCAGGGCGGCGACCCCGAAGGCAGCGGCCGGGGCGGTCCCGGCTACAAGTTCGAGGACGAGCTGCCCCCGCCCGGACGCTACGAGTTGGGCTCGCTGGCCATGGCCAACGCCGGGCCCAACACCAACGGCAGCCAGTTCTTCGTCATCAGCGGTGCCGACGGCGTTCGCCTGCCCCCGCAGTACTCGCTGTTCGGCAAGGTCGTGTCGGGCATGGACGTCGTGGCCAAGATCGACGCCCTCGGGAGCCGGTCGGGCGATCCCAAGGAGAAGGTGGTCATCGAGTCGGTGACCATCACCGAAGCCGACTGAGCGGTTGACATGGCGGCCGAGGCGATCTCGCTCATCGGCCTGCGCAAGTCGTTCGGTTCGAAGGTCGCCGTCGCCGACCTCACCCTCTCCATCCCCCACGGCTCCTTCTACGGGCTGGTGGGGCCCAACGGGGCGGGCAAGAGCACGACCCTGAAGATGGCCACCGCTCTGCTCCGGCCCGACCGGGGCCAGGTGGTGGTCGACGGCATCGACGTGTGGCGGGACCCCAGCGCGGCCAAGGCCCGCATGGGGATCCTGCCCGAGGAGCCCCGCCTGTTCGACCGCCTGAGCGGGCGGGAGCTGCTCACCTACACGGGCCTGCTCCGCAACATGGATCCCGGCGTGGTGGCCCAGCGGGCGGGCGACCTGCTCGACGTACTGGGCCTGGCCGAGGCGGCCACCACCATGGTCGTGGATTACAGCCAGGGCATGCGCAAGAAGATCGGGCTGGCGTGCGCCCTCCTGCACGCGCCCCGCGTGCTGTTCCTGGACGAGCCCTTCGAGTCGGTCGACCCCGTGTCGGCCCGCACCATCAGGGACGTGCTCACCGACCTCACCGACTCGGGCGCCACCGTCGTGTTCTCCAGCCACGTGATGGAGACGGTGGAGCGCCTGTGCGACCGGGTGGGCATCCTCCACCAGGGCCGCCTGGTGGCCGACGGGCTGACCCACAAGGTGCGGGCCGGGCGCACGCTCGAGGAGGCGTTCGTGCAGCTGGTGGGAGCGACGGACACGACCGAGGGACGGCTGGGATGGCTGGCCGGGCAGCAGACCCCGTCGGCGTAACGCCCAGCCCGGGCGGCGGGGCCCCGGCCGGCGGTGGGGCCGGCGGCAGTGGGGCGGGCGAGCCGAGCGAGCGTGAGCGCTCCGCCTCCCCGCCGTTCTCGTTGCGTTGGCGCCCGGATAGCGGGCGTGGACGCAACGAGAAGCGTCAGCCGGGTGGGGCGGGGCAGGCGGGCGGCGGCTCGGCGGGTGGGGCGGGCCGCCGCGGGGTGGGTGGCCCGTGGCGGCGATCGCCCGTGCGGCTGCTGGTCCGGCTGAAGCTTGCCCTCGTGCGCGGGGGCCTGCAGGCGGTGGGCATCCGGGGGCGCATCGCCTTCGGGGTGGCGTGGGTCTTCGCCGTGTGCTTCGGCCTGCTCGCCGGCGTGGGCCTGACGGCCGTCCGGGTGGCCCCGCCGGAGCGGGTGGGCGACATAGCCCTGATGGCCTTCGCCGTCCTGTTCCTGGGGTGGGTCCTCGGTCCCCTGCTGGGTGTGGCCTCGGACGCCACCATGGATCCCGACCGGCTGGCCCTCCTGCCCCTCGGCCCCCGGCAACTGATCCCCGGCCTGCTGGCAACGTCGGCCGTGGGGTTCGGCGGGCTCTTCACCCTCGTGGTCCTGGCCGGAGCGGTGGTGGGGTTCGTGCCCCTGAGCGGGGCCGCGGTCGTGACCGTGGCCGCCATCGCCGTGCTGTTCGCCACATGCGTGACGGGGAGCCGGCTCGCCGTCACCGCCCTGTCCGGGCTGGCCCGCACCCGGCGAGGCAAGGACGTGGCCGTTGCCGTGGCGCCGCTCCTCGCCCTGGCCTTCAACGTCGGGCTGCAACTCCTCAGCCGCCGGGCGGGCGAGGGCCGGGCCGTGCTCACGGGCTGGCCCCGGTTGGTGGCCGAGCTGTTGCCGTCGGGACCGGCCGCCCTGTCCGTGGGCGCGGCCCGCCAGGGGCACGTGGTGGTGGCGTTGGCGTGGCTGGCGCCGGCCGCGGGTGTGCTGGTGGGCGCCGGCTGGCTGTGGGGCGTGCTCCTGGAACGGGTGCTGACCGTGGCCGAGGGCCGGGGCGGCAAGGCGGACACTGCCGCCGGCGCCCGTCCCCGCCGCTCCAAGGACCTGTTCCCCCGCCTGCTCCCGTTCCTGCCCCGCACCCGCATGGGCGCGGTGGCGGCCAAGGACCTGCGCATGACCTGGCGCGACCCCCGCTTGCGGGCCACCTACGCCGCTCTCGTCTTCCCCGTACTCGCCCCGATCTTCGTCTACGGCGGCCACTCCCGGGTCGAGCCCGCGCTGGTCTTCATCCCGGCCGGTGTCATGCTCCCCCTCGGCCTCCAGTCCCTCAACGAACTGGGCATCGATGGGGCTCGCTACTGGACGAACGTGGCCGCCGGGGACGACATCAAAGCCGACCTGCTGGGCAAGAACCTGGCCCGAGCGGTGGTGGGGTCCGGCTTCCTGGTCGTGGCCCTGCCCCTCCTGGCCGCGGCGACGGGCGGGTGGAGCCGGCTGCCCGCCGCCCTCGGCCTGGCCGCCGTGATCCTGGGCATCACCGTGGGTACCGGCAACATCGCCAGCGTGGCCGTTCCCGTCCCCATCCCCGAGTCCCGCACCAACATGTGGTCCAGCGGGAGCATGGGACAGGGCCTCGCCCTGCTGGGCCCCACGCTGCTGGCCATGATCGTGGACGGGACGATGATCGTCCCCTTCGCCATCGCCAGCTTCCTGGTGCACGACCCGCGGTGGGTGGCCGCCCTGATCGTCGCCGAGGTGGCCGCGGGTGCGGGCGCGTGGCGGGCGGGCTTGGCCATCGGCGTGCGCAGAGCCCGGGGGCGGATGCCGGAGCTGCTCGAGGCGCTGAGCCCGCGCGTGAGCGGTTAGCGGCTGAGGGCCTCGACGCTCGCGGTCTGGCCGTCGAGGAACACGGTGACGTCGCCCACGCCTTCGGCCCGCCACGCGCCCCCGGCGTCCCTGATGACGGCGGTCTGCTCGGGGATGCCGACCACGGCCAGGCCTTTGGCGGCCAGGGCGATGGTGCGGTGGGTCTTCTCCGGCGACCACGAGTTGAAGTGGGGGATGACGGCGAGTTGCTCGATGAGGCCGAGGCCCATCGTGAAGGCGCCGCCCCGGGGGTCGACCATCGGGTCGGTGAGGACCATGGCCCCGGCCGACGACCCCGCCACCACGGCCCCGTCCTGCCAGGCCCCGACCAGCGCGTCCCACACCTTCGACTCCTTGAGCACCGAGCGCAGGTGGAGGGGCGAACCGCCGGCCAGGTAGATGAACCGGGCGGCGCGCACGGCCTCGGCGTTGGCGTCGTCGTCGGCGTCGGGCCGGCGGAGCACGTCGAGGCCGGTGGCCTTGGCGCCCAGGCCGGCGAACCAGTCGGCCGCCGCCTGCACGGCCCGCTCCGGGTGCTCGTAGGCGGCCGCCGTCGGGAGGACGAGCACGTCGCCGGTGCCCGCGGCATCGAGCAGGGAACGGTCGAACGTGCACCCGTCCCGCCACTCGCCCCCGCCGACCAAGGCCACGACCCCACTCATCTCCGCCCACGCTCCTTCTCGCAGTGCTCACGCCGCCATGGTCCTCGCCAGCGTTACGAGAACGGTGGGGGGTGCGGCTGTCCGGGCGACCCTAGCTGGACGGGTGCACCCTACCCATCGGTAACATCGACGCCATGGCCATCAAGCGCGTGGGGATCGTCGGGTCAGGGATCATGGGGTCGGGCATCGCCGAGTGCGCGGCCAAGAACGGCTACGAGGTCGTGCTGCGGTCGCGGCGCCAGGAATCGGCCGACGCCATGGTCGCGGGCCTGGAGAAGTCGTTGGCCAAGCAGGTCGACAAGGGCAAGCTCAGCGAGGAGGACCGCACCGCCACCCTCAGCCGGGTGTCGGCCACGTCCGACCTGGGCGAGCTGAGCGAGTGCGACCTGGTGATCGAGTCGATCGTCGAGGACCTGGCCACCAAGAAGCACCTGTTCACCGATCTCGACCGCATCTGCGGGGACCACGCCATCCTCGCCACCAACACGTCCACCCTGCCGGTCATCGAACTGGCCATGAACACGGGCCGGCCCGACAAGGTGTGCGGCATCCACTTCTTCAACCCGGCGCCCCTCATGTCCCTGGTCGAGATCGTGCGCCCCCTCACGGCCAGCGACGAGACCATCCAGGCGGCCCGGACGTTCACCGAGGCGTGCGGCAAGAACGCCGTGCTGGTGAAGGACCAGGCCGGGTTCATCGTCAACGCCCTGCTGTTCCCCTATCTCAACAACGCCGTGCGCCTGCTGGAGCAGGGCGTGGCGTCCAGGGACGACATCGACGAGGCCATGAAGGGCGGGTGCAACTTCCCCATGGGCCCCTTCGCCCTGCTCGACCTCGTGGGCCTCGACACCAGCCTGGCCATCCTCGACGCCCTGTACGAGGAGTTCCGCGACCCCAACTACGCGGCCGTCCCCCAACTGCGGCGGATGGTGTCGGCCGAAATGCTGGGACGGAAGTCCGGCAAGGGCTTCTACGACTACCGCAAGCCGTGAGCGAGCCGAAGCGCAGCGAAAGCGAGACCACCGGCGACAGGTAGGCGTTGACGGCCCGCCCGGCCGGCCGCTAATAAGGCAACATAACTAACACCCCTGCCCTCGACTTTGCCCGCGACGGGTTCTGCACGGTGCCGCCCGTGCTCGACCCCTCGGCATTGCCCGCCGCCAACGACACCATGGACCGGCTCCTGGCCGGCCGGTACGCCACCGGCGTGGCCCCCTTCCAGGTGGACACCGGTGCACTCGTGCGCATGGACCAGCCTCAGATGGCTGACCACGCCATCACCGACATGCTCCGGCGGTCGAACCTGGGCGAGGTGGCCGCCGCCGTCACGGGGGCGTCGATGATCCAGGTGTGGGCCATGCAACTGATCCACAAGCCATCGAGCGCCACCGACGTCGCCAACGTGGGCTGGCACCAGGACGAGGACTACTGGCAGGGCTGGTGGGAAGGCGAGGTCTTCACCTGCTGGCTGGCACTCTCCGACGTGGCCGAGGATTGCGGGCCCGTCCGCTTCGTGCGGGGCTCGCACCAGTGGGGCTTCTTGAACAGCGGCAACTTCTTCGTGCCCGACCTGGAGTCCTCGGCCGAGCGGGACCGGGTGCCCGAGGGCGAGGTGTGGGAGGAGGCGGCCGCCGTCCTGCCCGCGGGCGGGGCCAGCTTCCACCACCGCCTCACCATCCACGGCAGTGGCGCCAACACCAGCGGGCGGCCCCGGCGCAGCTACGCCGTGCACCTCCGCACCGAGAAGTCCACGATGCTGCCCGGCCTGCGCGACGTGTACCAGGAGCACCTCACCGACCCGGCCCTGTCCCCCATCCTCTACGAGGCCTGACCGTGCGCACCGAGCTCACCGACGCCGAGCGGGCGTCGTACAAGAAGAACGGCTTCCTCGTCATCGAGGACTTCCTGACCACGGACGAGGTCGACGAGTTGGCGTCGGCCGTCGAGGAGTACGTGGCCGGGTTCGACACGGCGTTCGCCAGCGCCGAGAGCAACCTGGTCCACCGGATGAACCCCTTCCAGAACAGCCCCCGCATCCGGAAGTTCTCGACCGATCCCCGGCTGGCCCAGCTGACCGCCGACCTCGAGGGCATCGACGCCGTGCGCCTGTACCAGGACATGGTGGCGGTGAAGCCGGCGTGGGGCGGGCCGACGGCGTTCCACATGGACGTGCCCCGGATCTCGTTCACCGCCGACCACGCCATTTCGTACTGGTTCCCGCTGGTGGACGTGGCGCTGTCCAACGCCTGCCTCTACTACCTGCCCGGTGTCCATGCCCAGAAGCGAGCGGACTGCTCGGGCGCCTACCCGATGGACGAGCTGCATCGGGTCGACCCGGCGTGGGCCGCCATCGAGCCCGTGCCTGCGCCCGTACGCCGGGGCGGGGTCGTCCTGCACGAGGGGTACGCGCCGCACGGGACCAACGGCAACATGTCCCCGCGGCCCCGCACCGCCTTCGTGGTGACCCACATGCCGGACGGCGCCACCTTCGACGGCACTCCCAACCTGGTCCAGCCGGGCGAGATGCCGGTGGGCACGCCCCTCGACGACGAGACGCGGTTCCCGCTGGTGCTTGGCCGCTGACCGACACCAAACTGGAGGTCATGGCTGGTTCTGATCGTCTTGACCGCCCGTGGGTGATGCGAACCTACTCAGGCCACTCCTCGGCCCGAGCGTCGAACGAGCTGTACCGCACCAACCTGGCCAAGGGCCAGACCGGCCTGTCGATCGCCTTCGACCTGCCCACCCAGATCGGCTACGACCCCGACGCCCCCGAGGCCGCCGGCGAGGTGGGCAAGGTCGGCGTGCCCGTGGCCCACGTCGGCCACATGGCCCAGCTGCTCGATGGCATCCCCGTGGGCGAGATGAACACGTCGATGACGATCAACGCCACGGCCATGTGGTTGCTGGCGCTGTACATCGCCAACGCCGAGGACCAGGGCGTCGACCCGGCCGTGCTCCAGGGCACGACCCAGAACGACATCGTCAAGGAGTACCTGTCCCGGGGCACGTACATCTTCCCGCCCGGGCCCAGCCGCCGGCTGATCGTCGACATGATCGCGTACACGGTCCGCCACGTTCCCAAGTGGAACCCCATCAATGTGTGCAGCTACCACCTCCAGGAGGCGGGGGCCACGCCCGTGCAGGAGCTGGCGTACGCGCTGGCCACCGCCGTTGGTGTGCTGGACGCGGTGCGGGAGTCGGGCCAGGTGCCGGAGTCGGAGTTGCCCGAAGTGGTGGGGCGCATCTCCTTCTTCTGCAACGCCGGCATCCGGTTCATCGAGGAGGTCTGCAAGATGCGGGCCTTCACCGAACTGTGGGACCGCATCTGCCTGGAGCGCTACGGCGTGCAGGACCCCAAGCTGCGCCGGTTCCGGTACGGCGTGCAGGTGAACTCGCTCGGTCTCACCGAGCCCCAGGCCGAGAACAACGTGCAGCGGATCGTGCTGGAGATGCTGGGCGTCACCCTGTCCCGGGACTCCCGGGCCCGGGCCATCCAGCTGCCGGCGTGGAACGAGGCGCTGGGCCTGCCTCGGCCGTGGGACCAGCAGTGGGCCCTGCGCATGCAGCAGGTGCTGGCCTTCGAGACGGACCTGTTGGAGTACGACGACATCTTCAACGGCTCGGCCGTCATCGAGGCCAAGACGGCCTCGCTGGTGGAGCAGGCGTCGGCCGAACTCGAGGACGTGTTGTCGATGGGCGGGGCCTTCGAGGCCATCGACGAGTTGAAGGGCCGGTTGGTCCGCAGCCAGGCCGAGCGCACCCGGCGCATCGAGACGGGCGACCTCAAGGTCGTGGGCGTCAACTGCTTCACCAGCACCGAGCCCTCGCCGCTGGGCGGGGAAGAGGCCATCCTCAAGCTCGACCCTGCGGTAGAGGCGGAGACGAAGGCCGACGTGGCCGAGTGGCGGCGGGTCCGGGACGAAGCGGCCGTGGCGGCCGCCCTGGAGGAGTTGCGCCGGGTGGCGCTCACCGACGAGAACCTCATGCCCGCCAGCATCGCCCTGGCCCACGCGGGCGGGACGACGGGCGAGTGGGCGGCCGTCCTCCGCCAGGTGTTCGGCGAGTACCGGGCGCCCACGGGCGTGAGCGGGGCCGTGGGCCAGCGGGGCGCGGAGATGCGGGACGTGCTGGCCCGGGTGCAGGCGCTGGCGTCGTCCATGGGCGGCCCGCCCAAGCTGCTGGTGGCCAAGCCGGGCCTGGACGGCCATTCCAACGGGGCCGAGCAGATCGCCGTGGCCGCCCGGGACGCCGGGTTCGAGGTCGTGTACCAGGGCATCCGGCTCACGCCCACCGAGATCGCCGTGGCCGCCCGGGACGAGGACGTCGACATCATCGGCGTGTCCATCCTGTCGGGCTCCCACCTGGAACTGGTGCCCGAGGTGCTGCGGCTGCTGCGGGAGGCGGGCGTGGACGTGCCCGTGGTGGTGGGTGGCATCATCCCCGAGGACGACCAGCCCAAGCTGCGGGAACTGGGGGTCGCGGCCGTCTACACGCCCAAGGACTTCGAACTCATCCGCATCATGGGCGAGATGACCGATTTGGTAGCGGCCCGGCGGGCAGAGTGAGCAAAGTTCAGTTGAAGCACGGCCGTCGGCGAACCGATGGAGAACCGATGGTGGATCGCGACGCGCTCTTCGCGCTGTTCGCCGGGTTGGCGGGCCTGGTCTTCGGTGTCGGCGCGGCCGTGCTGGGCATGCCCGGCCTGGCCGTCGTTTCCGCCGCCTGCGCGCTGGGCGCGGCAGCCGCCGCCATCGTGCTGCTCCGGCGCCTGCACGACGCCGAGCAGGACCTGGCCGGGGCCAAGGCACTGATCAAGCTGGCCGACGTACCCGCGCCCGCCCGGGAGGAACCCCGGGCGCTGGTCGATCCCGAGACCGCCCTCCCCGACGAGCACTTCTTCGCCCTGGCCCTGGACGGCCGGGTGGCCACCGCCCGCCGCCACTTGTGGCCGGTGGCGGTCGTGCTGATCGAGGTGGGGCTGCTGGGGGAGGGCCGGCACCGCCGGGACGCGGTGGCCGCCTTTGCCGGCATCATGCGCCGCACCCTGCGGGAGGCCGACGTGGCCTGCCGCCTGGGCCCGTCCACGTTCGGGCTGGTGCTGGACGACACCAGCGAGGAGGGCGGCGTGTGGACGGCCGAGCGCCTGCAGATCGCCCTGGCCGGCGAGCCGACCCAGGTGCGCTCCATGGCCGCCGGGGTGGCGGGCTACCCGACCCACGGCCTGCGGGCCGACGAGGTGCTGGACCGGGCCAAGGCCGCCCTGGAGCGGGCCTGCGCGGCCGACCCCGGGCGCGGCCTCGGCCAGGTCGAGGTGGCCAAGGCCGACCTCTCGTAACTTCCATAACGCGAGGTAAGTGCGTTCTGGGCGCGCTGGACGACCGCACAGGTAGTCAAACGCGCCCAGATACGTTATGGAAGTTTGAACGAGCCGACGTTATGGAAGTTTGGGCTGGGACGGAGTACGTCGCGCCGGGGCGCGTTATGGAAGTTTGGGGCGGCCGGGCAACCCACGGTCTTCCCCACATTCCCACGGGCAAATCCACAGGGTTTCGCACAGCCAGTGGATGAGCGCAGGTCAGCGGGTGCGCCGGCCCACGGCAAAACACCGGTCGGCCAGTTCGCCGAATGCGTAGTGGGGGTAGAACCCGCCGAACATGGCCCGGGTGCGCTCGCTCCAGTCCAGCGCCTCGGGGGACGAGATGCGCCGGTGCACCTGCAGGACCCCGCCCTCGAACACCCGGTATTCGGCCCACGCCCCCGGGTAGTCCTTCACGCACGCCACCTCCACCCACGGCACCGCGCCGGTGGCGTCGAAGTGCCGCACCCGGTTCCGGTGGGTGTGGCCGGCGAAGTACCCGCACAGGGCGGGCCGGCGGGCGAATACCTCGACCAGGCGCTCGGAGTCGTCCGGGTTGATGCCGAAGTACGACGGCTCCCGGGACGCCGAGCCCGGCTTCCACGGGTGGTGGTGGCCGAACACCAGCACCGGCCCATCACCGGCGGCGGCCGCGCCCAGGTCGTCGAGCCAGGCCAGCTGCTCGCCCGACACCCGCCCGCTGGCCAAGCCCGGGTCGGTGGTGTCGAGCACGGCCAGGGTGACGCCGGGCAGCGTGACGGAGAACGGCGCGGTGTCGGCGAACGTCTCCCCATGGGCGGCGTCGTGGTTGCCCCGCACGTAGTGGAGGCGGTCACCGAAGGACGGCGTCCAGCAGTCGAGGAAAGCCTCGAACTCGGTGTGGGTGCCGTGGGTGGTGAGGTCGCCCTTGACCACCACCGCGTCCGGCTCCAGGGCCTGGACCTCGGCCACGGCCGAGCGGTTCATGGTCTCCGGGTACGGGTCCTCGCCCGGCTCGGCCCGCAGTACCGGGCCCACATCCATGCCCTCGATGAGACCGCACTCCTCCTCACCGAAGTGCACGTCGTTGACCGTGGCGAACGTGGCCAGCCGCTCGCCCGGCGGGCGGGGCAGCGTGCGGAAGGCGATGCCGTACAGCTCGTAGTCGGTGTCGGGGTCGAGTCCTGGGTGGCGGAGCACCTCGGATCCTCGGTGGAAGACGGCTTCGTCATCCGCCACCGTGGTCAGCTCGACACCCTCGGTCACCAGGGCCGCTCGCGCCGAGCGGGGATGGGCCGGGTCCACCAGCGCCCGGAGAAGCGCCAGCGGGGCGGGTCCCCCTCGCCGGCCCCCGCGACCATCGGCCGGGGCCACGCCATCTCCACCGCAGCCAGGATGGCGGCCAGTTCTTCCGACGTGGGGCCCGACCGGTCGGTCATGGCCTCCTACGGTAGCGAGAACCGCTCAGGAACAACTCTCCAGGGGACCCACGACCTTGAAGGTGAGGGGGATCTCGTTGTGGATCTTCCCCTCGGCGATGAAGCGGAGGGTCGCCGTACCCGAGGGGGCGTCGTCCGGCACCTTCCACGTGGCCACGTACACCCCGTCCGTGCTCGCCTTGCCGTACCCGGAGCCCGTCTTGTACGCCGGGTGAGTGAGCTCGTTGGAGTGGTCCGAGTACTCGGTGCTGTAGGCCACGGTGTCGTCCGGGTCGGTGTGGACGGTGAGGGTCTGGTCGTCGCCCGCCTTACCCCGGTGCACGCACGCCTTGTCCAGCTTGGCCGTGACCGGCCGGTGGGGCTTGGTCGTGGTCGTGCTGCTCGGATCGGCGCCGCCGCCCGCCGCCGTGGTGGCCGTAGTCCCGTTGCCCTTGGCCGTGGACTTCGACCCCTTGACCGTGGTCGGCGAACCACCGCCGCCGCTGGCCGCATCGCCAGCCGCGGTCGTGGTGGTCCCGTTTCCGGCCGCCTTCAGCGCGGCAGTGCTGGACTTCTTGCCGCCGCCGCACGCGACGAGGGTGAGGGAGAGCAGGACAGCAGCGGTAGCCAGCGCACGTCTCATCACCAGTAATACGACCGGCACGGCCGATCGTGTCGGCTTTTTCGAGACTGACAGCTACAGCACCAGCTACAGGGGCACGTTCCCGTGCTTGCGCTTGGGAAGCTCCTCGCGCTTGGAGCGGAGCATCTCCAGGGACCGGATGAGGACGGGTCGGGTCTCGGAGGGATCGATGACGTCGTCGACGAATCCCCGCTCGGCCGCCTGATAGGGGTTGGCGTAGCGCTCGGTGTAGTCGTCCACCAGCTCGGCCCGGCGGGCCACGGGGTCGGCCGCCTCGGCCAGCTCCCGGCGGTACACGATCTCCACCGCGCCCTGGGGACCCATGACGGCCAGCTCGGCCGAGGGCCAGGCGTAGGCCAGGTCGGCGCCCACCGACTTGGCGTTCATGACCACGTAGGCCCCGCCGTAGGCCTTGCGGGTGATGACCTGGATGCGGGGCACGGTGGCCTCGCAATACGCATAGAGCAGCTTGGCCCCGTGGCGGATGATGCCGCCGTACTCCTGGTCGGTGCCGGGCAGGAAGCCGGGCACGTCGACGAAGGTGATGATGGGGATGTTGAAGGCGTCGCAGGTGCGCACGAACCGGGCGCCCTTCTCGGACGAGTCGATGTCCAGCACGCCGGCCAGCACCTGGGGCTGGTTGCCCATCACGCCCACCACGTGCCCGTTCAGCCGGGAGAAGCCGCACACCAGGTTCAGGGCCCAGTGGGGGAAATACTCGAGGAACTCACCGTCGTCCGTGACCGCGGTGATGACCTTCTTCATGTCGTAGGGCTGGTTGGGCGACGCCGGCAGCAGGTCGAGCAGCTCGGGCGCCCGGCGGCCGGGGTCGTCGGTGGGCGCCTCGGACGGCGGCTCCTCCAGGTTGTTGGACGGGAGGAACGAGAGCAGGTACCGAACCTCATCCAGGCAGGCCTTCTCGTCGGGCGCCACGAACGTGCACACGCCCGACTTGGTGGCGTGGGACATGGCCCCGCCCAACTCCTCGAGGGTGACGTTCTCGCCCGTGACCGTCTTCACCACGTCGGGCCCGGTGATGAACATGTGGCTCGTCTCCCGGACCATGAAGATGAAGTCGGTCATGGCCGGGCTGTAGACGGCGCCGCCCGCGCACGGCCCCATGATCACGCTGATCTGGGGGATGACGCCGGATGCAGCCACGTTCCGGTAGAAGATCTTCCCGTAGGAATCGAGGGAGACGACCCCCTCCTGGATGCGGGCTCCTGCGCCGTCGTTGAGGCCGACCACGGGCACCCCCAGCGACGTGGCCAGATCCATGATCTTGTGGATCTTCTCG
>DASRGI010000031.1:0-4069 GCA_035651095.1 Acidimicrobiales bacterium | reverse complement strand
TGGGCCACGGCCGCCTCGGAGATGAGGGTGATGCCCAGCCCGGCCAGCAGGCACTGCTCGATGGCACCGTTCGACCCCAGGACCATGGTGGCGGGCTCGATGCCCAGGTCGTCGAGCAGGGCGTCGGTGGCCGACCGGGTCCCCGATCCCTCCTCCCGCAGCAGCCACGTCTGGCCGGCCAGGTCGCGCTTCGGGGACGGTGGTCCCACCACGACGAGGCGGTTGGCGGCGGTGCCCAGCACCCGCAGGGGGCTGCCCGCGGGGGGCCGGCCGGCCACGGCCAGGTCGACCTCGTGGGTGACGACGGCGTCCCACACCTGGGCCCGGTTCAGCACCTCCATGGCCACGCCCGCGCCCGGGTGGGCCCGGCGGAAGGACGCCAGCAGCCGGGGCAGCAGGCGCTCGGCCGCCGTGGTCACCGCGGCCAGGCGCACCGAGCCTTGCCCGGGGTCCTCACCGCTGCGGGCCGCTCGCACGCCCTGGTCGAGCAGGCCCAACGAGCTGCGCAGGGTGGCGGCGAAGGCGGCACCGCCGCTGGTGAGCCGCAGGCCCCGGCCCTGGCGGGCGATCAGGGCCACGCCCAGCTCCCGTTCCAGGCTGGCCACGGCGGCTGACACCGACGGCTGGCTCACGACCAGGCGCTCGGCCGCGGCCCGCACCGACCCAGTGTCGGCCACGGCCAAGAACGTGCGCAACTGGGTCAGTGTCATAGACGCTCGTCTAACAGTGCCGAGCGGCCTACGCCACCCCCAGGGCCCGGTCGGGGCCCACGATCAAGATGCCCGTCTCCCCCTCCAGGGGCGATGCGGTTCCTTCGACGGTGGCCAGCACCAGCTCGGGCGTGGTGATGGCGGCCAGAGCGCCACCCCCGTGCACGAACCGGATGGCGGTGTCGACCTTGGCGCCCAGCGGGCCGCCCGGGAACTGGCCCGCGGCCTGGCGCTGCTCGGCCTCGGCCACGGTCAGCAGGTGGGCGTCGGCCGGGGACTCGCCCGTCACCAGCACCAGGGCGTCGGCTCCGATGGTGGTGGCCAGCAGCTCGGCCGCGGTGTCGAGGTTCAGTGCCGTACCGGACCCGCCCACCGGTACCCCGCCCCCGCCCCCTGCGACCACCACGTACCCGGCATCGACCAGGGCCCGCACGGCCGGCGCCTCGACCACCCGCCGGGCTTCCGACAGCACGTGGGTCACGGCCGCGACCACCGGCATCCCCAGGTGGCGCAGGGCCAGGGCGAGGGCGCTGCCCACCTGCCCCTGGGCCATGGCGATCAGCGAACACGGCGGCTGGGCCGGCACCTCCGAGGCCGCTTGCAGCTGTTGGATCTCCAGGTTGTGCAGCTCCGTGGCGTGGCCGGGTACGACGATCACCTGCCAGCCGCTCCGGCGCAGGCTGGCCACCGACCGGCCCACCCGGGCCAGGTGCTCCTCGCCGGCGGCGATGACGGCAGTGCGTGCCATGACCTATCGGATAGTAAACGCAACATCATGGATAGTAAAGGGTGAGCCGCGGCAACACATAGACAAACAGCTAAGAAATCCCGCCTGATTCTTCATAGACACCGGCGCTCCCGGCTGGCACGGTTGACCCATGACCACCACCAGCGGACGTTGGGATGCAGGCGTCATCCCCTACGCCCAGATGGGCTACTACGAGCCTGACTACGAGCCCAAGGACACCGATGTCCTGGCCGCCTTCCGCATCACCCCCCAGCCCGGCGTCGACCCGGCCGAGGCGGGCGCGGCGGTGGCGGGGGAGTCGTCCACCGCGACCTGGACGGTGGTGTGGACCGACCGCCTCACCGACCACAGTCGCTACCAGGCCAAGTGCTACCGGGTCGATCCCGTGCCCGGTGCCCCCGACCAGTACATCGCCCGGATCGCCTACGACCTCGACCTGTTCGAGGAGGGCTCCATCGCCAACATGACGTCGTCCATCATCGGCAACGTCTTCGGCTTCAAGGCCCTGCGAGCGCTGCGCCTCGAGGATCTGCGAATACCGGTGGCGTACGTCAAGACCTTCGACGGGCCGCCCCACGGGATCGTGGCCGAGCGGGAGATGCTCAACAAGTACGGCCGGCCCCTGCTCGGCTGCACGGTCAAGCCCAAGCTGGGCCTGTCCGCCCGCAACTACGGCCAGGTCGTGTACGAGGGTCTGCGGGGTGGGCTCGACTTCACCAAGGACGACGAGAACATCAACAGCCAGCCCTTCATGCGCTGGCGGGAGCGCTACCTCTGGTGCATGGAGGCGGTGGAGCGGGCCCAGGAGCGAACGGGCGAGGTGAAGGGCCACTACCTCAACGTCACCGCTCCCTCCATGGAGGACATGTACGAGCGGGCCGAGTTCGCCAAGGAGCTGGGGAGCGTGGTCGTGATGATGGACCTCACCGTCGGCTACACGGCCATGACCTCGAGGTCGAAGTGGGCCCGGCGCAACGGCGTGCTCCTCCACCTCCACCGGGCGGGGCACGCCACCTTCACCCGCCAGAAGGCGCACGGCGTGTCCTTCCGGGTGGTGGCCAAGTGGTGCCGGCTCCTCGGCGTCGACCACCTCCACGCCGGCACCGTGGTGGGGAAGCTCGAAGGCGACCCCAACAACGTGCGGGGCTACTACGACACCTTGCGGCTCGGCCACGTCGACGCTGATCCGGTCAAGGGGCTGTACTTCGACCAGGACTGGGTGTCCATGCCCGGCGTCATGCCCGTGGCGTCCGGCGGCATCCACGCCGGCCAGACCCACCAGCTCCTGCACTACTTGGGCGAGGACTGCATCCTCCAGTTCGGGGGCGGCACCATCGGTCACCCCATGGGCATCGCCGCCGGCGCCACCGCCAACCGGGTCGCGGTCGAGGCGCTCATCCTGGCCCGCAACGAGGGCCGGGACATGCTGGCCGAGGGCGAGGACCTCCTGCGGGCTGCGAGCCGGCGCTCGCCCGAACTGCAGGCCGCCCTCGACACCTGGGGCAGCGTGACGTTCGACTACGAGTCCACCGACACGCCCGACGCCGTGGTCACGGTCACGCCATGATCACCCAGGGAACCTTCGGCTGCCTCCCCGACCTGGACGACGATCAGATCGCCGCTCAGTTGTCTTACGCGGTGGACCATGGCTGGGCCATCTCCATCGAGCTCACCGACGACCCCCATCCCCTCAACCGCTTCTGGGAGATGTGGGGCCTTCCCCTGTTCGACCTCACCGGGCCGCAAGCCGCGCTCCACGAGATCCGGGCCTGCCGCCAGGCGTTCCCCGACCAGTACGTGCGGGTGAATGCCTTCGACAGCCGCAAGGGCAGGGAGAGCATCGTGCTCAGCTTCCTGGTGCAGCGGCCGGCGGTCGAACCCGGGTTCCGGCTGGAGCGCCAGGCCGGGCCCGGCCGCCGCATGCGGTACACGCTCCACCCCTACGCCGCCGACCGTCCCCATGGCGAGCGCTACCGCTAGCGAGACGGAGACGCTCGCACCTGGCACCCGCGTCGACCTGCGAGCGCTGCGGGTCGAGCTGGGGGTCGACGCCGTGCTCGACGACGTCGACCGGACCCTCATCGGCCTGGCGCCGGTCAAGCAGCGCCTGCGGGAGATCGCCGCCCTGCTCGTCGTCGACCGCCTGCGGGCCCAGTTCGGCCTCACGTCGGACCGGCCCAGCCTGCACATGTGCTTCACCGGCCCGCCGGGCACGGGCAAGACCACGGTGGCGTCCCGCATGGGCGAGATCCTCAACCGCCTGGGGTATCTCCCCCGGGGGCACGTGGTGGCGGTGACCCGCGACGACCTGGTGGGCCAGTACGTGGGCCACTCGGCGCCCAAGACCAAAGAGGTCCTGAAGCGGGCCATGGGCGGCGTGCTCTTCATCGACGAGGCGTACACCCTGCACCGGCCCGACAACGAGCGGGACTACGGCCAGGAGGTGGTCGAGCTCCTGCTCCAGGTCATGGAGGACCGCAGGGACGAGCTGGTGGTGGTGCTGGCCGGCTACCGGGACCGCATGGAGTCGTTCTTCACCACCAACCCCGGCCTGCGCTCCCGGCTGGCCCACCACCTGGACTTCCCCGGGTTCTCGGTGGCCGAGCTGGTC
>DASRGI010000030.1:0-5348 GCA_035651095.1 Acidimicrobiales bacterium | reverse complement strand
TGGACCGGGCCCTCACCGTGTGGGAGAACCTCTACTTCCACGGCCGCTACTTCGGGATGACGGCCAAAGAGGCCAAGGCAGCCACGGACGAGGCGCTGGTGCGGTTCCGCCTGGCCGACCGGGCCGACGCCGACACCCTGGCTCTGTCGGGGGGCATGGCCCAGCGGCTCATGGTGGCCCGGGCGATCCTCCACCGGCCCCGCATCCTGTTCCTCGACGAGCCCACAGCCGGCCTCGACCCCCAGAGCCGCCTGGCCTTGTGGGAGATCCTCGAGGAGCTGCACGCAGCGGGCGAAACCATCCTCCTCACCACCCATTACATGGAGGAGGCCGACCAGCTCTGCGACCGGGTGGCCATCATGGACCACGGCCGCATCCTGGCCCTCGACACACCGGCCGAGCTCAAGCGGTCGGTGGGGGCCGACACCGTCGTGCGGGTCAGCGCCGACGGCGACCTGGAGAAGCTGTCGGTCGTCCTCACCCGCGAGGTGGAAGGCGCCACCGGGGCGACCGTGGGCGACGGCATGGTCCGCCTGTTCCTCCGGGGCGGCGTGGGTGTGCTGCCCCGAGTGGTCACCGCCGTCGAGGCCGCCGGCTACGCGCTGAACGACCTGGGCATGACCGAGCCCACCCTGGAGACCGTGTTCATCAGCCTCACCGGGAAGGACCTGCGCGAATGACCGTCGCCACCACCCCCGCCCCCGACTCGCTGGCCCAACTGCGGCCCGCCCGGTCGGCCGCCGTCACCGCCTTCGGCGCCCTCTTGCTGCGGGATGTCCACGTGCTGCGCAAGACGTTCAAGGCCTTCGTCTTGCGCACGGTGATGCAGCCGCTGTTCACCGTGTTCGTGTTCACGTACGTGTTCCCCAAGATCGGCCAGGGCGTGGGTGGCAACGGCCAGGGCGCCACGGAGTTCTCCACGTTGCTCGTACCGGGTGTCATCGCCACCGCGTGCATCTTCCAGGGCATCCAGGCGGTGGCCCTGCCCTTGGTGCAGGAGTTCGGCTACACGCGAGAGATCGAGGACCGGGTGCTGGCTCCCTTGCCGGTGTGGGCCGTGGCCGCCGAGAAGCTGGTGTCCGGCGCCGTCCAGGGTCTGCTGGCGTCGCTGGTGGTGTTCCCGCTGGCCCGGTTCATCCCGGCCACGCCCGTGCACATGCACGTGCAGTGGTTGCACCTCATCCCCGTCGCCCTGCTGGCCGCGCTGGTGGGGTCGTCCCTGGGGCTCACCATCGGCACGAGGGTGGAGCCCCGGCAGGTGCCGCTGGTGTTCAGCGTGATCGTGCTGCCCATGACGTTCCTGGGTGCCATCTACTACCCGTGGGCCCGGCTGGACAGCATCCCCTGGCTCAAGTGGACGGTGCTGGTGAACCCGCTCGTGTACATGAGCGAGGGGTTGCGGGCCGCCCTCACCCAGGGCATCCCGCACATGCGCCTGCCCGCCATCTACCTGGCGCTGATCTGCTCCGCCGCCGTGTTGTCGTGGGCAGGGATCAGTGGGTTCCGCAAGCGGGTCATCCAGTAGGGCGGCCGCTCTTCAGCAGGTCGCGGATCTCAGCCAGGAGCACGGCCTCGTCCGAGGGGGGCGGAGCCTCGTCGGGCGGCAGGTCGGTGGTGGCCCGCAGCTTCTGAGCGGCGTTCGCCGCCCGCAGGATGAAGAACAGCACCACACCCACGACGACGAAGTTGAAGAGGACGTTCAAGAAGTCGCCGTAACGGATGACGCCATCGCCCAACTTGAGGGTGAGGAAGCTGAAGTCGGGCTTGCCCACCACGGCGGCGATGATGGGCGTGATCACGTCCCGCACCAGTGACTGCACCACCGCGTTGAAGGCCACGCCGATGATGACGGCGGTGGCCAGGTCCAGCAGGTTGCCTCGGAAGAGGAAGGCCTTCAGGTCCTTGAGCATGCGTCCTGTCTACATCAGCGACGACAAACCACCGTCGACCGCCAGCAGCTGGCCGGTGATGTAGCTGGCGTCGTCGCTCAACAGGAAGGCGACAGCGCTGGCGACCTCCCACGCCGTTCCCTGGCGGCCCAGGGGGACGGGCGTGCGGCCGCGGCCCGGCCGACCTCGCGTGGCCCAGCGGCCGAGGGGCGTGTCGATCAGGCCGGGCGCCACCACGTTGGCCCGCACGCCCTGTCGGGCTCCCTCGAAGGCCACGTGGCGGCCCAGGCCGGCCAGCGCGGCCTTGGACGAGTCGTAGGCGGGGATGCGGCTGCCGGGCTTGAGGCCGGCCACGGACGAGATGAGCACGATGCTCGCTCCTTCGGGGAGGAGCGGGAGGGCCGCCTGGCAGAGCAGGAACTGGGCCCGGGTATTGACGGCGAAGACGTGGTCCCATTCGCCTGCGCCGGTGCCGGCCAGGCCGGCACCGGCACCGATGCCCACGTTGAGCACCAGCCCGTCGAGGCCGCCCATGGCGTCGGCGCTCTGGTGCACCATGGCTGCGCAGGCAGCGGCGTCGGCCACGTCACCCGTGATGGTGGGCGCCTTGGCACCGGCCGCTTCCACCAGCGCGGCGGTGACCTGGGCCGCGTCCGCGTCGATGTCGGCACAGGCGACGGCGGCCGCCCCTTCCCGAGCGGCGGTGACGGCGATGGCCCGCCCGTTGCCGGCCGGCGGGTCGGGGTCGTCGCTCGCCCCCCGCTGCGTGCCCGCGCCCACCACGAGGATGCGGCGACCGGCCAGGCGCGTCATGACTCCAGCTCCACCCCGAGCGAGTTCAACGTAAAGGCGACGAGGTGGTACTGGCCCACGACCATGCAGACCTCGATGAGTTGCTGGGCGTCGTACTTCTCGGCCAGCTCTGCCCACGTCTTGTCGCCGATGCAGGCGGCGGCGTGCAGTTCGTCGGCCGCCCGCACGAGCGTCTGGTCGAACGGCGCCCAGCCCGGCTCGTCGGGGCCTTGTTGCACGCGCTCGATGTCGTCGTCGGTGAGGCCTTCGGCCTTGCCCAAGGCGACGTGCTGCGCCCATTCGTACTGCGCGTTGGTGGTGTGGGCGGTGCGCAGGATGAGCAGCTCGCGGTCGCGCCCGGGCAGGCGGCCGCCGAACAGCAGCGTGCCGCCGAACGCCGACCAGCGCTTGAGCAGGCGTGGGTGACGGGCGAGCGTGGCGAAGATGTTGAGCACCTCGCCGTCTCCGATCCGCATCGACTGCAACAGCTCGTTCGTGGCATCGTCGCGTTGCTCGGGCGGGAGTGGCTGGATGCGGGCGGTCATGCCGATCAGCATTTCATCGAGAGACTGGGGAACGCCATGGAGCTGTGGCCGACGGTTCGCACCGAACGCGAGAGGCTGGCCGATCTGCTGGCGACACTCACGCCCGAGCAGTGGGCCATGCCCTCGCTGTGCGCCGGGTGGCGGGTGCAGGACGTGGCCGCCCACATGGTGGCCGCGGCAGAGACCACCCCGGGCAAGTTCACGCTCACCGTGTTGAAGCACGGCTTGCGGTTCAACGCCATGGTGGCGGCCGAGGTCGCCGCCGTGGGGGCGGGCGGGCCGTCGTCGATCGCGTCGCGACTGCGGGCGGCCGCGCCCCTGACCGGCCATCCGCCCGGGCCAGCCACGGTCATGCTGGGCGAGCTGGTGGTCCACGGCGAGGACCTGCGCCGGCCGCTCGGCGTGCCCGGTGGGTACCCGGCCGAGGCACTCACGACGGTGGCCGACTTCTACAAGAAGGCCGGCTTCCCGATCGGCGCCCGCAAGCGCATCAGTGGGCTGACGCTGCGCGCTACCGACGTCGACTGGTCCACCGGTTCCGGCCCCGAGGTCACCGGCCCGGCGGCGTCGCTGGTGCTGGCCATGACCGGCCGCCGCGCCGGCCTGTCCGACCTGGAGGGCCCTGGCTTGGCCACGCTCACGTCCCGCATGCCGTAGAACCTCACGCCGCATACGGCAGCGCGACCGATCAGATGTCGTAGTAGAGCATGAACTCCCAAGGGTGGGGCCGGAGGCGGACCTCGTCGATCTCGTTGAGGCGCTTGTACCCGATCCACGTGTCGATGAGGTCGTCCGTGAACACGCCGCCGGCCTTGAGGAAGTCCTGGTCCGCCTCCAACGCCGCCAGCGCCTCGTCGAGCGACGCCGGCACCTGGGGCACCAGCGCCAGCTGCTCGGGCGGGAGGTCGTAGAGGTCCTTGTCCACCGGGTCGGGCGGCTCGATGCGGTTCTGGATCCCGTCCAGGCCGGCCATCAACATGGCTGAGAACGCCAGGTACGGGTTGCACGACGGGTCGGGGCAGCGGAACTCCAGGCGCTTGGCCTTGGGCGACTTCGAGTACAGCGGGATGCGCACCGACGCCGAGCGGTTGCGCTGCGAGTACACCAGGTTCACGGGCGCCTCGTAGCCCGGCACCAGGCGCTTGTACGAGTTGGTGGTGGGCGCCGCGAATGCCAGCACCGCGGACGCGTGCTTCAGCAGACCGCCGATGTACCAGCGGGCCAGGTCGGACAAGCCCGCGTACCCGGTCTCGGAGTAGAAGAGCGGGTCGCCGCCCTTCCACAGCGACTGGTGCGTGTGCATGCCCGAACCGTTGTCCTGGAACAGGGGCTTGGGCATGAACGTGGCCGTGTACCCGTGGGCCCGGGCCACGTTCTTGATGACGTACTTGAACAGCATGAGGCTGTCGGCCATCGACAGGAGCGTGTCGAAGCGCACGTCGATCTCGGCCTGGCCGGCCGTGCCCACCTCGTGGTGCTGCACCTCGACCTCGATGCCCAACCGCTGCAGCGTGAGGGTCATCTCCGAGCGCAGGTCCTGGAAGTGGTCCATGGGCGGCACCGGGAAGTACCCCTGCTTGTACCGGGGCTTGAAGCCCAGGTTGGGCTTCTCGTCGGCGGCCGAGTTCCAGATGCCCTCGATGGAGTCGACCGAGTAGAACGCCGAGCGCTGGTCCTGCATGAAGCGCACGTCGTTGAAGATGAAGAACTCGGCCTCGGGCCCGAAGTAGGCGGTGTCGGCGATGCCGGTGGTGGCGAGGTAGTCCTCCGCCTTCTTGGCCACGTAGCGCGGGTCGCGCGTGTAGCTCTCCCCCGTGATGGGGTCGCGCACGTAGCAGTTGATGTTCAGCGTGGCGTGCTGCCGGAACGGGTCGATGTACGCCGTGTTCGGGTCCGGGACCAGGATCATGTCCGACTCCTGGATCTCCTGGAACCCGCGGATCGACGAACCGTCGAACCCGTACCCCTCGCTGAACCCGTCCTCCGTCAACTGCTTCACGGGAACGGAGAAGTGCTGCATCAAACCGGGGAGGTCGCAGAACCGAAAATCCACGATCTCGATGCCTTCGTCCTGGGCCAGGCGAAGCACTTCGGCAGGCGAGCGCTCTTGCATGGCGGCGAC
>DASRGI010000029.1:0-6882 GCA_035651095.1 Acidimicrobiales bacterium | reverse complement strand
TTGGCGCCGCCCGTGTAGCCCTCCTCCGCGCTCCCGGTGTGGTCCAGCACGGTGATGACGGTGCTCGCCGGTGTGGTGTCGAGGACGCCATCCCCGCCGTTGAACGGGCTGCCTGCCAGCGAGCTGCCTGAGTCGGCCCGGGCCAGGCCTGCCATCCCGCCGACGGCGCCGAGGGGCGCGCCGACGAGGCCGGCCACCACGAGCACGCTCCAGAGCCGGGAGTGCCGCCGCCCCTTGCCCGGCACCGGCGTGGCTGCCACCGGTGTGGCCGCCACCGGTGTGGACGGCGCCGATGTGCTGGCTGTCGCTTCCTGCCTGCTTCTCCATACGACGCTCATGTCGCCCCTCCACTTGCAGCCCTGACGGAACCGCGCCCGCGGTAGGTGTCCCACTCTCGACCGCTGGTCTCCATCCCCGGGCAACGCCGCATCAACGGATTCCCAACGCTCCTTGCCCGGAGGCCCTACGCGGGACAGAGCGCCCTCTCGGGGGCTGTTGAGCAGTTGTTGTGATGGGCGTGGTGGGCGGTTGATCCAGGCCCGGCATCGTCACCATCTAGGCGGAAGCGTCGATCCCCGGGCTGCATCTGGTCGCCTGGTCCGGGGGGAGCGAGCGGCGAAACCCACGCCTTGTGAACCGAACCGCCGACACAAGGAGACCCCCCATGCGCCTCATCACCCGAAAGCGGCTGGCCGGCGTGGGCGTGGCCATGACCGCCACCCTGCTGGCCACTGCTGCCTTCGCCTACTGGACGACCACTGGCGACGGCCACGGCACGGCCACGACGGACACCGCCAATGCCATCACCGTCAACCAGACCTCGTCGAACCTGAACCTGTATCCGGGCGGCTCGTCCGACCTGCTGGGCGACTTCGACAACACGACCAACGCGGGAAAGGTCTTCGTCGCCGGCGTGACTGCGGTCGTGCACCCCTTCAGCGTCCAGCCCGATGACACCAAGCCGGCGTGCACCGAAGCCGACTTCTCGATCACGGGCACGGCCACGGTCAACGCCGAGATCGGCCACGGCACCGACCAGGGTTCGTGGAGCGGCCTGACGCTCAACATGCTCGACGACCCGGTCAACAACCAGGACAACTGCAAGGGCCTGACCGCCAGCACGCTGAAGATCGACTACACGGCACACGCCTCATAGGCAGGGCGCGCCGCCAATGTGCCCTGAACCAGGTGAGGGAGTCGTGGATGCAATCGCGTGGAAGACGGAGTGAGCGGGGCGAGGCCCTGACGGCGGCCTTGGTCGCGGGCGCCGTGCTGCTGTTCGGGACGGCGGTGGTCGCCACCACCGTCGTCCGGACGGCGGCGTCACTTCCCGCGCCGCCCCCGCCGTCGATCACATCCGGGCCGGCGACGGGCTCCACCGTCGCAGCATCGTCCGTATCGTTCACCTACGGCGCCACCCTGAGTGGCGTCGCCTTCGAGTGTTCGCTGGACGGTGGCACGTTCAAGGGTTGTCCGGCCACCGGCGTCTCCTTCGCCCGGCTGGCCGACGGCAGCCACACCTTTCAGGTGCGGGCCACGGCCCGGAACCGGCCCGACAGCCCGGCCGCCTGGCGCTCGTGGCGAGTCGACACCACCGCGCCCCTGATCACCATTTCGCACCCGAGCGCGGCCGCCTTCAACGCCACTGGCTGGAGCACCTTGTGCGGCGGCGGGCCCGGCCTGTGCGGCACGGCGACGGACGGGGCCGGCGTGGCCAAGGTCGAAGCCACCGTCGTGCAGCACGCCACCGGGAAGCACTGGGACGGTACGGCCTTCGCCGCGACTGCCCAGGTGTTCCAGACGGCGGCCGGCACCGTCGCCTGGCGCCTGCCCCTCGCCCTCCCGGCCGACGGCTCCTACGGCGTCGTGGTGCGGGCCACAGACGCGCTGGGCAATGTCTCGCGTCCCTCCGGGTACGTCGCCTGGGCATGGAAGGTCGACACCGTCGCCCCGCCGGCACCCACGATCACCAAGGGCCCCGACGACGCCACCGCTGACACCAGCCCCACGTTCTCGTATGCGGACGCCGAGCAGGGCGTGGCCTTCGAGTGCGCGCTCGACGGCGCCGCCTTCGCGCCGTGTGGCGCCAAGCGGGCCGCCTTCGAGAACCTCCCCACCACCGATCACTGCTTCCAGGTCCGGGCCGTGGACCCGGCGGGCAACGCCAGCCCGCCCGCGTCCTCGTGCTGGACGATCGTGCTCGGCCAGGGCTTCGGCGTGACCGGCAGCACCACCGGGTCCTTCGTGCCCGGCATGGCCCAGGCGTTGAACCTGACCTTCGCCAACCCGTACAACTTCCCCATCAAGGTGCTCAGCGTGTCGATCACGATCGACGACGCCACCACCAAGGGCGCCACCGCCAACCCGGCCTGCGTGGGCTCGGCCAACCTGGCCGTCACACGCGCGTTCACCGGTCCGGTGACGGTGCCGGCCAAGTCCACCAGGACCCTGCAGCAGCTCGCCGTGCCCACCGACCAGTGGCCCTTGGTCGAGTTGCTGGACATGCCGTGGGAGCAGGACGGCTGCCAGGGCACCACCTTCACGCTCTCCTACGCGGGGACGGCGACCAAGCCGTGACGCGCACCCGCTCCCTCGCCGTGTTGCTCGGAGGCGTCCTGCTCGCCGGCGTGCTTCCGGCGCTGGCCTTCGTCACCACGAGCGGCACCGGCCAGGGCTCGGCTACCACCGGCACCATGCAGACGGTCACGGTGGCCGCCTTCGTGGGCGGCGACACGCCGTCGTCAGCGCTGTCGCCGGGTGGCCCCGTCGCTGATGTCATCCTCCGGGCCACCAACCCCAACGCCTTCTCGGTGATGGTCGACAGCATCACCGGCGGGGGGCCCATCACCGCCGACCCCGGCCATGCCGGCTGCACCACGACCGGCGTCACCTTCACTGCCCCGGTCAGCCCCGACATCACGCTGCCCCCGGGCTCGACCCTGCTGCACCTGGCGGGCGCAGCGGCCATGGACGCCACCTCGTTGCCCGCCTGCCAGGGCGCGACCTTCCACATCCCGGTGACCCTGGTGGTGCACCGATGACGCGCGCCGCCCGACTGTGGCTCGTCGTCATCGGGGCTGTCGCCTTGGCGGCCCTCGGGGGCGCGGCCTTCGCTCGATGGGCCTCGACCGACAGCAGCAACTTCGCCGCGGCCGGGGGTGACAGCCTGCAGGCCGGGCCCGCCCCTGCCGTGAGCGGGGTCAACGGGCAGAGCGTGACGATCACCTGGCCGGCGAGAGCCACCGCGGGAGGCCGGGCCGCCACCGGCTACACCGTGGCCCGCTACAGCGTGCCGTCCGGTGGTTCGCCGACGGCTGCCACGGGCGGGTGCGCGGGCACGGTGGCCGCCCTCACCTGTACCGAGGACCCCGCCGCCGCAGGCACCTGGTACTACACGGTGACGCCCCGCATCGCCCTGTGGGCGGGGGCCGAGGGCAGCCGGAGCGGGGCCATCGTGGTGACGGCGCCGTCGCTCACCTTCACCGCCAACCAGAGCTTCACCACCTTGCCCGCCACCCTCGCCGGCGGCGCCCTCTCCCACTTCCGCAACGGCGAGAGCGTGACCTTCCGGCTCGACAGCGCCGCGGGCCCGGTGCTGGCCGGATCGATCAGCACCGCCGACGGGACGGGCGCGGCGGGGCCGTTCACCGTCACCATCCCGACGGGCGTGGCCGCCGGCACCCACGCGGCCGTGGCCGTGGGCAGCCAGGGCAGCCAGGCAACGGGCACCAGCTTCACGGTGGTCGACAGCCGCCCGACGGTGACGTCAATCACCCGGGCGGGCACCCACCCGGCCAAGGCGGGCCCGCTGACGTGGACGGTGACCTTCTCCGAGCCCGTCAACAGCGTGGGTACCGGCAACTTCGGCCTGGCTACCGGCAACATCGGCAGCTCGGCCCCGTCGATCACCTCGGCCACGCCCTCGGGCGGGGCTCCCTCGGCCACGTGGACGGTGTCGGTCCTCACGACCGGGACCACCGGGGCCAACAACGGCTCGATCGGCCTGAACCTCACCAGCGCCAGCACCATCGCCGACACCGGCGGCAACGGGCTCAACGCCACCCTCCCGGTGGTCGGCCAGGCCTACACGTACGACACGACCCGGCCCACGTTGACCTCGGTCAACCGGTCGGCTGACAACCCGGCCAGGGCGACACCGCTCACGTGGGTCGTCACCTTCGCCGAGCCGGTCAGCAACGTGGCCACGTCCAACTTCACACTCACCAATACCCTCCTCACGGGCACGCCCAGCATCACGTCGGTCACGCCCACCATCACGCCCCCGTCGGCCACGTGGACGGTGACCGTGAGCACGACCGGGGTCACCGCGTCGGCGGGCACGATCCGCCTCAACATGGCCAGCGCGGGCACGGTCGCGGACGCCGCCGCCAACGCGCTGAGCGCCACCGGCATCCCCTTCAGTGGCGAGGCGTATTCGTACGACACGGCGGCGCCCACCCTCGCCTCCGTGAACCGGGCCGCGGGCGAACCTGTCACGACCAACGCCGGGCCGCTGGCCTGGACGGCGACGTTCTCCGAGCCGGTCGACGGCGTGGCCGCGGGCAACTTCACCATCGTCACCACGGGCACGGCCGGGACGGCACCGAGCATCACGTCGGTGGCGTCCACCGGGGACGCCCCGTCGGCCACGTGGACGGTGACAGTGAGCACCACGGGCACCACGGCCACGGCCGGCACCGTCGGTCTCAACTACACGAGCGCCGGCGCCATCGCCGACGCCGCCGGAAACGGCCTGAGCACGGCACCGACCGTCACCGGCCAGACCTACAGCTACGACACGTACCCGCCCACCGTGGCCATCACGAGCCTGGCTGCCGGCAACGGCAGCAGCAAGATCGACGTGAACGGCACCGGCAGCACGGGCGCCAACGACGGGAAGGTCACCTTGTACCTCTGCCGGACATCGCCCTGCAACCTGGCCGGGGCCAACCAGACCTACACGAACCTCACCGTGGCTGCCGACGGGACGTGGGGGGTTTCCACCGGCAACATCGGCACTGGCACCTGGTACGCCACGGCAACGAGGACCGACACGGCCGGCAATACCACCACCGCCACGTTCGGGCCGTTCGTCCGATGAAGCTCCTCCGCAAGGACACCACCGCGGCGCCCACATCCGGCGCGGCTGGCGCCGGGGCCGCCGGGAACGCGGGCGAGAAGGACATCGGCGTCCTCCCCGGCGGGCGGCGCCTGGGCGAGTTGCTGGTGGAGGCCCGCCTCATCCGCCCGCCGCAGGTCGCGGCGGCGCTGGTCCAGCAGGACGGCGGCGACAAACGCCTCGGGACCCTGCTCGTCGAACTGGGTGCCCTGGGGGAGCGGGACCTCACCCGCATCCTGGCCGAGCAGCTCGCACTCGAGGTGGCAGACCTCCGCAGCGAGGCGGCCGATCAGCAAGCCCTCGACCTGCTGCCCGAGTCCGTGGCCCGCAGCCTGTCCGCCCTGCCCCTACGCCTGGCCGACGGTCGGGTGCAGGTGGTCGTGGCCGATCCGTCAGCAGCGCTGGAGCAGCGGTTGGCCGCCACCATGGGCCACCCCGTCGAGCTCCTCCTGGCCCCGGCTTCGGAGGTGCGGCGGGCCATCGACAACTCGTACCGGGCGCTCGGCGGCGTCGACCGGTTGGTGCAGGCGTTCGAGGCGGGCGAGGCCTCCCGGGCCCGGGCCCAGGCCGTGGTGCAGCCGGCCGAGGTTTCGACCGACGCGCCCGTGGTGCAGGTCGCCAACCTGGTGATCACCCAGGCCCTGCGAGATCGCGCCTCCGACATCCACATCGAACCTCAGGACGACCTCCTGCGGGTGCGGTTTCGTATCGACGGCGCCCTCCACGACACGCTGGCGCTCCCCGCGTCCATCGCGCCTGCCCTCGTCAGCAGGCTGAAGATCATGGCGGGCATGAACATCGTGGAGCGACGGCGGTCGCAGGACGGCCAGATCGCCATGGAGGTCGACGGCCGATCCATCGACATCCGGGTCGCCACCACCGCCACCATCTGGGGTGAGAAGTGCGTGCTCCGCCTCCTCGACAAGAGCCGGGCGCTGTACCGGCTGCACGACCTGGGCATGCCCTCCGACACCCACGCCACCTTCTCCAAGATGGTGCGCTCGCCGTTCGGCATGATCCTGTGCGCGGGGCCCACGGGCAGCGGCAAGACGACCACGCTGTACGCCACGTTGGCCGAGATCAACGAGCCCCACCGCAACATCATGACGATCGAGGACCCCGTCGAGTACGTGATCCCGTCGATCAACCAGATCCAGACGAACGAGCAGGCGGGCCTGACGTTCGCCACCGGCCTCAAGTCGATCCTGCGCCAGGACCCCGACGTCATCTTGGTGGGTGAGATCCGGGACGTGGAGACGGCCCGGATCGCCGTCCAGTCCGCCCTCACCGGCCATCTCGTGCTCTCGTCGCTGCACGCCACCGACTCGGTGTCGGCCTTGCACCGCTTCCTCGACATGGGGATCGAGTCGTTCCTCATCGCCTCGTCGGTGCTGGGCGTGGTGGGGCAGCGGCTGGTGCGTCGCATCTGCCCGTCGTGTCGCGCCCTGGAACGCCCGAGCGACGAAGAGCTGGCGTTCTGGCTCGAAGGCGGCGGCTCGCCCGACAAGAAGCGCTTCTACGTGGGCAAGGGCTGCAACTTGTGTGCGGGCACCGGGTACCAGGACCGCGTCGGCGTCTACGAGTTCCTGCGCATCACGCCGGAGATCAAGCGGTTGGTGGTGGGGTGGGCCATGCAGGAGGAGCTCCAGCGCCTGGCCGTGTCGCAGGGAATGCGCACGTTGCGGCAAGAGGCGATGAGCCTGGTGCAGCAGGACGTCACCACCATCGCCGAGGTCATCCGCAGCATCTACGGCCTTTGAGCG